>NZ_JBSFRM010000005.1:102647-235816 GCF_053589235.1 Gordonia sp. NPDC003376 | reverse complement strand
CTGAAACCTGGTGAAACAGGCCGACGTTGGAGATCGGCGGTACACACGCGTCCACGCTCGGTCGGTATCGTGGTCAAGGGCCTCAACATCATTCACCTGACCGCCGAAACCCGATCGGTGGATTCAGGCTCAACCACCAAACACACACGCCTCGTCGCTCCGCTCCTCATCGGCTCAACCACCAACGCCCGGTCGATGATTGAGCCGGGACCGAGCATCGCGAGGACCCGAGTCGAAATCCGGCCAGACGAGAATGTCCACGCCCACGTCACTCGAACCGCGACGCTGCGGTGCGAATCGACTCCTCGGCCTCTCGGACGATCCTCGCGACCAGGTCTCCGGCTGTCGGGATGTCGTCGATCAGTCCTTGGACCATGCCCACAGTCCAGATCCCGGCCTCTGGATCGCCCAGTTCGTAGACGGTGCGCCCCCGGGCACCGGCGACGAGGTCCTTCACATCGGCGAACTGCCCGCCGTCGTCGAGGATGTCGACGACCTTCGTACTGACCGAGTTCTTCGCCACACGTGCGGTGTTGCGCAGCGGCCGGAAGATCAGCTCGGTGTCACGTTCGTCCGCGGCGACGATCTGTTCCTTGATCGTCTGGTGGATCGGCGATTCGGTGGTGCACATGAATCGCGTCCCCATGTTGACGCCGTCCGCGCCCAGCACCAACGCGGCCGCCAACCCCTGGCCGTTGGCGAAACCACCCGAGGCGATCACCGGAATCGACAGCTTGCGGGTCGCGGCCGGGATGAGTACCAGCCCCGGGATGTCGTCCTCGCCTGGATGACCGGCACACTCGAAACCGTCGATGCTGACCGCGTCCACACCGACCTTCTCCGCCTTCACGGCGTGACGGACGCTGGTGCACTTGTGAAGCACCTTGACCCCGTTCGCCTTGAACTCCTCCATGTGGGGCTCGGGATTGGAGCCTGCGGTCTCCACCACAGTGATCCCGGCGTCGAAGATGACGCGCCGGTACTCGTCATATGGGGGCGGTGTGATCGAGGGGAGGATCGTGAGATTCACGCCGACCGGCCTGTCTGTCAGCGCCCGTGCCCGTTCGATCTCCTGGTAGAGATCAGCCGGTGTCGGCTGGGTCAGCGCGGTGATCATACCCAGGCCGCCCGCCTCGGAGACCGCGGCAGCCAGTTCTGCGCGGCCAACCCACTGCATGCCGCCTTGAACGATGGGGTGCTCGATTCCGAGCAGTTCGGTGAACGGGGTGTTCAACATTGCGAGAAGCTCCTACTCGTAGGTTTCGCCACGGTCGGCCTTGACGATCAGGGACTGCGGGAGCTCGAACCGAGGACCGTATGCAGCCGCGAGTTCCCGTGCACGGGTCACGAACCCGGCAAGTCCACCGGCATACTGGTTGACGTACTGGATCACTCCGCCGGTCCAGACCGGGAAGCCGATTCCCAGAATCGAGCCGACGTTGGCATCGGCGACGGAGTCGAGCACGCCTTCATCGAAGCAACGGATGGTCTCGAGCGCCTCGGCGAACAGCATCCGCTCCTGCAGGTCCCCGAAGGGGATGTCGGCGTCGGGCCGGGTGAATCGGTCACGCAACGCCGGCGAGATCCCGACTCGCTTACCCGCATCGTCGTAGTCATAGAACCCGGCGCCGGTCGAACGGCCCTTGCGCTCGAGGTCGTCGACCAGGATGTCGATGACCTTCTCGCTGCCGTGCTCGATCCAGGTGCCGCCGTCGGCCTCGATCCCGGCACGCGTCTCCAGACGGAGCTTCTGGACCAGCGACAAGGTGAGTTCGTCCATCAGCTGCAGGGGGCCGGCGGGATAGCCTGCCTGCAGTGCGGCCTGCTCGACCGTGGCCGGGTCGACGCCCTCCCCGACCGCGGCGGCGGCCTCGTCGGTGAAGGTCATGATGACGCGGCTGGTGAAGAAGCCACGACTGTCGTTGACGACGATCGGGGTCTTACGGATCTGCAGCGTGAAGTCGAAGACCTTGGCCAGCGTCTCGGCCGACGTGTGCGCTCCGGTGATGATCTCCACCAACGGCATCTTGTCGACCGGGGAGAAGAAGTGGATGCCGATGAAGTCGTCCTGTCGCGCCACGCCTTGGGCAAGGGTGGTGATCGGCAGGGTGGAGGTGTTGGACCCGAGGACGGCGTCCGGCAGGACGATGCTCTCGACCTCCTGGAAGACCTGCTGCTTGAGCTCGACGCTCTCGAAGACGGCCTCGATCACCAGGTCGACGCCGGAGAAGTCGGTGGCGTCGACGGTCGGGGTGATCCGATCGAGCAGCGCCTGCGACTTCTCCGCGCTGGTCTTCCCCTTCGCCAGCGCCTTCGCTTCGATCTTCTCGGCGTATGCCTTGCCACGTGCGGCGGCATCGAGGGTCCTGTCCTTGAGGATCACCTCGATGCCGGCTTTGGCTGCGACATAGGCGATTCCGGCACCCATCATCCCGGCACCGATCACGCCGACCCGGGTGGTGACCTGGCGTTCGATCCCTTCCGGCCGGCTGGAGCCGGCGTTGATCGTCTGCATGTCGAAGAAGTTGGCCTTGATCATGTTCTTGGCGACCTGCCCGGTCACCAGGCTCACGAAGTAGCGGGTCTCGATCTGCGACGCCGAGGCGAAGCTCAGCCCGGCGCCCTCGACGGCGGCAGCAACGATGGCGCGCGGCGCCTCGAGCGGTGAACCCTTGAGCTGACGGCGCAGATTCGCCGGGATGGCCGGGAGATTCGCGGCGAACGACGGCACCGCGGCCGTTCCTCCGGGAACCCTGTAGCCCTTGACGTCCCACGGCTGTACCGCGGCCTCGGTGTTGGCGAGCACCCACGCCTTCGCCGCGGGGAGAAGCGCCTCGCGGCTGTCGACGAGTTCGTCGATGACACCGAGTTCGCGGGCCTGCCGTGCGGTGTAGCGGGTACCGGTCAGCAGGAAGCTCGTCAGCGCCTTGTGGATTCCGAGGAGACGGACGGTGCGCACGATGCCGCCGGCACCGGGCAGCAGCCCCAGGGTGACCTCCGGCAGCCCGATCACAACGGAACGATCGTCGACGGCGATGCGATGGTGGCAGGCGAGGGCGATCTCGAGGCCGCCGCCCAACGCGGCACCGTTGATCGCCGCGACCACCGGCTTGCCCAGGGTTTCGAGTCGCCGCAGCTGATCCTTCAGCCCATTGGTGAACTCCGTCATCCGCGCCGCTGCCGAGGGCTCGGTGGTGATCAGGTCACCCAGGTCACCTCCGGCGAAGAAGGTCTTCTTCGCCGAACGGATCACGACACCGGCGATGGTGTCACGCTCGGCTTCGAGCCGTTCGACCGTCGCGCGCATGGACCGGACATACGCGGCGTTCATCGTGTTGGCGGAGTGGTCGGGATCGTCGAGGGTGAGAACGACGATCTTGTCGGTGTCCTGCTCCCAGGTGATGGTGCTGATATCACTCATGATGTATGTGTCCGTTACCTTCTCAGAGACGTTCGATGATGGTGGCGATGCCCATGCCGCCGCCGACACACAGGGTGATCAGGCCCCGACGCCGATCGCGGCGCTCGAGCTCGTCGAGGACCGTACCGACGAGCATCGCGCCGGTCGCACCGAGCGGATGCCCCATCGCGATGGCACCACCGTTGACGTTGAGCTTCTCGTCCGGGACGTCGAGGTCCTTCTGGAACTTCAGGACGACCGACGCGAAGGCCTCGTTCAGCTCGTACAGATCGATGTCGTCGACGGTCAAACCCGCAAGCGCCAACGCTTTACGTGCAGCGGGCGTGGGACCGGTGAGCATGATCGTGGGGTCGGCACCGGTCACCGCGGTGGCCACCACCCGACCGCGCGGGGTCAGCCCGAACTGCCGGCCTGCGCGCTCGCTACCCACGAGAACCAACGCGGCGCCGTCGACGATGCCGGAACTGTTGCCGCCATGGTGGACGTGGTCGATCTTCTCGACCCGCGTGTATTTCTGCATGGCGACCGCATCGAATCCGCCCGCCTGGCCCAGAGTGGCGAAGCTCGGCTTCAGGCCGGCGAGGGCCTCGACCGTGGTGCCCGGCCGACGGTACTCATCGTGGTCGAGGACGGTGACCCCGTTGAAGTCCTTGACCGGCACCACCGAACGACCGAAATATCCTTGTTTCCAGGCATTCTCAGCCAGCTGCTGCGACCGCGCCGCATAGGCGTCGACGTCCTCGCGCGAGAATCCCTCCACCGTCGCGATCAGGTCGGCACCGACACCCTGAGGGATGAAGTACAGGTCGTAGTTCGTGGTCGGGTCGTTGAACAGCGCACCCCCGTCCACCCCCAGCGGCAGGCGCGACATGGATTCGACGCCACCGGCGAGCACGAGGTTCTCGAACCCGGAACGCACCTTGTGGGCGGCGAGATTGGTGGCCTCCAGCCCCGACGCACAGAACCGGTTGATCTGTACACCCGCGACCGTCTCCGGCAGGCCCGCGACGAGTGCTGCGGCCCTGGCGATGTCGCCACCCTGATCCCCGACCGGCGATACGACCCCCAGCACGATGTCGTCGATGGCAGCGGGATCCAGATCCGGGAGACGTCGCTTGATCTCGTCGATCAGGCCGACGACGAGATCGACCGGTTTGACGCTGTTCAGCGATCCGTTCTTACCCTTCCCGCGGGGCGTACGGATCGCCTCGTAGATGAATGCTTCTTGCGACACGCGTGTGCCTCCAGTTCGGTGGGATACCCACATGAATCGTTGTGACCTGGGCGGCAAGGAATTCGGTGCTCGAACTCACAGTCGGATTCGAACTCGCAAACAGTGCCGCGGACGAGTGGACGAGTGGTCGGTGTCCGCACGTTACTATAAAGTCGTACATGCTGTTCGGTCAATTCCAGGCCGGTGACACCACACTGTCGAAGGACCCCCGTGAACGAGAACCCACAACGCCACACCGACGACGAGATCCTGCACTGCGTGATCAGCGATCCGACTCGGGGACACAGCCTTTCCCGCGAGAACATCGAGGCCGCAACCAAGATCCTGCGTGATCAGGCATATCCCGCAGGCCCCATCAGGGTCGTGGTCGTGACCGGCGCACAGGGCACATTCTGCAACGGCGGCGACGTCAAGGCGTTCGGTGACGCCGAACCGCGCAGTGTCTTCGTTCACGAGCTGGCCGAGTGTTTCCACGACTTCGTCTCCGCCCTGACCACCGCGTCCGTTCCGGTGGTCGCCGCGGTCGAGGGATGGGCGGCAGGTGCGGGGATGAGCATCGCCTGCGCGTCGGACATCGTCGTCGGCGGGCCCTCGACACGGTTCATCACCGCATACGGTGGGATCGGCTTCTCCCCCGATGGCGGGATGACCTGGTCGCTACCCCGCCTCATCGGACTGCCACGGGCCCTCGACCTGCTCCTCACCAACTCCCCAGTCGGCGGCGCCCGCGCATTCGAGTTGGGGCTGCTGTCCCGGCTCGTGGACGACGATCAGGTGGTCCCCACCGCATGGACGATCGCCCGCCGACTCAGCGCCACATCCGCGCCCGCCGCCGCCGCGACCAAACGACTTGTCCGCGAAGGCCAGAACGCGCGGTTGACCGACCAGCTCGACGCCGAGGCGGACTCGGTCGCACACCTGGCCGACTCTCCCGACGGACGCGAGGGTGTGTCGGCGTTCCTTCGTCAGGCGCGTCCAGAGTTCGCGTGAACGCGCGACGCGGTGGCCGGCCGATCGCGCCGACGCGGTGGCCGGCCGGTCGCGCCGATGAGGCAGGCGAAGCGCCTTCGCCCAACCGTCCGCCGCCCGCCGTGCAGCCGCCCCGGCACGCCTCACCGTCAGGGATCCAGAACTCGAACATCATGTACGATGAATCATCGAACACACTGTCCGAGATGTGGCTCCCGGTGCCCGTGACGGGACCGCACGGCCACACCAGGACCGCCGCACTCGCAGCGATTCGTCAGGCCGCACCAGAACCGTGGTCGACGACCTCACAGGTCGGGCCGTGCGGTCGAGTGGTGCGCACCCTGATCCCCTCGTCATCCACCGAAACCCAGTCAGGAGAACATCAGTGACCACGACTTCACCTTCGCCACGGACCGTCTACGAGCCCGAGCACGAGCAGTTCCGCGAGACCGTGGCAGGCTTCATCAAGACCGTCGTCGAACCGAACTTCGAGCGATGGGAGAACGCCAAGATCGTCGATCGCGACTTGTTCAGTTCCGCAGGCGAAACCGGGATGCTGCTGTTTCCCACGCCGGAAATCTACGGTGGTGCCGGAATCGACGACTTCCGGTTCAATGCGATCGTCAACGAGGAGTTCGGACGCGCAGGCCTCGCCTCCGCAGGCCTGGGAATCGCCCTCCAGAACGATGTGGTCGGTCCGTACATGCTGGATCTGACCACTGACGAGCAGAAGTCACGGTGGCTACCCGGCCTGACCGCGGGAACACTCATCGGGGCCATCGCCATGACCGAGCCCGGCACCGGAAGCGACCTGGCCGGTATCCGGACCCGCGCGGTCCGCGACGGTGACCACTACGTGCTCGACGGCGCCAAGACATTCATCTCCAACGGCCAGAACTGCGACCTCGTCGTCGTCGCGGCCCGGACGAGCGATGACACACACAAGGGCCTGACCCTCCTGGTGGTCGAGGCGGGGTCCCCCGGTTTCGCCAAGGGCCGGAACCTCGACAAGCTGGGGCTGCACGGTCAGGACACCAGCGAGCTCAGCTTCACCGATGTCCGTGTACCGGTCAGCAATCGGCTCGGCGACGAGGGTGAGGGCTTCTATCTCCTCATGCGGAATCTCCCGCAGGAACGTCTGTCGTTGGCGGTCACCGCGGTCGCCGCGGCCGAGGGCATGATCGCCCGAACACTCGACTACGTCCGTGAGCGCAAGGCCTTCGGGAAGCCGATCGGCTCCTTCCAGAACAGCCGGTTCCTGCTGGCCGAGCTCACGACCGAGGTCGACATAGCACGGGTGTTCGTCGATCACTGCGTCGATCTCCACTCCCGCAAACAACTCACGGCTGTCGAAGCGGCCAAGGCCAAGTGGTGGGCCTCGGAACTCCAGGTCCGGGTTGCCGACCGCTGCCTGCAGATGCACGGCGGCTACGGCTACATGAAGGAGTACCCGATCAGTCGCTCGTTCGTGGACGCACGAATCCAGACCATCTACGGCGGTACCACCGAGATCATGAAAGAGATCATCGGGAAGTCGCTGGGGCTGTAGAGCCCGGGACCGGCAGAACGATGACCACGGCAGAGACCGCAGTGAGAAACGACTGGATATCGGGATATCTGGGGATGCGCGTCGAGCGCGGCACCGACGACACGGCGACCATGACGGTGCCGGTGGACGAGCGACTCGACGATGACGCCTTGGGAGTCCATCCCGTGGCGCTCCTGATGGCCATCGACATGGCTGCGGGCCTGTCAGCCGGCTATCTGGCGCTGCCGCGATGGACACTCACGGTGGACATGTCCATCGCCTTTCTTCCCGGGCCTGTCCGCGGTGAGCTCCGTGCGGTGGGAACACCCACGCACATCGGCGGGCGCCTGGGGTTGGCGGAGGTGTCCGTCAGCGACGGCGACGACCGCACCATCGCCATCGCGTCGGTCAACCATGCGTTGGTACCGACCCGGGGCGCGATGCCGTTCGTGGACATGCGACCTGGCGAGGTCACGCTTCCGAAGCGCCCCGACTGGGCCCACGAGTCCGCTCGGGACCTGTACCGACCCGAACGGGTTCCGGGTCAGGAGCTGTCGTCGGCCCGACTCCCCCTGACGGACGCGACCACGAATCCCTGGGGGCTCTTCCACGGCGCGGTCCTCGGCCATCTCGCCCTCGACGCCGCCGGTCGCGCGGGGATCACGCGACCAGAATCGCTGACCATCAGGTTCTTGCGTCCAACCCGTGTCGGTCCCGCGCACGCTGCCGTCGTCTCCACGACCGTCGGCACCGGTGGCACCGTGTGCGTCGTCCACCTCACCGACACCCACGACGACACCCTCACGTGTCTGGCCCACGTACGCGGTCGGTGAACCACCGGAACCATCCCGATCCCCACTGACGACACGAGGGTCGGAAGGCCACCACCACCAGCCGGATCTCCGGGTCTCCCGGTCGACGGCACGACCGGCCGGGAGACCTATACTCATCCGGTCGGCAGGAGGTGCACATCAACGGCCAGGATCGACAGCAACAGATCGTACGTGGCGCCGCTGAGTTGTTCAGAAAGAACGGCTACCAACAGGTCTCGCTCAAAGACCTTGCCGCCGAGGTCGGTATCACCGCCCCGGCCCTGTACAAGCACTTCTCGGGCAAGGGCGAGATCCTCCACAGTGCCATCGCGTGGGGTCTCGACGAGGTCCTCCACGCCGTCGCCCCGTCGGGTCGGCCGGTGTCCTTTCACGAGTCGATCGTGGGCCTGGCCGAATCGGCGATCGAGCACAAGAACCTGTGGATTCTGATCCACCGCAATCTGGGCAACCTCGACGCGTCCGCCCAGGAGGGTGTGCGCCGGAGGCTGAGGGAGATCCGCCTCGCGATCCGAGGGGCACTGGCTGCCGAACAACCGGAGGCCCCCGCCGAGGATCTGGATATCCGGTCGCGAGCGGTCATCGCCTGCATGACCGCACCGGCGGGCTACCCGCTCAAGGTCTCGCGCACTGCGCTGACCAGGAACATCGTGGTTGCCGCGACGAGGGCGGGGGCCGTCGAACCCCGGATCGACAAGTCCTCGCTCGGGCCGGTGGAAGTGCTGTCACCGTTCCAGCCGCGGGCGTCGCGCAGGGAGCAGATCCTCGCGTGCGCAGCGGACCTCTTCGCCCAACATGGTTACGACGCAGTGGCAATTGCCGACATCGGTGGCGCGGTCGGCATATCCGGACCGAGCGTGTACTCCCACTTCGCCACGAAGACCGAGATCCTTGAGACCCTGATGCGGCGCGCAGTGGGCTGGATCGAGTTCGATCGCGCACTGGTGTTGGCCACGGTGTCGGAACCACACGACATCTGCGTGATGTGGTTCCACCGGTATGCACAGATGGCGACACGACACCGGGCGCTGTTCGTCATCTACACCGACGAGATCCCGAATCTGACCGACACCGAGCGTCGGTGGGTGGAGAGATCGCACCACGACTATTTCAGCTCGTGGGTGAACATGGTCGCCGAGGCAACAGGACTGAAGGATTCCGAGGCCCATGTGATGACCGCCTGCGCGCTGAGCGTCATCAACGAGTTGTCCGGCTCGGCGGCACCGTACCCCGATGGCGATCTCACGGCTCTCGTGGCGAATATCGCGCTCGATCTGCTGTCGCCACAGGCCTGAGGGACGCGGACGGCGTATCCGGGTCGGCAACGGCGACCCGACACCGTCCACATGTGTGTCGCCGCAGTGATTCCCGACGACGAGGCGGCCCGCACACCGGATGGAGAACCGGATGAGCGGGCCGCCCCACACGTCAGGAGACCGGATCACCCTTGCGAGCGCCAGTCACCACGTCCCAGCAGCGACAGCAGATACTGTCCGCCGATTCGTTCACCTCGTGGGGGAAGTGCGCCGTACTGCCGCATCATGTCCGACAGCTCGTACTGTGCGAGGTAGTCCGACAGCAGCCCGTCCTCGAATCCGAGGAAGATGTCGCATCCGAAGGTCTCCGCCCGCCGATCGGTTCCGAACTTCGCCGGCGCGGTGGCCCGCTGCAGGAACAGGAACAGGGCCCGCCCGTCGTCGGGTGCCGTGAAGAACTGCACCTCTTCGAACTCGACATCTGGCATGACCTTCCAGATCATGTCGGTGTAGGTCCGCAAGTCGTCTCGCCCTTCGATGACCTTGGGCCAGAAAACCGTGTCGTTCCAGCGAATCTCGGGATGGACCAGCTCCAGCACCCGTTCGGTGTCGTGCGAGTTCCATGCATCCGCCCAGCGGGATCCGAAATCCCGGAGGAAGTCCGCGGTCTGCTTCATCGTGCTCTCCTTCGACCCTGCTCGTACTCGACTGTGACGGCGGTCCGACGACTACTTGCCGAGATTCTTGTACGCGTTCCCGATCCGGTCGACGACCGAGTCATGCCAGATGACCTCTCGGTAGGCGAGGGTTTCGTAGGTGAGTGCGCTGATCGGATCCATGGCGGGCGACCGCAGCATCATCTCCTTGTTGTTGGCCGCGGACTCGGTCGTCGTCTCGGCGATCGATTCCGCGAGCCGCGTCGCCTCGGCGACCACGGTCCCGGTGGGCACAAGCCGGTCGAGCAGGCCGATCCGCGTGGCTTCCTGCGCGTCGATCCTGTCTCCGGACAGGGTCAGCAGCTTGGCCTGACTCAGCCCGACGATCTTCCAGAGCGGTGAGAAGTACGGAGTGAGGCCCATCTTGATCTGCGGGAAACCCATCACGACATTCTCTGCGCCGATACGGATGTCACAGAACACCGCGATGTCGCAGCCTCCGCCCAGTGCGGGCCCACCGACGGCGGCGATGGTCGGCTTGGCATAGTCGAGCAGCGTCCCATAGGCGCGGAGACACGCTTTGGAGTAGGCATCGCGCCGTTCCTTGTTGGTGAACATCGACTGGAGTTTCAGGTCGAGACCTGCACAGAACACGTCCTCGCCGCCGGTGATGACCACGCAGGCGACGTCGTCGTCGTCGCGCCACTCGTCGAGGCAATCACTCAGGTCGGCGAACAGTTCGAGGCTCAGGGCATTGCGCCGGTCGAATCGGCTGAACGCGATGGTGCCGACGCCGTTCGACACGAATGCGTTGATTTCGGTGTAGGTGGTCACGGTTACTCCTAGGTGAATTTTGGTTAGGTTACAGATTCGAGGACAACAGCGAGAACTGCCGCGAAGTCAGCGTGCGTAAGCACAGTATAACCCACTAGATCGAACATGCTGTTTCATATATGGTTAACGGCATCTAGGGTGAGCTGAGTCTCACACACCTACGGCAGATATAGCGGAGAAGACCACATGGCAACCATCGGCAGTTCCCTCGCCTTCACGGCCCAACGGGTTCCGGACGCGCCCGCACTGAAGCAGGCCGGACGGGAGCTCTCCTACCGTGAATTGGACTCCGAGGTCAATTGCCTCGCCCGGGCGCTCGCGAGACATGGACTCGAGAAAGGCGATCGGTGCGCTCTGGTCTGCGGCAACAGCATCGAGTTCGTCCTGACGGTCTATGCAGTCGCCCGCCTGGGAGCCATCGTCGTCCCGGTCAGCCCCCGCTCCGCTCCGCCGGAGCTCGTCCACATCGTGACCGATTCCGGGGCGACGACGGTCGTGAGCGAACCGGGATGCGCCGGACTCGTCCACGACGCACTGACCGCCGGTGACGGCACGGCGTCGTCGGGCCACCTCACGTTGGGACCGGCCGACCACGGTCACGACGTGCTGGCCGACAGTGCTGCGTTGCCGTCCGATCGGATCACCGTCGCAGTGGACGAGGCCGATGACGCGATGATCGTGTACACATCCGGGACCACAGGTCTGGCCAAGGGCGTCCTCATGGACCATCACCGACTGATGTGGGCCGGGATCAGCGTCACGATGGGATCGGCGGGCATCAACGACGGGTCGTGCCTGCTCCACGTCGCCCCGCTCTACCATTCGGGCCAGCTGAACCTGATGCTGCTCACCGGCATCACCCTGGGCGCAAGACATGTGATCATGACGCAGTTCGACCCCCAGCTGGTGGTCGAGACGATCGCACGCGAACGGGTGACCGCGTTCTTCGGCGTCCCGACGATGTACCAGTTGATGCTCGACGCCCAGAAGCGATTGCAGCTCGACCTCAGCTCCTGGACCACCGGCTTCTACGGTGCGGCTCCGATGCCCGCCGATGTCGCAGCCCGGATTCAGAAGGAGATCCCGCACGCACGCATCTACTCGTTCTACGGGCAGACCGAGGCGGGACCGAACGGGCTGTTCTCCTACCCGGAGGAAGTGGCCGCCCGCCCCGACGTCACCGGATATCGCGCGGCACCCATGATGGCCGTCAGGATCGTCGACTCGAGCGGTGAGGACATCGCCGCCGGTTCCGTCGGAGAGGTCCTCCTTCGTGGCGAGTCCGTGATGAAGGGCTACTGGAACAACCCCGGCGCGACGGCCGAAGCACTTCAGGACGGCTGGCTGCACACCGGGGATCTCGCCCGCCTCGACGCCGACGGAGGGATGACGATCGTCGACCGGCTGAAGGACATGATCATCAGTGGTGGCCGCAACGTGTACTCCGCCGAGGTCGAGCTGGCGGTCGCGAGCCACCCCGCCGTCGCCGATTGCGCGGTCGTCAGTCGGCCGCACGAGGTGTACGGCGAGACCATCGTCGCGGTGGCCACCCTCGAGCCCGGCGCTTGCCTGACCATCGAAGAACTCCGAGAGCATTGTTCGAGCCTGATCGCCGACTACAAACTGCCCCGCGAGCTGAGGCTTGCACCGATCCCCAGAAATCAATCGGGCAAGATCCTCAAACGCGCGATCCGCAGCGAGCTCGCCTGCTGAACCGAACTCGCCCGCCGAACGAGGTCGGGGATCGGCGTCGCCCTCCGACGCCCCGACCCACCGCCCGTGCCGCCGACACACAGTGATGAATTCCGCTCTGGAGTACGACTTTCCGAGCCCGTCCTACTGATCCACCACACCAGGAGAACCCACTCACCATGTACCCCGGAACCATCGCGCGGTCTCATCCCGATCACCCTGCCGTGATCATCGCAGAGACCGGACAGACACTCACATTTGGGCAACTCGACGATCGGTCGCGGAATCTGGCGGCGGCGCTCGTCGACGCCGGCCTCCAGCGTGGCGACGTCGTCGCGCTGCTGTCGGACAATGCCGCGGAAGTCTTCGAGACATTCTGGGCCACACAGCGTTCCGGCATGTACCTCACCGCCGTCAACTGGCATCTGACCGCCGATGAAGCTGCCTACATCGTGAACGACAGCGGCGCCAAGGCATTGATCGCATCCGGACAGCTGGCCGATCTCGGACACGCGGTGGCCGAGCTCGCGCCGGCAGCCCGGGTCCGCGCGGCATTCGGCCCGCCCATCGAAGGATTCGTCGACTACGAAGACTTCGTGGGCGCGTCGAGCGGTACGCTCGATGCACAGCCGGCCGGATCGGTCATGCTGTACTCATCGGGGACCACGGGCAAGCCCAAGGGCATCAAACCACCGCTTCCGGATCGCGCCGTGGACGAGCCGGGCGACCCGTACATCGCAATGTTCCAGCACCTCTACGGTTTCGACGAGACAGACATCTACTACTCGCCTGCCCCCGTTTACCACACCGCCCCGCTGCGATGGGGCGGGATCATCCACGCCCTCGGTGGAACCGTGGTCATGGCGCAGCGATTCGACCCCGAGGAGTCCCTCCGACACATCGAGAAGTACCGGGTCACGGCGGCCCAGATGGTTCCCACCATGTTCATTCGCATGCTCAAGCTCGACCCGGAAGTTCGATCACGCCACGACCTGTCGAGTCTCACGGAACTGGTGCACGCCGCCGCGCCCTGCCCGCCCGAGGTCAAGCGCCAGATGATCGACTGGGTGGGACCGATCGTGGACGAGTACTACTCGTCCACCGAGGCCAACGGGGTCACCTTCATCAACTCCCAGGAGTGGCTCGAGCACGAGGGTTCCGTCGGCCGGCCCGGGTTGGGAGTGATCCACATCTGTGATGATCACGGTGCAGAGCTACCGGTGGGTGAGATCGGGAGCATCTACTTCGAGCGTGAAGTGCTTCCATTCACCTATCACGGGGACCCCGACAAGACCGCCGAGGCCCAGCATCCGGACCATCCGACGTGGACTGCGGCAGGCGACATCGGCTATGTCGATGACGAGGGGTACCTCTACCTCACGGACCGCAAGTCGTTCATGATCATCTCGGGTGGTGTCAACATCTACCCCCAGGAGATCGAGAACCTCCTCGCCCTGCATCCGGCAGTCGACGACATCGCGGTGATCGGTGTACCGGATCCCGAGATGGGAGAGCAGGTCAAGGCAGTGGTGAAGGTGTCGGAGGGCATTGATCCCAGCGATGCGCTCGCGGCAGAGTTGATCGCCTACGTCCGCGAGCGCATGTCCCATTACAAGGCTCCCAAGAGCGTCGACTTTGTCGACGATCTCCCCCGCACGCCCACCGGAAAGCTGGTGAAGGGAAAGCTCAAGTCCCGTTACGGACACTCGGATGATGTTGCGGTGCCGACGAACTGACTCACCGACATCGGCCTCGACGGCCGCTGCTCGCGTCCGCGGACAGAGGTTTCGACACGCCTCGTCGCCACGCTCCTCATCGACTCAACCACCAACGGCCGGTTGCCGATTGAGTGGGGACTCCCCAACGCTGATAGAGCCGGGACCGAGCAAAGCGAGGACCCGAGTCGAAATCTCCCCAGCCAGCATCCGATGCGTGACCACCCCCGGAGTGGTTGCGTTGAACCCAGCCGACCGAGGTCTCGACACGCCTCGTCGCCACGCTCCTCATCGACTCAACCACCAACCTCCGGTTGCCGATTGAGCGGACTCCCCAACGCTGATAGAGCCGGGACCGAGCAAAGCGAGGACCCGAGTCGAAATCTCCCCAGCCAGCATCGGATGCGTGACCACCCCCGGAGTGGTTGCGTTGAAGAACCCCGCCGACCGAGGTCTCGACACGCCTCGGCGCCACGCTCCTCGCCGACTCAATCACCAACTGCCACAAGCCGGTTGAGCACATCACTCTCGAGAACCACAGCACCGCCCGAACTCACCCCAGATGTGCTTGTGCTCCCGAGTTCTGCTTGTCCATCCGTTCGAGGCGGCCCTCGGTCATGGATGCGATCTGGTCGACGATGACCCGCTTGCGTGCGACGTCGTCGGCGGCGTGTTCCCAGCTGGGAACGAAGATCGGGTCGAGCCCGCCGGGGGCTGCGGCCATCAGCCACTCACCCACACGGTGGATGCGTTCGCGCTGTCTCGCCTGATGCGACTTGTGCCGCTCGTTGGAGAAGATGAACCGCAGCGCAAGGGTTTTCAGGATCGCGACCTCGGAAGCGATCAGCGGGGGCACGTACAGGTCCGCGTTGTAACGTGCGATCGACCGATCCCCCACCACTTCCCGGGTGCCGGTGATCGCCGCGGACGCGAAGCGACCGATCAGTTCACTGGTGAGTCGCTTCAGACGCACCGACGCATCGAGGCTGCCGTCGAAGACGCCGACGGCGCTCACGATGCCCATCTTCGAGAGCCGTTGTGCCGCATCGATGAGCGGTTCGGGCTCGAGTTCAGGGAATTCCATCACGCCGATCTCGGCGAGGGTCCGCTGATCGGTCGGGTCGGCGAGTGCACGCATGTCGATGCGGTTGGCGATCACACCGTCCTCGAGGTCGTGCACCGAATACGCGACGTCGTCGGACCAGTCCATCACCTGTGCTTCGACGCACCGCTTGTCCCCCGGCGCATCTCGGCGGACCCATGCGAGGGAGTCGGCGTCGTCGTCGTAGGCGCCGAACTTCACCGCCGGCGGACGACGCAGCCACGGATACTTCAAGGTGGCGTCGAGCGAGGCGCGCGTCAGGTTGAGCCCGGCGCTGCGTCCCTCGTCGTCGAGCAGTTTGGGCTCGAGCCGGGTCAGGATGCGCAGGTTCTGGGCATTGCCCTCGAATCCACCGAAGTCCTGGGCGAACTCGTTGAGGGCGCGCTCGCCGTTGTGGCCGTACGGCGGGTGCCCGATGTCATGCGCGAGACCGGCGAGTTCGACGAGGTCGGGCTCGCAGCCGAGGCCGATCGCGATACCGCGACCGATCTGTCCGACCTCCAGTGAATGCGTCAGCCGCGTACGCGGCGTGTCACCTTCACGGGGACCCACCACCTGGGTCTTGTCGGCCAGGCGCCGCAGGGCAGCAGAATGCAGCACGCGCGCACGGTCGCGCGCGTACTCACTGCGATGGTCGGTACGCGTACCGGGCAGACTGGCCGTCTTGCCGGACTCGAGCACCATCCGCTCGGTCGCCTCGTCGCCGTAGAACGCGGCCGGCGGGATACCCCGAGCGGTCACCGGGGAGTCAGTCAAGCACCCAACCCCGTGCGACGGCGAAATCGGTGAACCGACGACGGATCTCGACGATCTGTCGGGCGGTCAGGTCGTCGTCGGCGTCGAGCAACAACTCGGTGACCTCCTCGGTGAACGCGGCGGCGTCGAGCGATCCGCTGCCGCCGGCGCGCGGACGACGCGGGCGGTCGTCGCGGCGACCGTGATCGTCACGACGGTGGTCGCGATCGCGGTCACGGTGGTCGTCGCGACGGTGCGGACGTCCACCCGACGACTCGTCCGCCGGAGCGGCCTCGGTCACCGCAACGTTGATCGCCTTGGCCCCGCGGTCGGTCTCCTCGATGTCGAAGGAGACCTTGGCACCCGGCTTCAGGTCGGCTTCGTCGATGTCGATGTCGTTGATGTGGAGGAAGACATCCGCCCCACCCGATTCGGGCGCGAGGAACCCGAAACCCCGGTTCGCGTCGTAATGAACGACCTTGCCACTGACAGCCACGACTCTTCACTCACTCTCTCGGGTCACGCCCTCGGACCCCGTGCCCGTGTGACATGACTGGACTCCAATTGTGACAGACCGGGGCAGGGCGAGCCCAGCGGGCAATGCAAGTTCCTCGATCAGGAACCGAGGAGCTTGCCGCCGAGGTACTCGGTGACCTTGTCCAGTGCCACCCGCTCCTGGCTCATCGTGTCGCGCTCACGCACGGTGACGGCCTGGTCGTCGAGGGTGTCGAAGTCGACGGTCACACAGAACGGGGTGCCGATCTCGTCCTGGCGGCGGTACCGCTTGCCGATACCCTGCGCATCGTCGAACTCGACGTTCCAGTACTTGCGCAGCTCGGTGGCGAGATCCTTGGCCTTCGGCGAGAGCTTCTCGTTGCGCGAGAGCGGCAGCACCGCGACCTTGACCGGCGCCAGGCGTCGGTCGAGCCGCAGAACGGTGCGGGTATCGGTGCCGCCCTTGGCGTTCGGCACCTCTTCTTCGGTCAGCGCGTCGCACAGGAAGGCCATCACCGAGCGGGTCAGACCGGCTGCGGGCTCGATCACGAACGGGGTGTAGCGCTCCCCGGCGGCCTGGTCGAAGAATGACAGGTCCTCACCGGAGTGCTTGGCGTGGGTCGACAGGTCGAAGTCGGTGCGGTTGGCCACGCCTTCGAGCTCGCCCCACGGGTTGCCGGAGAAGCCGAACTTGTACTCCACGTCGACGGTGCGCTTGGAGTAGTGCGACAGCTTTTCCTTCGGGTGGTCGTACAGCCGCAGGTTCTCCGGGTCGATGCCGAGGTCGGTGTACCAGTTGAATCGGGTGTCGATCCAGTACTGGTGCCATTCCTCGTCCTCACCCGGCTTGACGAAGAACTCCATCTCCATCTGCTCGAACTCGCGGGTCCGGAAGATGAAGTTGCCCGGGGTGATCTCGTTGCGGAAGCTCTTGCCGATCTGGGCGATGCCGAACGGGGGCTTCTTGCGCGCGGTGGTCATGACGTTCTTGAAGTTGACGAAGATGCCCTGTGCGGTCTCCGGACGCAGGTAGTGCAGGCCTTCCTCGTCGTCGACGGGGCCGAGGAAGGTCTTCATCAGGCCACTGAACGCCTTGGGCTCGGTCCACTTGCCGGGCTGGCCGGTCTCGGGATCGTTGATGTCGGCGAGGCCGTTGACCGGCGGGTGGCCGTGCTTGATCTCGTACGCCTCGATCAGGTGATCGGCACGGTATCGCTTGTGGGTGTAGAGCGACTCCACCAGCGGGTCGGTGAACACCTCGACGTGGCCGGAGGCCTCCCACACCTGACGGGGCAGGATGACCGACGAGTCCAGGCCGACGACGTCGTCGCGGCTGGTCACCATCGAACGCCACCACTGGCGCTTGATGTTCTCCTTCAACTCCACGCCCAGTGGGCCGTAGTCCCACGCCGAACGCGTACCGCCGTAGATCTCACCACTCGGGTAGACCAGGCCTCGCCGCTTGGCGAGGTTGACGACGGCTTCGACTTTGGACGGGGCGGCGGCCACGAGTAATCGCTCTCCACTGACGTTGGAACAGGTCGGTGCCGGATCCGCAGACGGAACCGGCGACCGTTACAGCCTAGCCTCAGCCGGTGACGCCACAGAATCGTCCACCCTACGGCCCGGCGCCATCGCGTGCAGGAATGCTGACACGGTGGTCCGGATTGGACGATCGGGATGATTCGCCGTCACGGGTGATCTGCGGGGATCGGCGGAATGACGACGGTGACCCCGCCGGACGGCATGTGCGTGTGCGCCGGACACCGCACCGCCGGTCCTCGGAGGACACCACCGCGACCGGACACCGTCGTGGTGCCTCGTACGGATCGTGGCCGGCGTCCGACGATGTCGATGCGATCGCCTGCCGGCCCACGCGTCGGCACACGGCACGCAGGAGAAGCCGGAGTGGACCAGCGCGGGTCGGGTGCCTGCAACACCGGCCCGGGTCGCGATGCGTTGCCGGCCGGGCCGACGCGCCGACCGACGAGCAGCCCACCGGGCCGTCCCCAAATGACAACGAATTCCCATAAGATGGTCGGTATGGAGCCATCTCCCCAACCCTGCGACCCGACGATCGGTCCCCGGGACGCCGCCGCGCGCGAAGCCGCCAGCGACCTGCTGCGCGCCCTGGCGGCCCCCACCAGGATCGCCATCGTGCTGTCGCTGCAGGAGAGCGCGAAATGCGTACACGAGCTGGTCGGCGGACTCCGCCTGAGTCAGCCACTGGTGTCCCAGCACCTGCGCGTACTCAAGGACGCGGGCGTGGTGCGCGGGCACCGCAACGGCCGGGAGATCATGTACGAGTTGCTCGACGATCACCTCGCACACATCGTCACCGATGCGCTGACGCATGCCACCGAGCCCCGCGACCATGCCACCGAGCCCCGCGACCATGCCACCGAGCCCCGCGACCATGCCACCGAGCCCCGCGACCACGCCACCGAGCCCCGCGACCACGCCACCACTGCCCCCGACGACCCGGCACATCCCTCCGATGTCGAGCCGCATGCCCACACCGACGTCGGGACGCGATCATGAGTGCAGAACCGTCGACCACGGAGAAGCCGATCGGCGCACAGCTGTCGGCGAACGCAGAAGGGTCCGCGACCACAGAAGGATCGGTCGACACCGGGGAATCCGGCGGCGCCAGAGACCGGCCGGTCACCGGTGTCCGGTCCACCCGCCAGCGTGCCGCCATCGCCGACGCCCTGGCCGCCAGTGATGACTTCCGGTCGGCGCAGGAGCTCCATGAGGCACTCAAGGCCCGTGGCGAGTCGATCGGCCTGACCACCGTCTATCGCAACCTGCAGGCGCTCTCCCAGTCGGGTCAGATCGACGCGCTCTGGGACGGCTCGGGCGAGACCCGCTACCGGCACTGCTCGTCCGGCCATCATCATCACCTGGTGTGTCGCGAGTGTGGCACCACCGTCGAGGTCCAGGCCGAACCTGTGGAGCGCTGGGCGGCAAAGGTCGCCGCCGAGCATGGCTTCACCGACATCAACCACACCGTCGAGGTGTTCGGTCGCTGCGCGGAGTGCCGTCCCGACTAGGTGACCCCGGGCCGATCCCATCGGCCGGGACCCGACTCGTCGAACGGGTACCCGATTCCGCTGATCGGGCGTTCGCGCCCGGTGTCAGCCGCCGACGAGTTCCCCGGCGATCTCGGCGCCCGTGGTCAGCACCAGGTGCAGCACGGTGAGCAGTCCGATGTCGGCGAGCCCACCGAACGGGAAGGTGTAGTACAGCAGGACATCGGTGGTCACCCCCTCCGGATCGGACCGGCGCAGACTGCCGAAGCTGAGTCGGGCGTCATGGTGTTCGACGTCGTCACGCAGTTCCGGCGTGTTGGGCAGGTTCAGCGCGATCAGCTGGGTGATGGTCAGTACCCGCAGTTCCTCGGCGAGGTCGATCGCCCGGACCGACGCGCGGGTCCGACCCACACGAACCACCACCGAGTCGGCGTCGGAGTCCACCACCTCGCCGACTTCGGCGAGCAGGACTCGCACGCGTGAGATCGGTTCGGCGGCAGGGGTTTCCGAGCTCACCGTGGCTTGACCCCACCAAATCGGCGGTCACGTTCGGCATACTCGACGCACGCATCCCACAGATCCCGCCGATCGAAATCGGGGAACAGCTTCTCCTGGTACACCATCTCGGCATACGCCGACTGCCACAACAGGAAGTTCGAGATGCGTTGCTCCCCCGACGGCCGGAGGAACAGGTCGACGTCGGGCATGTCCGGCTCGTCGAGGTACTTCGCGAACGACTGCTCGTTGATCCGCTCGGGGTCGATCTCACCGGCTGCGGCACGACGGGCGATCTCCCGTGCGGCATCGGCGATCTCGGCCCGCCCACCGTAGTTGACGCACATCGTCAGCGTCATCACGTCATTGTCGCGGGTCAGTTCCTCGGCGACCTCGAGTTCCTTGATGACGCTGCGCCACAACCGAGGGCGACGTCCGGCCCACCGCACCCGCACACCCATCTCGTTCATCTCATCGCGACGACGACGGATCACATCGCGGTTGAAGCCCATCAGGAACTTCACCTCGTCCGGGCTGCGCGACCAGTTCTCGGTGGAAAACGCGTACGCCGACAGCCACGTCACGCCGAGCTCGATACAGCCGCAGACGGTGTCCATCAGGACCGCCTCGCCGCGCTTGTGGCCCTCGGTGCGCGGCAGACCACGCTCGGTGGCCCAGCGGCCGTTGCCGTCCATCACCAATGCGACATGCTTGGGCACGAATTCCGCAGGCAACGCAGGTGGTTTCGCACCGCTGGGGTGCGGGTCGGGTGGTCGCACCGTCACCGGCCGGGTCGCGCCCGCCTTGCGTGCCGACGATCCGGGACGTAGCGCCATCAGCCGACTCCTCTCACCGCTTCCTCGACCAGCCTATGGGGAGCTGTCCGCTCGATCAGCGGCAGGGTGCGCAGCTGGCGCTCGAGATGCCATTGCAGGTGTGCGGCGATCAGTCCGCTGGCCTGACGATGCAGCGAATCGGTGGCCGACTCGGTGATCTCCCACTGTCCGGCGAACATCGCCTCCATCAGATCCAGCACCCCGGGCGAGGGTGTCGCGGCCCCGGGCGGGCGGCAATGCAGGCACACCGCACCGCCGGCGGCGACGTGGAACGCACGGTGCGGCCCGGGCTGGGCGCAGCGGGCGCACACCTCCAGGGCGGGCATCCAGCCGGCGCAGTGCATCGCGCGCAGCAGGAACGCGTCGAGGATCAGTTGATTGGGTCGGCGGTTGTCGGCGAGGGCCTCCAGCGCGCCGACGGTGAGCCGGTGCAACCGCGGTGCGGGCGCGCGTTCCTCGCCGGCGAGACGCTCCGCGGTCTCCAACACCGCGCACGCGGTGGTGTAGCGGGCGTAGTCGGCGACGATCGCGTCGGAGAAGGCATGCAGGCTGTGCACCTGCGTGATCACGTCCAGACTCCGCCCCGGATAGAGGTGCACATCGACGTGCGCGAAGGGTTCCAGCCGCGCCCCGAACTTGGACCGGGTGCGACGCACGCCTTTGGCGACCGCACGCACCAGGCCGTGCTCGGCGGTGAGCAGTGTGATGATCCGGTCGGCCTCGCCCAGCTTGTGCTGGCGCAGCACGACGGCCTCATCCCGGTAGAACCTCACCGGGCCATTGTCCCACCGAGCACCGACGGCACCCGAGCGGGACACTCCGCATCCTGCTCACACCCGGGAGTCGCCGGACTCTGCCTCCCCCGACGACTCGTCGGACCGCGACTCCGCTGCAGCCCCGTCACGCGACGCGTCGTCCGATTCGGCCACCGGCGACGGTTCGGCGCCCACCCCCGGCCGGGGTGCTTCGGCGACCGCGGTCTGCTGGGTCGAGGCGGCGTCCACGGACGGGCGCGGGGTCGTACCGGCCACGTGATGCGGTGCCGGGACCGTGATGGTCGGGGTCCCGGTCTTGTCCAGCGCGGCGGCCAGCTTCGTGGGCAGCTGCATACCGCCCGGGTAGCGGTGCCAGCCCTTGCGGTCGTAGAACTTGGTGCCCAGCCAGCCCAGCAGCAAACCGACGCCCAGACCGACGAAGGTCTGGATCACCGATCGCCCGAGGCCGGCGTCCCAGTCGGCGTCGAAGAACAGGATCGCCCGCGCGCCCAGGTACACCAGATGCATCGGCTCGACCGCCGCGATCCACGCGAAGATCTTCGGGCTGGCCTCCAACGGGACCGTCCCGCCCGACGACGGGAGGCCGAGGATCACGAAGAACACCAGGTTGAGGATCAGGCCCACGTTGCCGAACACGGCCATCATCGAGCTCGCCGACACCCCCACCGCGAAGATCACCACCACCCCGAACAGCCACAGTGAGAAGGCGTTCGGCAGCGAGGTGCCGACGGCCGCACAGACTCCGATGAACAATCCCGACTGGATCACCGCGATGATCGCCATCACCGTCCACTTGGCGGCCAGGGTGCCCCACCGTGAGATCGCCAGCCGCATCCGCAGCTGATAGAACGGACCGAACTCGACCGGCGTCTGTCCCAGGATGCCGTCGACGACGATGCTCACCATCATCGCGCCGGTGAACCCGGCCAGGATCAGCAGCAGCGTGTAGTAGAACGCCGACAGACCGTTCCCGGAGCCACTCGGCAGCGGTGTCGGCTCGACGATGGCGACATTCACCGGGTTCCACAGCGCCCGCTGCGCCGCACCGGAGAAATTGACGCCGGCCTTGGCCAGCTGCGACCGCACGGTCTCGGTGAGCTGTTTGCCCATCTGGTCGTTGACCTGCTCCGACACCCGCTCTGCGAAGGTGGTGGTGATCGCCGAGGCAAAGGTGCCCGACCCGCGGTTGATGTAGATGTCGATGGTCACCGGGTCGGGACGTGCGGTCAGCACGGTGGCCTTGCCCAGGGAGATGGTCGAGTTGGTGAAATTGGGCCCGATCACGACGACGCCGTAGACCTTGCCCGAGTTGAGTTCGTTGAGTGCGGTGGTGCGGTCGGCGCGGTGCACCACGATCCCGCTCTCGGCGGCGTTGGTGATGATCCCGTCGCCGACCTGTTTGCCGTAGTCGACGGCGGTGGTGGTGCCGTTGCCGTTGTCGAGGGTGCCACCGGAGTCCTCGTCGACCAGCGCGATCGGGAAGTCGTGCAGGTTCTTCTCCGGGTCGGCGATGGCGCCCATGTACAGCGCCGCCATGAACGACATGACGACCACCACCAGCAGCACCGGCATCAGCCAGAAGCGAGGCGAGCCGAGGACCTCGGAGATGGTCTTGGTGGCCTGGGCCTCCGCCTCGTGTGCCTCATGGGCTCCCACGTCGGGGGTCACGACCGTGTCGGACTCCCCGCCCACCTCATGCTTGCCCACCCTGTGAACTCCCTCCGATCGGTGTGGCGCACCTCAGAAGCCCATGCGCCCCAACTGCTTTGGATCACGCTGCCAGTCCTTGGCGACCTTGACGTGCAGGTCGAGATACACCTTGACCCCCAGCAACGCCTCGATCTGGCCGCGCGCGGTGGTGCCCACCGCCTTCAGCCGGGCACCCTTCTTGCCGATGATGATGCCCTTCTGGCTGTCGCGCTCGACGTACAGGATGGCATGGACGTCGACCATCGGCGTCTGTTCGGGGGTCCGGTCCTCGCGCGGGATGATCTCCTCGATCACCACCGCCAGCGAATGCGGCAGTTCGTCGTGCACTCCTTCGAGCGCGGCCTCGCGGATGAACTCCGCCATCAGCACCTGCTCAGGCTCGTCGGTGAGCTCACCGTCCGGGTAGAAGGCGGGTCCCGGTTCCATCAACGAGACCAGCACGTCACCGAGGATGTCCATCTGTCTGCCGGAACGCGCCGAGACCGGCACCACCTCCGACGACGGACCCAGCAGCTCCGACAGCGCGAGCAGTTGCGCGGCCACCTTCTCCGGGCCGACGGTGTCGATCTTGGTGACGATACCCAGCACGGTGGTGCCGGGTGCCATCTGGCGAACCTGTTCGACGATCCAGCGATCGCCCGGGCCGATCCTCTCGTCGGCAGGCACACACACGCCGATCACGTCCACCTCGGAGTAGGTGTCGCGGACCAGGTCGTTGAGGCGCTGACCGAGCAGGGTGCGTGGACGATGCAGTCCGGGGGTGTCCACCAGGACGAGTTGCGCATCCGGCCGGTTGACGATGCCCCGGATGGTGTGGCGGGTGGTCTGTGGCCGGTTGGAGGTGATCGCGATCTTCTCCCCCACCAGCGCATTCGTGAGGGTGGACTTGCCGGTATTCGGCCGGCCGACGAAACACACGAAGCCGGAACGGAATTCGCTCATCCCCGCGCATCCAGACGGGTCAGCGGGGTGCCGGCCGGGTCGGTGACGACGAATGCCGCGACCGGACTGATCTCGGCGAGGGTGGCGCGGCCCGGATCGTCGGCGTCACCACCGACGACCACTGCGGCCTCGAACGATTCGGCACCACTCGACAGTGCGGTGGCCACGGCGACCTGCAACGCCGACAACGTCAGGGTGGCTGTCGTGACGTCGGCGCCGGCGTAGGTCCGACCGTCGCCGTCGCGGACCGCCGCCCCGGAGGCGGTCTGGGCGCGGCCCCGCGCCCCGCGGGCCAGGACGACCAGTTTCTGGTCCTCGTCGGTGAGCGCTTCGCTCACATCGCCTCCTTGCGTCGGTTGTCACCGGATCGGTTGTCCCGGGACCGCTTGTCTCCGGATCTGCTGTCTCCGGATCGGTTGTGTCCGGATCGGTTGTCGGCGTGCTCAGGGTATTCGCCGTGGTCGGTGTCGACTTCGGCGACACGGGGTTCGGCGCGGGTCACCACCACCGTGGTGATGCGCTGACGCCCCTGCCGGTTGGGACCACCCTCGGCCACCAGATGCAGACCGTGACTGAACACCTGGGCGCCGGGCAACGGCACGCGGCCGAGTTCCAACCCCACCAGTCCGCCGACGGTCTCCACCTCGTCGTCGTCGATGTCGACGTCGAAGAGCTCCCCGAGATCCTCGACGGGCAGCCGGGCCGACACCCGGTAGCTGCCGTCGCCGAGGTCCTCGACCGGGGCGACCTCGTCGGTGTCGTACTCGTCGGTGATCTCGCCGACGATCTCCTCGAGGACGTCCTCGATGGTGACCAGTCCGGCGATGCCGCCGTACTCGTCGACGAGCAACGCCATGTGGTTGTGGGTGCGGCGCATGTCCTCGAGCACGTTGTCGAGGGGTTTGGAATCGGGGATGAACTCGGCCGGACGCATCACCTCGGCCACCGGGACGGTCTTGCCGTCGACCCCGGAGAGACCTTGTGCGACGAGGTCTTTCAGATAGATCACACCGAGGATGTCGTCGGGGTTCTCACCGATCACCGGTATTCGGGAATGGCCGCTCCGGACGGCCAGGCTGACCGCCTGTGCGGCGGTCTTGTCGTGCTCGATCCAGATCATCTCCGGACGCGGCACCATCACCTCGCGGGCGTTGGTGTCGCCGAGTTCGAAGACCGACTGGATCATCCGGCGTTCGTCGGCATCGACCACACCGCGCGCCTCGGCGAGATCGACGACCTCCCGCACCTCCACCTCGGTGGCGAACGGGCCGTTGCGGAATCCCTTGCCCGGGGTCAGTCCGTTGCCGATCAGGATCAGCAGCCGGGTCACCGGCTTGAGCAGCACGCCGATGGCCTGCAGGACGGCCGCCGACATCAGTGAGATCGAGTAGGCGTGCTGGCGGCCGAGCGTGCGCGGCCCCACCCCGGCGGCCACATACGACACCACGGCCATCCCGAGAATGGTCACGGTCAGACCCCAGCCGAGGCCGAGTCCGTCGACGGCGATCACCGCGATGAACGCCACCGCAGCGGTCTCGCAGACCACCCGCAGCAGAACCGCCAGACCCACGTAGGTGGCCCGTGATTCGAGCACCTTCGCCAGACGTGCGGCACCGGCGCGGTGTTCTTTGACCATGTCCTCGACCCGCGCCATCGAGACGGTCGACACGGCGGTGTCGGCGGCGGCGAAGACACCGCTGAGCGCGACGAGCAGGATCGCACAGATCCCGAGCCAGATGTCGGTGGTGGTACTCACCGTTCGTCCGGGGTCGCGCCACCGAGCGCGGGACCGGGTTCACCTCCGGTGGTCTCGGTGAACCCGATGTTGGTCAGCAGACGACTGTCGCGGTCGGACTGTCGTTGCCGTTGGGCGGCGCGGTGACGTTCGGCGTAGAACTCCTCGAGCAACTGGTTCTGCAGTCCGAACATCTCCTTCTCCTCCTCCGGTTCGGCGTGGTCGTAGCCGAGCAGATGGAGCACGCCGTGGACGGTGAGCATGGCCAGTTCGTGTTCGAAGGACCGACGTGCCTCGCGTGCCTGCTTGGCCGCGAACTCCGGGCACAGGACGATGTCACCGAGGATCGCCGGGCCGGGTTCGGCGGCGTCGGGTCGGGCACCGGGTACCAGCTCGTCCATCGGAAAGCTCATCACATCGGTGGGTCCGGGCAGGTCCATCCACTGCACGTGCATGTCGGCCATTGTCGGCTCGTCGACACACAGCACCGACAGTTCGGCACCGGGATGGACGTCCATCGCGGCGATCGCGAACCTGGCCGCGTCCAGGACGAGGTCGGCCGGGACGTCGACCCCGGACTCGTTGGCGAATTCGATACTCATGAGCGTCGTCCATGGTTTCCAGCGCGCCGGGTGGCGCGGTTTCCGGGCAGTCGGTCGGTGTCGCGGAATCGCGGGTTGGCGCGCTCGGCCTCCTCGGCACGTCCGTACGCGTCGACGATGTCGGCAACGAGCCTGTGCCGCACCACATCTGCACTCGTGAGTATCGAGAAGTGGATGTCGTCGATCCCCTCGAGGATGCGACTGGCGGCGACCAGACCGCTCTGCGCCCCACCCGGTAGATCCACCTGGGTGACGTCGCCGGTCACCACCACCTTCGACCCGAATCCGAGACGTGTCAGGAACATCTTCATCTGCTCGCCGGTGGTGTTCTGGGCCTCGTCCAGAATGATGAAGGCATCGTTGAGCGTGTTGTGGGTCAGCAGGAAATCCTCTGTCACATACAGAGAATCCGCCGCCGCCACCCGGATGCACACGGCCTCGTCGGTACCGGCCGATTCGATCGACTCGATGTAGCGTTTGGGCTGTTCGGGCTCGGTGACCGCGTACTTCGCGATCTTCCTGTCCAACCGGAACGGCATCATCCCGGCCGGCAGACGGATGTCGAGTACGTGGTTGTCGGGGACGTCGCGTCCTCTGGCTCGTCCGGGTGTCCGGCCCTCCGCGACGCGGATACGCCGATGGACCACGCCGCCCAAGGACTGCACGAGGAACGCGACATCGTCGGCCAGCCGATCCGATACCGTCGTGTACTGCACCCGGGGGGTTCGTGCCGCCTGGGTCACGGGGCCGCCATCGGTGTCCAGGAGTCCCTGCAACACCGCGAGCCGAACATCTGCGGTGTTGAACAGGTACTGCCGTGGGATGAACGTCGTCCGCGACGTCGTTCCCCACAACCCGAGCCGCCGCAAGGCACCGGTGACCGGGTTCGCTGTGGCGGTCACGTCACCGGGCGTGGCGATCCGGTTGCACACATGGCCGATCTCCGACTTGCCGCGCAGGACGATCCCCGAGATCGCGTTCTCCAACGCCTCCGCCGATTCGGGATCGGTGGTGGTCAAGGTCGGCGTGGTCTGGCCGGCCACGCAACCGTCTCCGAGCATGAGCCCGAGCACATACGGGTCGAGCGGTACCGACTGCGACGCGAAGTCGACCGGAGCACTCAGTAGCGGGAGTTCGTATCGGTGACGGTGCGGGGCACGGAGGTTGCCGATCATCTCCTTGGCCTCGAGGACCCTCGGGCCCTCACCGCGCCGGCGATCGGACCGCGTGTACACCGACCACAGGTGGTCGGTCGAACACAAGGTGGTCGAGCCATCCTGAGTGGTCACCCGCACGATGTCCTTGAAGCCCTGCGGGTACACGCCGAGCACCTCGGTGGGTCGTCCGTCCGAGCCGATCACCTCGTCCCCGACCCGCAGGTCACCGATCGGACGGAAGCCCGATGGCGTCAGCACACGCGTGGACACCGGTTGCGCGCGTCCTCGCATGTACGCGAGTGGTGCCACCTCGATCACCCCGGCGGCCATGAGCTTGGGGATCGACTCCGGATCCATCATGTCGTGCAGGGCGTCGTACAGCGGCCGTAGGTAAGGGTCGATCTTCTCGCTCAGCGTGCCGGGCAGGAAGCCGAGACGCTCACCGGCCTCCACCGCGGGACGGGTGAGGATGATCCGGGTGACGTCCTTGGCCTGCAGCGCCTGCACGGCCTTGGCCATCGCGAGGTAGGTCTTGCCGGTACCGGCGGGGCCGAGGCCGAACACGACGGTGTTGTTGTCGATCGCGTCGACGTACTTCTTCTGGTTGAGCGTCTTGGGCCGGATCGTCTTGCCACGCCGGGACAGGATGTCCAGGGACAACACCTCCGCCGGCGACTCCGAGACCCCCTCGGACAGCATCGACACGCTGTGCCGCACCAGATCCGGGGTCAGCGGGGTACCACGGCCGACGAGGTCGACCAGCTCGGCGATCACCCGTTCGGATGCGGCGACGTCGGCAGCCGAACCGCGAAGGGTGATCTGATCGCCACGGACGTGGATGTCGGCGGGCAACAGTTGTTCCAGGGTGCGCAGATTGACATCACCGGCACCGAGCAGCCCGAACACCACCTCGGAGGGAACCTCGACATTCGATGTGACCACAGGTCGGCCCGGTGGGGTCCCGCGCTTGGCGGCGCTCACGTCGGGGTCGTCGTCACTCACGTATGAGATCACTCCTGAAAGGTCGGGGCACGCCCGGAACGTGGTGTCCCTGGCGTCGGGGTGGTGTCAGTCTATCCCTCGCCGCCCACGCGCCCACCACCGAATATTCCGGTTCGCACATCGACGGTTCACAGACCAAGGGCACGGATCGTCCGCCGATTGCATGCGCTGCTCGGGTCGACGAAGGCGTCGTGGCCTTCCTCTCCGACGACGATGAGCTCCACCGACTGCCCGCGCTCGGCGACCCGACGCACGTACTCGCGGCTGTGCTCCACCGAGATGGCCGTGTCCTTGTCACCGTGGATCACCACGATGTGGGCATCGATCGGCTCGAGGTCCACCGGCGACGCAGACCGATACCGCTCCGGGCGGGACTCGTACGGGCCACCGAGCAGCTTGACCACCGACGGTCGCGCAACCCGGCCTGCCGCAACGAGATCCAAGGCCGCGGCCTGTGCGACGACGGTGTCGATCCGGGCGGTGGCGGTGCGTGCCCCGAGCTGGGTGGCCGCCCACACCGCGAGTTGCCCGCCGGCGGAATGGCCGACGACGGCCACCGACTCCCAGTCCACACGGGCGGCCACATCGGGATCCAGCACGGCGCGCACCGGGCCGTCGAGGGCTCGGATCGCGGCGACGACGTCACGGCCGGTGTTCGGCCAGCCGCCGCCCTCCTCCCCCACCCGGCGGTACTCGATGTTCCACACCAGCGCACCACGTTCGGCATACTGCCGGGCTATCGCGGTCTCGATGGTCAACGCGAACTCGGTGGTCCAGTACCCGCCGTGGACGAGCACGATCGGGCGCATCACCGCAGGCCGGTCGGCCTGATCGGCGGCGTGGTAGAGGTGGCCGAACTGCGAGGGTCCGTCACCGTAGTGCACACGCGATCGGTGCACCGCACAGCGTTTCATGATGATCGGGGTTTCACGATGATCGGGGTTTCATGATGATCGGGGTTTCATGCTCATCGGGCCCACCGATCGGTCAGTGCCCCGATCGCACCAAGCGCCACCGCCGCGGCGGTCGACGTACGCAGGACCTCCGGGCCGAGCAGCACCGGCCGCGCGCCGAGCGCGGCGAGGTCGGCGATCTCGGCGTCGTCGAGGCCCCCTTCGGGACCCACCACCAGCACCACGTGGGGCGCCTCGGCCAGCGACAGATCGCGCAGCGGTTCGGCGGCCTCCTCGTGCAACACCGCCACCACCCCACCGGCGCCCACCACCTCCGCGCAGCGGGCGCGGACGTCGATCGTGGTCGCCAGGTCGGTGACCTCGGGAATCCAGGGTCGGCGGCTCTGCTTGGCGGCCGCCGACGCCGCGGCAGTCCACTTGGCGACACCCTTGTCGGCCTTGCCGGTCCACCGGGACACACAGCGCGCCGCCTGCCACGGGACGATGCGGTCGACCCCGGCCTCGGTGGCCAGGTCGACGGCCAGTTCGGACCGTTCGGACTTGGGCAGCGCCTGGACCACCGTGACCTGCGGCGTCGGACGGTCGGTGAACTCGTACCGGCCGACGCGGGCGCGGAGGGTGTCCTTGCCGTCGATGCCGGTCACCTCACAGGTCGCGAGCGACCCGGCACCGTCGCCGAGCAAGAGGGGCTCGCCGACACGCAACCGTGCGACGGTCACGGCATGCCGTCCCTCCGGACCCGACAGCGTGGCCTGTGCCCCGGCGGAGGGGACCTCGTCGACCCAGAACAGCGGTGGGCTCACGCCGAGCCGATCAGCGGCCGGCGAAGGCGTTACGCAGGCGGGAGAACAGTCCGCCCGGTGCGGCCGCCGCCGACGTGGTGACCAGGTCGATCGTGTCCTCGGAGGCGTCGCGGAACTTCTCGAGCGCCTCGGTCTGCGCCGAATCCAGCTTGGTCGGCACCGTCACGTCGAGATGAACGTGCAGGTTGCCACGCACACCGGTGTTGACGTGCGGCATACCCTGCCCGCGCAGCTTGACGACCTGTCCGGGCTGGGTGCCCGCGTCGATGGTGACGGTGACGGCGTCGCCGAGAATGGTCTGCACATCGAAGGTGCCGCCGAGCGCGGCGTCGACGATCGGCACACGCAGGGTGCAGTGCAGATCGTCCTTGTCGCGGATGAACACCTCGTGCGGGCGTTCGGTGATCTCGACGTAGAGGTCACCGGCGGGACCGCCGCCCGGGCCGACCTCGCCCTGACCGGCCAGCCGCACCCGCATACCGGACTCGATCCCGGCCGGGATGCGGACGGTCATGGTGCGGCGGGAGCGGACGCGACCCTCGCCCCCACACTTGCGGCAGGGGTCGGGGATGATCTCGCCGACACCGTGGCAGGTGGGACACTCGCGCACCGTCATCACCTGGCCGAGCAGGGAACGCTGGACGGCCTGGATCTCGCCCGCACCATGGCAGGTGTCGCAGGAGACCGGCTTGGAATCACCGTTGGTACCCGCACCCTTGCAGACGTCGCAGAGGATCGCGGTGTCGACGGTCAGTTCCTTGTTGACGCCGGCCGCGCACTCCTCGAGGTCGAGTTCCACGCCCACCAGGGCGGGCTCGCCGGGCTGCACCCGCGAGCGGGGTCCGCGGCCACCGCCGAAACCGCCGCCGAAGCCTCCGCCACCACCGCCGAAGAACGCCTCGAACACGTCACCGAGGCCTCCACCCCCGAACCCACCGGCGAAGCCGCCCTGGCCGGGGCCCGCGAGCGGGTCGCCACCGGCGTCGACGATGCGTCGTTTCTCCGGGTCGCTGAGCACCTCGTAGGCGGTGGTGACCTCTTTGAAGCGGTCCTCCTCGCCGGGGTTGACGTCGGGGTGCAACTCCCGGGCCTTCTTCCGGTAGGCGCGCTTGATCTCCTGATCGGTCGCGCCCTTGGCAACGCCCAGCAGTCCGTAGTAGTCAGTTGCCACGGTCGTCTCGGTCCTTCGTTCTCACACACTCACTGGTTGCGCAGCCTGAAGCGCTCCGCGGGACCGTTTCCGACCCGGGGACGCCCGGCTGCGGGCTCACCGTTCGGCGAGTACCTCGCCCACGTACTTGGCAACGGCGGCCACCGACGCAATGGTTCCCGGATAGTCCATACGGGTGGGCCCGACCACGCCGACACTGCCGAACACGGTGCCCGAAGCACCGTACCCCGTCGACACCACCGAGGTGCCACGCAGGTTCTCGGTCTGGGTCTCCTCGCCGATCTGGACCGTCACCCGACCCATCCGCTGGGTGGTGGCGAGCAGTTTGAGCACCACCACCTGCTCTTCGAGGGCCTCGAGCACCGAGTCCATCCCGCCGTAGCTGGGTGCGAAATCCGCGGCCGCACGCGCCAGGTTGGAGGTGCCGCCGAGCACCAGTCGGTCCTCACCACGTTCGACGAGGGTCTCCACCAACACGGTCGCCACGGTGACCACCGCCTGACGCAGGTCCTCGGGCGCGGCATTGGCCAGTTCGGCGACCGATGCCGACGCCTCCTCCAGCCGTTTGCCGTCCAGCGCCTCGGAGAACATGGCCCGCAACCGTGCGGTCTCGTCGTCGGAGAGCTCGTCGGCCAGGGCCACCATGCGCTGTTCGACACGGCCGGTGTCGGTGATCACCACGAGCAGCAGCCGCGAGGGCGTCAGCGACACCACCTCCAGATGCCGGACGGTGGCCGTCGAGAGCACCGGGTACTGGATCACCGCCACCTGTCGGGTCAGATGCGCGAGCAGGCGCACCGAGCGGCGCAGGACATCGTCGAGGTCGACCCCGGAATCCAGGACCGACAGGATCGCGCGACGTTCGGCCGCGGACAGCGGCTTGATCTCGCTGATCCGGTCGACGAACATCCGGTAGCCCTTGTCGGTGGGTATGCGCCCGGAGCTGGTGTGCGGCTGCGCGATGTACCCCTCCGCCTCCAGCACCGCCATGTCGTTGCGGACCGTTGCGCTGGACACCCCCAGCTGATGACGCTCCACCAGCGCCTTCGAGCCGATCGGCTCCTGCGTGGCGACGAAGTCGGTGACGATGGCGCGCAGAACCTCGAACCGTCGATCATCGGTGCTCGACACCGGCCAGACCTCCTCTCGGTCCCGCTGTCTGCCATACAGTGGGTGAGATCCATTCTACGAAACCGCAGCGCGCCTCGGCGGTGCGTGATGCCGGCGAGCCGCCTGATCACGCGTCATCGCAGGTGAGGACCCAGCACAGGACGAATCACCATGATCTTCAAGGGGGTTCGGGAGGGCAAACCCTATCCCGACCACGGACTCAGCCCGAGAGGCTGGGCCAAGATCCCGCCCCGCCAGTTCCGACTCGACGAGCTGGTGACGGTCACCACCGTGCTGGCGCTCGATCGGCTGCTCAGTGAGGACTCCACCTTCTACGGCGATCTGTTCTCGCACGTGGTGCGCTGGCAGGGCGAGATGTACCTCGAGGACGGCCTGCATCGCGCGGTACGTTCGGCCCTGCGCAACCGGCATGTGATCCACGCGCGGATGCTCGATCTCGACGCCTTCGACCTGCGGCCGGGTGCCCCGACCCTCGACGAGCAGCTCGGCGACGCCCAGACGCTGCCGATCGTCTCCGACAGCCCGCGCGATCCGCCCACCCGCGACCCGGGGGCGCACCGGCGTCCCGCACGCTCGACCGGCTGGACCCCACCCCCACCGCAACAGCGCTGGTAGAGCCCTGATTCAGCCGAGATCCCCGGCGACGACGATGTCGCGGATCACCGCATCGGCCAGGAGCCTGCCACGGTCGGTGAGCACCAGGACGTCGCCGTCGACGACGAGCAGCCCGTCGTCGACGAGCCGCCGTGCCTCCGCCGTCTCGGCGGCGTCGAGCAGGGTCAGCGGGAGTCCACTGCGGCAGCGTGTGGTGAGCATGACGGCCTCGAGGTGGCGGTCGGCCGACGCGAGCACCTCGTGCGAGGCCACCGGGATGGCCTTGCCGGCGAGGGTCGTGGCATAGCGGGTCGGATGCTTCACCGACGCCCAGCGCACGCCGTTGACGTGTGAGTGCGCGCCCGGGCCGACACCCCACCAGTCGTGGCCGTACCAGTAGGCGAGGTTGTGGCGGCACTGTCCGGCGGTGCTCCGGGCCCAGTTGGAGACCTCGTACCAGTCGAAGCCGGCGCCGCGGAGCCGCTCGTCGATGCGCGTGTACCGGCCGGCGAGCACGTCGTCGTCGGGTGCCGGGATCTCGCCCCGCCGCACGCGGCGGGCCAGTGCGGTGCCGTCCTCGACGATGAGCGCATAGGCCGACACGTGGTCGACCGGCGCGGCGAGCACCGCGTCGAGGCTGGCGTCGAGGTCGGCGTCGCGCTCGCCCGGTGTGCCGTAGATGAGGTCGAGATTGATGTGATCGAAGCCCGCCGCTGCGGCCTCGTGGGCGGCGACGACGGCCCGTCCCGGGGTGTGGGTGCGGTCGAGGGTGGCGAGCACATGCGGTGCGGCGGACTGCATTCCGAGCGAGATGCGGGTGTAGCCCGCGGTACGCAGCGTGTCGAAGAATGCCGGTGAGGTCGATTCCGGATTCGATTCGGTGGTGACCTCCGCGTCGTCGGTCAGCTCGAATCGGTCGGTGATCGCGCCGAGCAGACCGGCGAGCCCGTCGCCGCCGAGCAACGACGGCGTGCCGCCGCCGACGAAGATCGTGGAGACCGGCCGCGAAGGGCTCAGCGCCGCCGCGGCGATGTCGAGCTCGGTGGTCACCGCGTCGAACCACGACTCGGGCGATGCCGACGTGCCCAGTTCTCCGGCGGTGTAGGTGTTGAAGTCGCAATAGCCGCAGCGTGTGGCGCAGAACGGGACGTGGATGTACAGGCCGAACCCGACGGTGGGGTCGACCGAGGCGGCCGCCGCCCGGATGTCCGATTCGGGCGCCGACGCGGAGAGGCCGGGGACCGACGGACTCGTACTGCTCACCCGTCCATCATGCGCGTGAAGCCCGCGCGGCCCAATTCGGCGCTCTGTGCGCGGAATACATCCGCACCCCACCCGGTTGTGTCGAACATCACTGTCGGCGTCGTGCGAGGTCACCGGCGGTCCCCGATGGATCGACTTTGCCTCAGCGTGGAGAAAAGTATTCCCAAGTAGACGAGCGACAGACGGACGTGGCACTATGGACGACGTGAATTTCCCCGGGGTGTGGCTCGCAGCTCGACGCCACGTTGATCTCAAGCGCGTCTGCAGCGCTTGCTGTCGCCTCTAGACGACGCCCCGGCCCTGAGAAGCCCCGCTGCACGTTCGCGGGTGTGCCGCCACGTCACGTTCATTGCCCAGCCCTTGATCGGCCGGAGCACGCGTGCCCCGGCGCAGGAGAATCCATGACGTCTACGACCGATATCACCGCGACCGGCGACGCCGCCGAGCCCGCAGCGCCGCCGGCCCGTGCCGAGCGTCCCGCTCGCACTGCGGCGACAGGTGAACGTCCGGCACGCAAGAAGGCCCGCCCGGCCAAGCGTCGCGCCGAGGGGCAGTGGAAGCTCGGTTACCGCGAGCCACTCAATCCCAACGAGCAGGTCAAGAAGGACGACAACCCGCTCAACGTGCGTGCGCGGATCGAGAACATCTACGCGCACCAGGGTTTCGACTCGATCGACAAGCAGGACCTGCGCGGCCGGATGCGCTGGTGGGGTCTGTACACCCAGCGCGCCGAGGGATATGACGGCACCTGGACCGGCGACGAGAACATCGACATCCTCGAGGACAACCACTTCATGATGCGCATCCGCTGCGATGCGGGTGCCCTCAACGTCGAGCAACTGCGCACCCTCGGTGGCATCTCCACCGAGTTCGCCAGGGACACAGCCGATCTCTCCGACCGCGAGAACGTCCAGTACCACTGGATCCGGATCGAGGACGTGCCGGAGATCTGGAAGCGCATCGAGGGCGTGGGCCTCAAGACCACCGAGGCGTGCGGCGACTGCCCCCGCGTGGTGCTCGGTTCGCCGCTGGCCGGTGAGGCCGTCGACGAGGTCCTCGACCCCTCCCCCGCGATCGACGAGATCGTCCGCCGCTACATCGGCGACCCCCGGTACTCGAACCTGCCGCGCAAGTTCAAGACCGCCATCTCGGGTCTGCAGGACGTCGCGCACGAGATCAACGACATCGCCTTCATCGGCGTCGAACACCCCGAGCACGGCCCAGGTCTGGACCTGTGGGTCGGTGGCGGTCTGTCCACCAATCCGATGCTGGCGCAACGGGTCGGTGCGTGGATTCCGCTCGACGAGGTGCCCGACGTGTGGGAAGGTGTGGTCTCGATCTTCCGGGACTACGGCTACCGCCGCCTACGCACCAAGGCGCGTCTGAAGTTCCTGATCAAGGACTGGGGCATCGAGAAGTTCCGTCAGGTCCTCGAGGACGAGTACCTGGGCCGCAAGCTGATCGACGGTCCGGCCCCCGAGCCACTGACCGCCCCGCGTGACCACGTCGGTGTGCAGAAGCTCAAGAACGGGCTCAACGCAGTCGGCTTCGCCGCGATCGCCGGCCGCGTGTCGGGCACCAAGCTCTCCGCCGTCGCCGACGCCGCCGAGCGTGCCGGGTCCGACCGCATCCGCTTCACCCCGTACCAGAAGCTGATCGTCCTCGACGTCGCCGACGACAAGGTGGAGCAGCTCATCACCGAGCTGGCCGCCCAGGGGCTCTCCGCCCGGCCGTCAAACTGGCGCCGGAACCTGATGGCGTGCAGCGGAATCGAGTTCTGCAAGCTCTCGTTCACCGAGACCCGCAAGCGGTCGCAGGTGCTGGTTCCCGAGCTCGAGCAGCGGCTGGCCGACATCAACTCCGCACTCGACGTCCCGATCACCGTCAACATCAACGGCTGCCCCAACTCGTGCGCGCGTTCGCAGATCGCCGACATCGGATTCAAGGGCCAGCTCGTCGAGGACGGCAACGGCGGCCAGACCGAGGGCTTCCAGGTACACCTCGGCGGCAGCCTCGGCATGGACTCCGGCTTCGGTCGCAAGCTCCGCCAGCACAAGGTGCTCTCCACCGAGATCGGTGACTACATCGAGCGGGTGGTGCGCAACTTCATCGACCAGCGCGACGAGGGAGAACGGTTCGCCCAGTGGGCCGTTCGCGCAGACGAGGAGGCCCTCCGATGACCACCGCCACCACCGACGCCGCCACCGGCCGCCGGTTCGGCGAGGACGAGCTGCGGGCGATCGCCGAACGCGGCGCCGCCGACCTCGGTACCGACGCGTCCCCGCAGGAACTGCTGCGATGGACCGCGGAGACCTTCGGCACCAACTTCGTCGTCGCCTCCAACATGCAGGACGCCGCGCTGGTCGACCTCGCGGTCAAGCACGTCGACCGCGAACTGCTCGGTGGCGCACCGGTCAAGGTCCTGTTCCTCGACACCGGCTACCACTTCGCCGAGACCATCGGCACGCGGGACGCGGTGGAGCAGGTGTACGGCGTGGACCTGGTCAACCTGACCCCCGAGCACACCGTCGCCGAGCAGGACGAGCTGTTGGGGCGCAACCTGTTCGCGCGTGATCCCGGTGAGTGCTGCCGGATGCGCAAGGTGGTCCCGCTCAAGGCCGGACTGTCACGTTATGACGCGTGGGTCACCGGCATCCGACGGGTGGAGGCCCCGACCCGGGCCAACGCCCCGCTGATCTCCTTCGACGAGGGGTTCGGTCTGGTGAAGATCAATCCGATCGCACCATGGTCCGACGAGGAGATGAACGGCTACATCGCCGACAACGGGGTGCTGGTCAATCCGCTGGTGGACGAGGGGTATCCGTCGATCGGCTGCGCCCCCTGCACCGCCAAACCCGAACCCGGATCCGATCCCCGAAGCGGCCGGTGGGCCGGCCGTACCAAGACAGAATGTGGGCTGCACGCATGACCATCACCGATTCCTCGACCGGCGCCGCCCGCGACGTCGCCGAGTCCGACGACTTCACCACACTCGACGCCCTCGAGTCCGAGGCCATCCACATCTTCCGCGAGGTGGCCGGCGAGTTCGAGCGACCGGTGATCCTGTTCTCCGGCGGCAAGGACTCCACCGTCCTTCTGCACCTGGCACTCAAGGCGTTCTGGCCTGCGCCGCTGCCGTTCTCGCTGCTGCACGTCGACACCGGACACAACCTGCCGGAGATCATCCGGTTCCGCGACGAGATCGTCGAGCGGCACGGGCTGCGTCTGCACGTCGCCTCGGTCGAGGAGTACCTCGCCGACGGCCGCCTGACCGAGCGCCCGGACGGCATCCGCAACCCGCTGCAGACCATCCCGCTGCTCGATGCGATCACCGAGAACCGCTTCGACGCCGTGTTCGGCGGTGGCAGGCGCGACGAGGAGCGTTCGCGCGCCAAGGAGCGGATCTTCTCGCTGCGCAACGCCTTCGGCCAGTGGGATCCCAAGCGCCAGCGTCCGGAGCTGTGGAACCTGTACAACGGTCGCCACGCCCCCGGTGAGCACGTTCGCGTGTTCCCGCTGAGCAACTGGACCGAACTCGACATCTGGCGCTACATCGCCCGCGAACAGGTGCTTCTCGCACCGCTGTACTACGCGCACGAGCGTGAGGTGTACTCGCGCGACGGCATGTGGATGACCAGCGGTCCGTGGGGCGGACCGCGCGAGCACGAGACCGTCGAGACCCGCACCGTGCGTTACCGCACCGTGGGTGACGGATCGACCACCGGCGCAGTCCTTTCCGAGGCTGCCGACAACGAGGCCGTACTCGCCGAGGTCGCCGCGTCGCGGCTGACCGAACGTGGCGCCACCCGTGGTGACGACCGGGTTTCCGAGGCGGCCATGGAAGACCGTAAACGAGAAGGATACTTCTGATGACCGACTCCACCGCGGGCCTCGCCCCGGCCCCCGATCTGCTCCGCATCGCCACCGCAGGCAGTGTGGACGACGGCAAGTCGACCCTCGTGGGCCGTCTGCTCTATGACACGAAATCTGTTCTCGCCGACCAGATCGACGCCGTCACCAAGGCGTCGGTCGATCGCGGACTCGACACCCCCGACCTGTCGCTGCTGGTCGACGGTCTGCGTGCCGAGCGCGAACAGGGCATCACCATCGACGTGGCCTACCGCTACTTCGCCACGCCCGCACGCTCTTTCGTGCTGGCCGACACCCCCGGCCACGTGCAGTACACCCGCAACACCGTCTCCGGCGCCTCCACCGCGCAGCTGGTGATCCTGCTGGTCGACGCCCGCAACGGGGTCGTCGCGCAGACCCGTCGCCACGCCGCGGTGATGGCGTTGCTCGGTGTGCCGCAGCTGGTGCTGGCGGTCAACAAGATCGACCTGGTCGACGACGCGGAGTCCGTGTTCGCCTCGATCAAGGCCGATTTCGCCGAACTGACCCGCACGCTCGGGTGGGCCGACCAGCAGGTCACCTCGATTCCGGTGTCGGCGCTGCACGGCGACAACATCGCGACCCGTTCCGAGAACACCCCGTTCTACTCGGGTCCGACGCTGATCGAGCATCTCGAGACGGTGCCGAACGTGACCGACCGCCACGAGGTGGGTCTGCGGTTCCCGGTGCAGTATGTGATCCGTCCGCGCACCGCCGAGTACCCCGACTACCGCGGGTACGCCGGTCAGATCGCCGCGGGCCGGGTGAGTGTCGGTGACGAGGTGGTCGTGCTCCCCAGCGGTACCCGCACCACCATCACCCAGATCGACACGGCCGATGGCCGGCTGTCGACGGCACACACCGGCCGCAGCGTCACCCTGCTGCTCGCCGACGACGTCGACATCTCACGCGGCGACCTGATCAGTGCCGTGACCGATGCGCCCGAGCCGATCCAGCAGTTCACCGCGACCGTGTGCTGGCTGGCCGACAAGCCGTTGCGCCCCGGTGCGCGCCTGCTGCTCAAGCACGGCACCCGCACCACCCAGGCCATCGTCGGCGCTTTGGACGCCTTGTTCGATGAGCAGAACCTGACGCTGAGCGACGCCCCGGACGTGTTGGAGCTCAACCAGATCGGTCGGATCTCGGTGCAGACCGCCGAGGCCGTCCCGGCCGACGACTACCAGGTGAACTGCGAGTCGGGCAGCTTCCTGCTGATCGATCCGCAGGGCGGCAACACCCTCGCTGCCGGCCTGGTGGGCGATGCCCTGGCGTCGCTGCATCTCAAAGAGCTGGTGTGAGCGCACCGTACGACGACGTGATCGGCGGCCTGGTCGCCGGTCCACCCCCGACACTGCTGCTCGTCGCGCACGGCAGCCGTGATCCCCGTTTCGCCGACACGGCGAAGCGGGTGCGGGGGGCGGTGGCCCGGCGGTTGCCGCACGTCGCCGTGCGGATCTCGTATCTGGATCTGGATTCTCCGCTGGTCGCCGACGAGGTGGCCGCCGTGTCCGGGGCAGCGGTGGTGGTCCCCCTGCTGCTGGCCCCTGGCTATCACTCGTCGGTCGATCTGCCCGCGATCATCGCCGCGGCGGCGCCCACCGCGCCGGTGGTGACCACCGATGTCGTCGGTTCCCTGTCCCTCACCGAAGCGCTGGCCGATCGCCTGTACGAGGCCGGGATGACGCCCGACGACGGCATCCTGCTGACCGCCGTGGGTTCATCGCAGCCGTCCGCCGAGCGCCTCGTCCGGCGCCGCGCGGTGGAGTTGTCGACCCGTCTGCACCGCCCGGTCGACGTCGTTTTCGCCACCGCGCTGGGCGTCGGGAACATCAAGCTGCGCACCGCCGTCCGTCGCCTGCACAATGCCGGCGCCACCCGGATCGTCCTGAGCCCGTATTTCCTTTCGGCCGGCCTGCTGACCGAACGCGCAGAGCGAGCGCTGGACACCCTCGCCCCGGCTTCACTGGTGGCGGGCCCGATCGGTGCACACCCCGCCCTGATCGATGCGATCTGTGACAAGTACCGCGCCGGTGTACGTCAGATGCGGCCCGATCCCGTTCTCGCACCACGTCGCTGACGTCTTCCCCATCGGTTTTCGAGCAGGACGATCCCACTTCGATGGTCGAGCAGGACGATCCCCACACGCTGGTTGAGCAGGACGTCCTCACGCCAGCGAGGCCGACCGGCCGTCGAAACCTCTGTCACCTGCCGTACTCACCACCCGACCCCACCCGACAGAGATTTCGACACGCCTCGTCGCTACGCTCCCCAGCGGCATCCCACCGCTGATTGAGCCGGGACCGAGCAGAGCGAGGACCCGAGTCGAAATCTCCGCAGCGTCGTACCGAACGCACCCACCTCCGAGGTGCTCACCACCCGACCTCAGCCTGCGGAGATTTCGACACGCTTCGTCGCTACGCTCCTCAGCGGCATCCCACCGCTGATTGAGCCGGGACCGAGCAGAGCGAGGACCCGAGTCGAAATCTCCGCAGCGTCGTACCGAACGCACCCACCTCCGAGGTGCTCACCACCCGACCTCAGCCTGCGGAGATTTCGACACGCTTCGTCGCTACGCTCCTCAGCGGCTCAATCAGCAACAAACGATGGTTGAGCAGGACGTCCTCGCGCCAGCGAGGCCGACCGTCCGTCGAAACCTCTGTCACCTGCCGTGGTCACCACCCGACCCCAGCCGACAGAGATTTCGACACGCCTCGTCGCCAGGCTCCCCAGCGGCATCCCACCGCTGATTGAGCCGGGACCGAGCAGAGCGAGGACCCGAGTCGAAATCTCCGCAGCGTCGTACCGAACGCACCCACCTCCGAGGTGCTCACCACCCGACCTCAGCCTGCGGAGATTTCGACACGCTTCGTCGCTACGCTCCCCAGCGGCATCCCACCGCTGATTGAGCCGGGACCGAGCAGAGCGAGGACCCGAGTCGAAATCTCCGCAGCGTACCGAACGCACCCACCTCCGAGGTGCTCACCACCCGACCTCAGCCTGCGGAGATTTCGACACGCTTCGTCGCTACGCTCCTCAGCGGCTCAATCACCAAAAGCCGCACCCCACACGATGGTTGAGCAGGACGTCCTCGCGCCAGCGAGGCCGACCGGCCGTCGAAACCTCTGTCACCTGCCGTGGTCACCACCCGACCCCAGCCGACAGAGATTTCGACACGCTTCGTCGCTACGCTCCTCAGCGGCATCCCACCGCTGATTGAGCCGGGACCGAGCAGAGCGAGGACCCGAGTCGAAATCTCCGCAGCGTCGTACCGAACGCACCCACCTCCGAGGTACTCACCACCCGACCCCAGCCGACAGAGATTTCGACACGCCTCGTCGCTACGCTCCCCAGCGGCATCCCACCGCTGATTGAGACATCCCTGGAGGGAACTTGTCAAGCAGCCGGCTGTGTTTGGGCCTGTGACCAGGCGATTGAGGGGTTGTAGAGCTCGTGCCGGGCGAGGCACCCATGAAGGATTCCGATGAGCTTGTTCGCGAGTTGTCGAAGCGCAGCATTGTGCTTGACGTCCCGCTTTCTTTGCTTGAGGTAAAAGGCTCGCGCATGAGAGTCGTATTGGATGGCTTCCCCTGCCTGTTGTATCGCCGCATCCAACAACCACGAATTGGTGAAATGTCGGGCATGGACCACTTTCGATTTCCCCGACTGTTTGGTGATCGGACTGGTCCCAGCCGCATTCCTACGAGCCTTGGCACTGCGATACCGATCGGGCAGATCACCGAACTCGCCGAGGAGCCGAGGACCGATCGTCGCGCCCACACCCGGCTGGCTGAGGTAGATCTCGGCTAGCGGGTGCCGGGAAAAGTGGCCGGCGAGTTCCTTCTCCAGGACCCTCACCTGCCCTGCGATCGCGCGCAGGATCGCGACTTCGGCCAGCACCGTGGTGGCATACGCCTGGAGCATCACCTCGGACTGAGGTAGAGGCTCTTCCCGCAACAACTCCCGAATCCGAGCAGTCTTCAGGTCTTGCTCACGCCGCCGATACAACAACGACTTGACCTGTGGCCCAGTGAGTTTGCGGGCCTTGACCGGTCGGGCGGCACACTTGTCGAGCAAACCAAGGATCACCGAACTCGAGAACGCCACATCGAGCTCAGAAGCAATCGTCAACACCACCGGAAAGTACAGACGCAACACTGCCCGCATCCTGTTGCTGTGCCGGGCCAGATCCCATACCGCCCGCTGATGGGCACGAGCAACCACCTTGATCGATTCGGCCAGTTCCGAATCCCCACCGGACTCACGTAACTGGAGGCGACGGGTACGCACCATATCGGCCAATGCCCGAGCATCGGACTTGTCACTTTTGGCACCCGAACTCGACACGCTCTCCCGATGGCGCTTGGCCTGTTTCGGGTCCACCCCGAACACGCGGTACCCCGCGGCCTGGAGTGCCTGCACCCATGGACCATGGTCGATCTCGATACACACCAACACCTCGGATGGATCACCGTCGTCATCATCGGACATACACCCGGCAACGGTCTCGGTGAACGCGGTGATCCCGTCGACTCCTTCGGGTACCCGTACCTGCTTGAGGACACGTCCCTCGGGGTCGAGGACCGCCAGGTCGTGGTGATCTTCGGCCCAGTCATCTCCGACGAACAGCATTCGTGATTCCTCCTTTCCTGGTTGTTTCCCCAACACGGCGTGTCAGGGCGGCAGCCGGGCCGGTGGAGGAAATCGCGGGCTAATGGAGAAGAACTCACGCCCCTTTTCACTGCGGCGAAAAAGGGCCGGCGCGACATCCCATCAGCGATCACACTCCGTTGGCGCTACCAATCGGGGGCATGTTCTCAACCAAGGGCTCATCAAAGGCCCGGCCGGGACGAATGCTCACCCGATCGGCGGCTACCAAACACTGAGTGTGCCAACTTTCGTCGTCAACCTCAGCAATTCCCATTAGCCGGGACCGAGCAGAGCGAGGACCCGAGTCGAAATCTCCGCAGCGTCGTACCGAACGCACCCACCTCCGAGGTACTCACCACCCGACCCCAGCCGACAGAGATTTCGACACGCCTCGTCGCTACGCTCCTCCGCGGGTCGATCACCGTGAGTCGCGCAACGGTCGAGCTGGACGTCACGCCTCGGTGAGTGCGGCCACCTTGGTCGCGCGGGCGTAGACGGTCTCCCCTGCCTGCAGGTTGAGGGCATTCTGGTCACCACGGGTGATCTCGGCGGCGAACTCCTCGCCCGATGCGGACGCGATCAGCTCGACGCGGGTCTCGAACCCGAGGTTCACCACGCGCTGGACGGTCGCCTTGAGCACACCGGTGTCGAGCGACGCGTCGGTGGCCGGCGACGCCATCTCCGGGGTGCGGCCGAGCCGGATGTCGTGCGGCCGCACGAGGTCGCCGTTGAGCCGCACCGTCGAGCCGAGGAACGACGCGACGAAGGTGTTGGTCGGGCGGTCGTAGAGGTCGTCGGGCGTACCGATCTGCTCGATGCGGCCCTTGTTGAGCACGGCGATACGGTCGCTGACGTCGAGCGCCTCCTGCTGGTCGTGGGTGACCAGCACGGTGGTGACGTGCACCTCCTCGTGGAGGCGACGCAGCCAACGGCGCAGATCGTCACGGACCTTGGCGTCCAACGCACCGAACGGCTCGTCGAGCAACAGCACCTTGGGGTCGACGGCGAGTGCGCGGGCCAGCGCCATACGCTGCCGCTGACCACCCGACAGCTGCGCCGGGAACCGCTTCTGGAAGACGGTCAACCCGACGACGTCGAGCAGCTCGTCGACCTTGGCGTCGATCTCCTGCTTCGGTCGCTTACGGATCTTGAGGCCGAAGGCGATGTTGTCGCGCACGGTGAGGTGTTTGAACGCCGCGTAATGCTGGAACACGAACCCGATGTCGCGCTTCTGCGGCGACTTGCGGGAGACGTCGTCGTCGTCGATCAACACCGTGCCCGAATCGAGGGTGTCGAGCCCGGCGATCGCACGCAGCAGCGTGGACTTGCCCGAGCCGGACGGCCCGAGCAGCGAGGTCAGCTGGCCGTCCGGGATCTCGATGGAGACGTTGTCGAGGGCGGCGAAGTCGCCATAGCGCTTGTTCGCGCCGATCACCTTGATGGACATGTCACACGCCTTCCTTGTGCTGGTGGACGAGCTGCTTGGCATCGACGGGTTCGGGACCATGCGGCGGGGTGAGGTCGGGTTCGACGAGTTCGAGGTCGCCCGAGGTGGATTCGCTGGCATCGGCCAGTCGTGACTTGGCACGCCGTTCGATCAGCGACATGAGGACCAGCACCAGGATGGCGACGAACATCAGCAGGGTCGCCGCGGCGTAGGCGCCGAACTCGTTGTAGTCATCGGTGTAGCGGGAATGAACCAGCAGTGTCAGGGTCTGCGAGATTCCCGGATAGTTCGACGACACCATGGTCACCGCACCGTATTCACCGAGGGCTCGCGCCACGGTGAGGACGACACCGTAGGTCAGGCCCCAGCGGATGGCCGGCAGGGTGACCCGCCAGAACACCTGCCAGGCATTGGCTCCCAGGGTTGCCGCAGCCTCTTCCTGCTCGGTGCCGATCTCGCGGAGCACCGGCTCCACCTCACGGGCGACGAAGGGGAGGGTGACGAACAACGTCGCGAGCACCATGCCGGGGAACCCGAAGATCACTCGGAAGCCGAGACTCTCGATGCCCCCGAACCAGCCGCCGTAGCCCCACAGCAGGATCAGCGCGACGCCGGCGACCACCGGCGACACGGCGAATGGCAGATCGACGACGGCCTGGAGCACTCCCTTGCCAGGGAACTTTCCGCGGGCCAGCGCCAAGGCGGTGACCACACCGAACACCACGTTCAGTGGCACCACGATGACGACGATCAGCAGGCTCATCTGCAATGCGGAGATGGCCGCGGGGGTGGTGATCCACTCCCAGAACTGCACGATGCCGTGTTCGAACGAGCGGTAGAAGATGGTGCCGACGGGCACGATCAGCAGGATGAACAGGTAGACGAGTGCGATCGTGCGCAGTCCGTACCTGGTCAGTGGCGAAACCTTCATCGGTCGGCGTCCTCTCGCTTGGACTGCCACCGGCCCGCGACCCGCAGGACGAGCAGTGTCACGAACGCGATCAGTAGTAGGACCACCGAGATCGCGGCCGCGTCGACCGGGGCGTCGATCTCGATCTGCTGCTGGATGTACTGCGATGCCACCTGGGTCTCACCGGGGATGTTGCCGCCGATGAGCACCACCGAACCGAATTCGCCGATGGCCCGGGTGAACGCCAGGCCGGCACCGGTGAGGATGGCGGGCAGCAGAGCCGGGAGCACGATCTTGCGGAAGATCGTGAGGTTGTCGGCACCGAGCACCGCTGCGGCCTCCTCGACGTCGACGTCGAGTTCGATGAGCACCGGCTGCACCTGCCTCACCACGAACGGGAGGGTGACGAAGGTCAGCGCGATGACGAGCGCCGGTTTGGTGGCGTTGAGCTGGATGTCGATGGGACTGTTCGGCCCGTAGAGCGACAGCAACACGAGGCTGGCCACGATGGTGGGTAGCGCGAAGGGCAGGTCGATGATCGCGTTGACGAACCCCTTGCCGGGGAAGTCGTCACGAACCAGCACCCACGCGATGAGGGTGCCGAACACCACGTTGATCAGCGCCGCGATCACCGAGACGACCACGGTGATCCACAGGGTGTCGAGGGCCGCGGGTGCGGTGATCGCATCCCAGAAACCGCTCCACCCGTCGTCGAAGGACTGCACGGTGATCGCGGCGAGCGGCAGCAGCACGATGATGCTGAGCCACAGCCAGGCGATCCCGATGGTCGCCGGGCTGACGCCGGCGAAGGTGCGCGAGCGGCCGAGGAATCCGCCCGGTGGTTGGGAGTCGGGAACCGGTGTCGCGGTTGCCGACGTCGTCGAGTCGACCGAGGTCACTGCCTACCCCCTGAGTCGTAGATCTTGGTGATGGCGCCCTTCTTGCCGAACAGCGCCTCGTCGACGGCCTTCCAGCCGGTCAGGTCCTTGCCGTCGTTGTCCTCTGCGGTGCCCGCACCGAGCACCTTGCCGAGTTCTTTGATGGTCCACAGCTTTTCGATGTCACCCGGGAACAGGTCCCGGGTCTGTGCGGCGATCGCCGCGTCGACGGGGCGGAATCCCTGCTCCGCCCAGATCCGCTGGGCCTCCGGGGTGAACAGGTAGTTCACGAACGATCGGGCTCCCGCCAGATCGTTGGAGGTGTTCACCACCGCGACCGGGTTCTCGATCTTGAAGGTCTGCGGCGGGATCACATACTCGACCTGGCTGTTCGGCGCGGCCGTCGCATTCGCCCGGTCGAGCATGATCGCCTCGTTCTCGTAGCTGATCAGCACGTCGCCCTGACCCTGCTCGAAGGCCGTGGTGGCCTCACGACCCGACTTGGGCACCACCTTGATGTGGTCACGCACCAGTTCGGAGATGTAGTCGAGGCCGGCCTGGGAGTTGCGGCCACCGTCGCTGAGTGCGGCATACGGCGCCAGCAGGTTCCACTTGGCGGAGCCGGAACTGCCCGGGTTGGGGGTCACCACCTGCACACCCGGCTTCAGCAGATCGGCCCAGTCGTGGATGTTCTTCGGGTTGCCCTTGCGGACCACCAGCGCGACGACCGAACCGAACGGGGTGCTGTTGTTGGGTGCCTGTTCCTTCCAGTCCTTGTCGACCAGACCGGCCTTCACGAGGCGGGTGATGTCGGGCTCCACCGAGAAGTTCACCACGTCGGCGGGAACTCGGCGGGCCACCTTGCGGGACTGGTCACCGGAGGCGCCGTAGGACACCGAGAAACCGATGTCCTGACCTTCCGGGGTGGCGCGGAACGCCGGGATGATCTCGTCGTAACCGGTCTTGGGAACTGCGTAGGCGACCAGATCGAGATGCCGACTCCCGCTGGAGATATCCACTCCACCGGGTTCGTCGGTCGATCCGCCTCCACAGCCCGCGACGAGCACCATCGCCAGTGCCAACAGACACACCAGTACGGGGGTGCCGCGTCGCGTGACGGGGCCAGCGCTCACTGCTTCCTCCAGGGCTCAGTGGGGGCCGGTCGAAAATGGCTGTGACCGGCGGGGACCGGATAACGCTAACAACCGCCGAGCCGGCCGATCACCACCCGGAAACCGGGTCTGGAGTTACGCAGGGCGACGTGCTATCGGGTCAACAGCCACGCCAGGAGAACCAGAATGATGAGCGCCAGCAGCGCCATGGTCACGCGTGAGCGGATCACGTCCTACAAACCCTTTCCGTCGTCGTCGGCGAACCGTCGACGATCGATCACCGACATCACGCCATCGACCAGCAGATTCAGCACGATCGCCATCCCGATGGCCAGTGGGACCACCACGATCAGCGTGACCAGCAGCTGCGGGACGAACGACAGTCCGGTGAGCCATTCCTCGACGCCGTCCCACCACGCGAGCACGCCGTCCACCACCATCACCTCGTCCACTCCGGTCGCCACCGGACTTCAATTCAGCGTGATTCGAACTTGTCCCCGGCGCGCTCTCGGTCGAGCACCCCCGGACGCGAGTCCTCGACCATCCTATCGCTCGCGCCGAGGCCGAGAATCCCGCCGTCACCGCCTGGCCCGCCGCGGCCCCCGATTCAGTCCAGCCGCCAGTTCTCGTAGGAGCGCGCGTCCTCGATCGGTTCGACGTGGATGGTCGGCCGGATGTGGTCGAGGCGGGCGGCAAGGGCGGCCTCGACATCCTCGGCGAGGTCGTGGCCCCTGGTCACCGGCCAGTCACCGGGCACCAGCATGTGGAACTGGACGAACCGTTCGTGCGCGGACTCGCGGGTCCGCACATCGTGGAATCGCACATCGTCGGCGGCGAACCCGGCGAGTACCTCGTCGATCATCGCGCGGTCGTCGGCGGGCATCGCGGCATCCATCAGGCCCGCTGCCGAGCGCCACATCACCCGTCCCCCGACGACCAGGATGTTGATCGCCACCGCGATGGCGACGAGCGCATCCAGTGGCAGCCATCCGGTGAGTGCGACGAGTGCCACCCCCACCACCACCCCCGCCGACGTCCACACATCGGCCATCAGGTGTTTGCCGTCGGCCTGCAGGGTCAGCGACCGGTGACGGTTTCCGGCCCGCAACAACACCAGCGCGACCGCGCCGTTCACCGCCGCGGCGACCAGCGAGATGATCAGGCCGAGGCCGATCCGTTCGAGCTCGTGCGGATGCAGCAACCGGTCCACTGCACTCACGATGATCGCGATCGCCGCGATGATGATCAGCACACCCTCGAACACCGCCGAGAAGTATTCGGCTTTGGAGTGGCCGAAGTTGTGTCCCGCATCGGCCGGGCGCGCGGCCACCCGCAATGCGATGAAGGCAGCAATCGCCGCGGCGAGGTTGACCAGGGATTCCGCGGCATCCGACAGCAGACCCACCGACCCCGACACCTGCCAGGCCGCGACCTTCAGCACGATGGTCGCGAGCGCGGCCGCGACGCTCAGCAACGCGTAACGGGACAGGTCCGGACGTTCGTCGACGACGGTCACCCGACCATCAGATCACACCGCGGTCCGGGCAGCGGGTCGTCTCAACCCAGTGCCTCGACCAGTCCACGACGCCGCATCAGCGGTTCGATCCCCGGCTGTCGTCCGATCAGCTTCTCGTGCGCGACAAGCGGATCCACGCTGTCTCCGCGGGACAGTGTGGCATCGGCGAACCGTCGCCCGCTGTCCCGCCGCAGACCGCCCTCGGCAAGGAACCACTGCTCGGTCTCGGCGTCGAGCACCTCCGACCAGATGTAGGAGTAGTAGCCGGCCGAGTAGCCGCCACCGAAGATGTGGTTGAAGTACGCACTGCGATACCGCGGCGGGATGAGAGCGGTACCCACCCCGGCGGCGCGCAGCGCGTCGGCCTCGAACGCCTCGACGTCGGTGACGGCGCCCGCCGCCTCGGTCGACAGCCGATGCCAGGCCAGATCGAGTGCGGATGCGGCGAGATACTCGATGGTGCCGTGGGCGGTGTCGGCACCGGCGTCGACGCGGGCCGCCTCGGCCAGCCCGGCCGGGATCGGCTCGCCGGTCTCGTGGTGACGGGCGTAGTGCACCAACACATCCGGGTGCAGCGCCCACATCTCGTTGACCTGGGACGGGAACTCGACGAAGTCGCGGGGCACCGAGGTCCCCGACTGTGAGGGGTAGGCCACCGCCGACAGCAGTCCGTGCAGCGCGTGCCCGAACTCGTGGAACAGCGTGGTGAGCTGGTCGATCGAGAGCAGGCACGGTTCGCCGTCGTCGGGCCTGGTCAGGTTGAGCACGTTGACGATGATCGGTGCGGTCGCCAGCACACCCGACTGGTCGACGATGTTGTTCATCCACGCACCGCCCCGCTTGGACGGCCGCGCGAAGTAGTCGCCGAGGAACAGTCCGATGCTGGTCCCCGCCTCGTCGAACACCTCCCACACCCGCACGTCGGGGTGATAGGCGTGCAGGTCGGGACGTTCGGTGAAGCTCAGCCCGTACAGCTTTCCTGCCGCGTAGAACACGCCCTCGGTGATCACGGTGTCGAGTTCGCAGTAGTCGGTGAACGCCTCGAGCGACACCTCCGACTGCGAACGTCGTTGCCGTGTCAGCCAATACGTGACATCGGCGGGACCGATCGGGGCGGTGACGCCCTGACCGCGGGCGAACTCGGTGAGCGCGGCCAGTTCCCGGTCTCCGGCCCGCATCGCCGACCCGATCAGTTCGCCGAGCAACTCGTCGACGGCGGCCGGACTCGGTGCGGTCTGTTCGGCGATGACGTATTCGGCGTGGTCACGGTAGCCGAGCAGTTCGGCACGACGGGCGCGTAGGCGGACGATCTCGAGGACCATGTCGCGGGTGTCGAACTCGTTGCCGCGCGAGCACCGGTGCACCGATGCGTCGAACACACGCCGACGGGTGGCCGGGTCGTCCAGTTCGGTGAGTACCGACTGGCTGGTCGGCAGTTCCAGGGTGATCAGGTGACCGGTGTCGTGGCCGGCAGCGGTGGCCGCACGACGGGCCGCGGCGATCTCCCCGGCGCCCAGTCCGTCGAGGGCCGCGGCGTCGTCGACGAGTACCGCCGATGCGTTCGTGTCATCGAGGATCTGCTGCGAGAAGGTGGTGGTCAGGTAGGCCAGCCGCGAGGAGATGGCACGCATCTCTTGCTGTCCGGCGTCGTCGAGTCCGGCCCCCGCGCGCACCGCCTCCCGGTAGCGCGTGTCGAGCAACCGGCGCCGGTCCTCGGTGAGGTCGAGGGTGTCGGCGGCGTCATGGAGTGTCGAGATCCGCTGGAACAGGCCCGGGTTCATCGCGATGGTGTTGGCGTGATCGGTCAGCAGGGTGGACAGCTCTTGGGAGATCTCGTTGCGCCGCGGGTTGGTGTCCGGGCCGACGAGGTTGAAGAAGATGCCCGAGGCCCGCGCCAGATCGCGGCCCGACAGTTCCAGCGCCTCGATCGTGTTGGCGAAGGACGGCGACTCCGGGTTGTCGGCGATCGCGGCGACCTCGCCGAGATGAGTGGCCGTCGCCGCGGTGAACGCGGGTAGGAAGTCGTCGTCCGAGATCGACGCGAAGTCCGGGAGCCCATGGGGCAGGCCACTCGGTGCAAGAACAGGATTCACGTTCGATTCGGCAGACGCCATCACTTCCCCTTCGGTTTGTCACCCGCCGAGTCGGTCGAGAGTGCGGCCACGAAGGCCTCCTGCGGCACCTCGACTCGCCCGATGGTCTTCATCCGCTTCTTGCCTTCCTTCTGCTTCTCGAGCAGCTTGCGCTTACGGCTGATGTCGCCGCCATAACACTTGGCGAGCACGTCCTTGCGGATCGCCCGGATGTTCTCGCGCGCAATGATCTTGGACCCGATCGCTGCCTGCACCGGGACCTCGAACTGCTGACGCGGGATGAGTTCCTTGAGCTTGGTGGCCATCTTGTTGCCGTAGGCGTAGGCCGCGTCGCGGTGCACGATGGCGCTGAACGCGTCGACCGCCTCACCTTGCAGCAGGATGTCGACCTTCACCAGGTCGGCCTCCTGCTCGCCGGCCTCCTCGTAGTCGAGGCTGGCGTACCCGCGGGTGCGGGACTTCAGCGAGTCGAAGAAGTCGAAGATGATCTCGGCCATCGGCATCGTGTAGCGCATCTCCACACGGGTCTCCGACAGGTAGTCCATGCCGCCCAGTTCACCGCGGCGGGTCTGGCACAGTTCCATGATCGCGCCGATGAACTCGCTGGGCGCGATGATGGTGGTCTTGACGATCGGCTCGAAGATGTTGCGGGCCTTGCCGTCCGGCCAGTCCGACGGATTGGTGACGACGTGCTCGGTGCCGTCCTCCATCACCACGCGGTACACCACGTTGGGCGCGGTGGAGATCAGGTCGAGACCGAACTCGCGCTCGAGCCGTTCCCGGGTGATCTCCATGTGCAGCAGACCGAGGAAGCCGCAGCGGAAACCGAAGCCCAGCGCCACCGACGTCTCCGGCTCGTAGGTGAGCGCGGCGTCGTTGAGCTGCAGCTTGTCCAGCGCGTCACGCAGCACCGGGTAGTCCGATCCGTCCACCGGATACAGGCCCGAGTACACCATCGGCCGCGGTTCGCGGTATCCGGTGAGCGGCTCGGTCGCGCCGTTGCGGGCGGCGGTGACGGTGTCACCCACCTTCGACTGGCGCACGTCCTTCACGCCGGTGATCAGATAGCCCACCTCCCCCACGCCGAGTCCCTTGGACGGCTTCGGTTCCGGCGAGACGATGCCCACCTCGAGCAGTTCGTGCGTGGCGCCGGTGGACATCATCGCGATCTTCTCGCGCGGGACGATCTTGCCGTCGACGACGCGGACATAGGTCACCACACCGCGATAGGTGTCGTAGACCGAGTCGAAGATCATCGCGCGGGCCGGCGCGTCGGGATCACCGACCGGGGCCGGGATCAACCGGATCACCTCGTCGAGCAGTGCGGGCACACCCTCACCGGTCTTGCCCGACACCCGCAGCACGTCGTCGGGCTCGCAGCCGATGATGTGTGCGATCTCCCCGGCATAGCGGTCCGGGTCGGCGGCCGGCAGGTCGATCTTGTTGAGCACCGGGATGATGGTGAGGTCGTTCTCCATGGCGAGGTACAGGTTCGCCAGGGTCTGCGCCTCGATGCCCTGCGCGGCGTCGACGAGCAGCACCGCACCCTCGCACGCCTCGAGAGCACGCGACACCTCGTAGGTGAAGTCGACGTGACCGGGGGTGTCGATCAGGTGCAGGACATAGTTCTGATCACCCACCGCCCACGGCAGCCGCACGTTCTGCGCCTTGATGGTGATGCCGCGCTCACGCTCGATGTCCATCCGGTCGAGGTACTGCGCACGCATCTGCCGTTCCTCGACGACGCCGGTGAGCTGCAGCATCCGGTCGGCCAAGGTGGACTTGCCGTGGTCGATGTGCGCGATGATGCAGAAGTTCCGGATCTGCGCGGGATCGGTGAACGTGGTGTCGGCGAAGCTGGAAATCGGGATCGGCTCCTGGTTGGCGCGCCCGGCGGGCACGACAGGCGGGGTGGGTGTTTCTCTCCAGTTTGTCATGTCCCCCCGCCCGGGCACCGGGCAGCGGCTCCGATCGTCAACCGGCGAGGCCTACGCTTGCTCTCCATGACGGTCTCGCCTTTCACCGCCGACGGCGTCGTCGCCGATGTGCACCGCCCCGCCACCGACCCGATCGGGCTGGTCGTGCTCGCCCACGGCGCCGGCGGCAACCGCGACGCGAAGATCCTGCACGCCTACGCCGACGAGTTCTGCGGGCGCGGATTCGTCGTCGCCCGGATCGACCTGCCGTACCGGCAACGCCGCCCCAAGGGGCCGCCGAGTCCGGCCACGTCCGGCGCCGACCGCGACGGCATCCGGGCCGCGATCGCGGCGCTGCGCGGTGAGGCCGACGGCCCGCTCGTCGTCGGCGGACACTCCTACGGCGGCCGCCAGGTGTCCATGGTGATCAGCGAGGACGGGGTCGACCAGAGCGGGGACGGCGCCGATCTGCTGCTGCTCAGCAGCTATCCACTACACCCGCCGGGCAAGCCGGAGCGGGCCCGCGTCGAGCATCTGCCCGGCATCACCGTGCCCACGGTCGTGGTGCACGGTTCCAACGATCCGTTCGCCACCACCGACGAGATCACCGCTGCGCTCGCCCTGATCCCGGCACCGACCCGGCTCGTGGAGATCGACAAGGGCGGCCACGACCTGAAACCCGACCGCAAACCCACCGCGCCGGAGGCCGCCGCCGCGGTCACCGCCCTGCTCGCCGGAGGGGCCTCATGACCCGTCCCACGCCCCGGCGCACACCGCGTCGCGCAGCCACCGCCGCTCTCGCCCGACAAGTGCTCTACACACCGCAACTCGACGGCGACGCCGACCCCGGTGAGATCGTGTGGACCTGGGTGCCCTTCGAGGACGATCCGGCCCAGGGCAAGGATCGCCCGGTGCTCGTCGTCGGCCGGGATCCGCGCGACGACGATCCCGATCACGTACTCGGACTGATGCTCTCGAGCAAGGAACATCGACGCGACGACGAGAGCTGGATGTCGCTGGGGGCCGGTGCGTGGGATTCCGAGCAGCGCGAGAGCTTCATCCGGCTCGACCGGGTGCTGGTGATCGACGACGACACGATCCGCCGGGAGGGCGCGATCCTCGACGAGACACGATTCGCCGCCGTCGCCGCCGAGCTGCGCGGCCGCTACCGCTGGCGGTGACCCCGAACGGCCGGCGGTCCCGACGTCAGGCCAGGCGGGTGATCTCCACCACCACGTCGAGGTCGCTGGCCTGCCCGCCGGTGTAGATGCCCTTGAGCGGCGACACGTCCGAGTAGTCACGACCCACCCCCACCGACACATGCTGTTCGGTGATCGGCGTGGCGTTGGTCGGGTCGTAGCCCCACCAGCCCCCGGTCCAGGCCTCGATCCACGCGTGGCTCTGACCCTCCACGGTCTTGTCGATCTCGGCGTTGGGCTTGGGATGCAGGTAGCCCGACACATAGCGGGACGGAATCCCCAACCCGCGCAACATCAGCAGGGTCAGGTGCGCGTAGTCCTGGCAGACACCCTTGCGCTCGTTCCAGGCGTCGACGGCGGTGGTGTGCACCCCCGTGGTGCCGGGCACGTACTCCATCTCCTCGTGGACGAAGCGGCAGACCGCCTCGACCGCCGCCTCCGGGTCGAGTCCTTTGGACAGCCGCCGGGCAGTGGCCACCAGCGACCGGTTCTTCGGGACATATGCGGTGTTGGAGAGCATCTCGTCGTAGCGGTCCTCCACCGCCTCGGTGCGGATCCCGTCCCAGTCACGGGCGCGTTCGGCGCCGGGACGCTCACCCGGCTCGGTCTCCACCACCGACATCCCCGAGACCTCGAGTTCCTCGTGCGGGGCGTGCAGGTCGAATGCGGTGACCGCGGTCCCCCAATAGTCGGTGTAGCGGTAGGAGCGCGTGGCCGGGACGGTCTCCACCCGGTTGACGATCACGTTCTGGCGGTTGTCGCTGCGCGGTGTCAACCGGGCCTCGTTGTAGGACGAGGTCACCGGGCTCAGGTACGCGAAGCCCGTCGAATGCACGACTCTCAGTCGCCAGCTCACAGTTCACTCTCCTCGATGACATGCTCCTCACCGTTGCTGACCCGGGCGTCGGCCCACGAGACATACGGCGAGACATGGAAGTACTGGGCGGTGACCGCCTCGTTGACCGACCGGCACGTGTCCTGCAGGTCGAGCAGCCGCTCCTGCAGACCGTCGAGCAGGTCACCGGGTTCGAGGAACTCCAGCGAACTGCGGGCGCGGCCGAGCAGCATGAGTGCCTCGGCCTGGGCCCCGGTACGGCTCGGGCCCTTCTCCAGTTCGGCGAGGTTGTGTTCGGCCACCCGTAGGGCGTGGAACACCGATCGCGGGAACAACCGGTCGAGCAGCATGAACTCGACGATGTTCTGGGCGTTGATCACCCCGCGGTAGGTGCGCAGGAAGGTGTCGTGGGCGCCCGCCGACACCAGCACGTTGACCCATGCCGGCGAGCCGGAACGATCCCCGGCACGCGCCAGCAGCATACGAATGGTCATGTCGACGCGTTCCACCGACCGTCCCACCAGCAGATAGCGATAGCCGTCGTCGTGACTGAGTGTTGCGTCGGCGAGACCGGCGAACATGGCCGCCCGGTTCTTCACATACGAGAGGAACTCGTGCGGGCCGAGCCGCCGCGAACGCCGCTCGGCGTCACCGAGACCGTTGTAGGTGGTGTTGAGGCACTCCCACATCTCGCTGGAGGTGACCTCGCGCGCACCGCGGGCGTTCTCGCGGGCCGACCCGATCAGGTCGACGATCGACCCCACCGAATCCGCGTCGTAGGCCACGCGCTCGGTGAGTGACCACACGTCCAGGGTCTCACCGGGTTCGGGTGGCGTGAGGCCGAGCACCTGGATCACCAGGCGCACCAGACTGTCGGCGTTGGCGGTGGTGTCCTCGAGCAGCTGGTGGATCGAGACGTCCAGGATGCGTGCCATGTCGTCGGCGCGCTCGACGTAGCGCCCGATCCAGTACAGCGATTCGGCATTGCGGGCCAACATCATTGGTTCGTACCTCCCACATCTGACATGCCACCGCCGACCTGGCCCTGCTGCTGTTGCTGGGTCTGGGTGTGCAGCGGGTCGGGCGCGCTCTCGGCAGGGCGCGCCGCGGCCACACCACTCTTGGTGACGACCTTGGCGCCACTCATCTCCCGCTCCTCCGGCGAGCTGCGCGACGCGAGCACCCAGGTGTCCTTGGAACCGCCGCCCTGACTGGAGTTCACCACCAGCGAGCCCTCGGGTAGTGCGACACGGGTCAGACCACCGGGCAGCACCCACACCGACTCGCCGTCGTTGACCGCGAACGGACGCAGATCGACATGCCGGGGACTGAGGTAGTCGCCCGCCTTGGTCGGCACCGTCGACAACTGCACGACCGGCTGGGCGATCCAGCCGCGCGGATCGTTGCGGACCTTGCGAGCCAGGGTGTCGAGCTCGGCCTTGGTGGCCTCCGGACCGAACACGATCCCGTATCCGCCCGACCCCTCGACCGGCTTGACGACCAGTTCGTCGATGCGGTCGAGAACCTCTTCACACTCTTCCGGCAACCAGCACCGCAGCGTGTCGACGTTGGCGATGATCGGCTTCTCACCGAGGTAGTAGTCGATGATCTCGGGCACGTAGGTGTAGATCAGCTTGTCGTCGCCGACACCGTTGCCGACCGCCGAGGAGATGACGACGTTGCCGGCGCGGGCGGCGTTGAGGAGTCCGGCGACACCGAGCATCGAATCGGGCCGGAACTGCATCGGGTCGAGGAAGTCGTCGTCGATCCGCCGGTAGATCACGTCGACGCGCTGCTCACCCTCGGTGGTGCGCATGTAGACGACGTTGTCGCGGCAGAACAGGTCTCGGCCCTCGACGAGTTCCACACCCATGAGCCGGGCGAGCAGGGAGTGCTCGAAGTACGCCGAGTTGGCCACACCCGGGGTGAGCACCACGATGTTCGGGTCGGCCTCGTTGAACGCCGCGGAGGCCCGCAGCGCGCGCAGAAGGTGACTCGGATAGTCGGCGACCGCCCGGACCCGATGCGAGGAGAACAGATCCGGGAAGACGCGCGCCATGGTGCGCCGATTCTCCATCACATACGACACACCCGACGGCGACCGCAGATTGTCCTCGAGGACCCGGAAATCGCCGTTGGCATCGCGGACGAGGTCGATGCCTGCGACGTGGATGCGAACCCCGTTGGGCGGCCGGATGTTTGCGGCCTGACGGTGAAAGTGCTCACACGAGTGGACAAGTCGCTTCGGCAGCACGCCGTCGCGCAGGATCTCCTGCTCGCCGTAGATGTCGTCGAGGAACAGCTCGAGTGCCTGCACCCGCTGCGTGATGCCGGATTCCAGCTTGGTCCATTCCGACGCCGAGATCACCCGTGGCACAACGTCCAACGGGAACGGCCGCTCCTTGCCCGACAGTGAGAACGTGATGCCCTGATCGATGAACGCACGGCCGAGGGCATCGATCCGCGCCTCGATGTCCGAACGCTCGGACTCGGCCATCACCTTGAAGATGCCCTTGTACGCCGAGCGGACGTCGCCGTCGTTGTCGAACATCTCGTCAAAGGCGGGTCCGAACGATTTCGCATCCTCGTAGCCGGCGAAAATACCGGTGTCCGTGGGCTTTACGGAGACCGTCGACGACTTCGACTTGACCGTACGGCCATTCGATTTCGCCTTGCTCTCGGACTTCCCCGCGCCCTCGGTCTTCACTGCGGCCTTGGTGGTGGCTTTCGTGGGGCTGGATTTGCGCACCTTCTTCGCAGGCACATTCGTCGACGCGGCACTCATAACCTGACATGGTGCTACAAAACCGTCAGTTCGGCACGACGGTCGGCGATTGAGTTCACCACTGCCCGATCACGGGCCACGGCCACCGCCGGTGATCGGCACCGGTTCGGGCGTCCACAGGCCCCTGGTCGAGTCGGGTCAGTGCCCTGGCCGTGTTCCCTCGTCGAGTCCGATCGAACGGCGCACCGCCAGCGCTTTGCGCCGGGCCCGGCGCACCACGTTCATCGCCCGCGTCCGCGCCGCCGGTCCCTGTTTGGGCATCGGCATCGTCTTGACGAGTTCGGCGAGTGTGTCGAGCGCCACGTCGAGCACTTCCTCGGCGGTGGGCTCGAGGTGGCTGTCGGTGATCTCGCGGGGCACGCGTAGGTCGTCGAGGCTGCCGACCACGTGATAGCCGGCCGACGTGACCGCGTTGACCATGATGTCGGCCTGTTCTGCGGCCCACAGGCGCTGCGCCGGGGACAGTCCCTGCGGGACGCCATCACGGTCCCGGAACAGGATCTGACCGATCAACTCGCCCTTCACGACGCGCTCGTAGCGTTCCCAGGCGATGTCGTCGGGCTGCAGCCGCAGGTTCAGCCCGCGCAGGAACTCGGCCTGGGGCGCCGACAGCGACGAGTTGAGACTCGGCACCGGGATGGTGAGAGCTGCCGGATCCACACCGAGGACCTGAAGGAAGCGTTCCCACAGCCCGTCGCCGGGCACCCTGCGGGTACGCGGGACGGTGACCACGTGCACACGGTCGGGGCCGACCACATGCGCCCAGCGCCGCAGGATTCCGACGTGGTCCTGGAACTCCCAGAACGGTTCCTCGTCGGGGAGCAGACCGCCGACCGACAACGACAGCTGACCGTCGACCGGTCGGGTGTGGACCCGCACCGAGTCGATGAACTCGGCGAACGACGCCCGCCGCTGGTTCTTCACGTTCTCCTGCCACACCGACGGAAGCTGTCGTCCGAGGTCGCGGACCGTGGCCACCACGTGTACCTCGTCGGCGAAGGAGAGGTCGCCGACGAGCTCGGCGATGTGCTCCTCGGTGGCCGTGGCGAACAACTCGTGGGAGATCAGGGAGGTCTGCGGCCACGCCTGCATCTGGGCGACCAGCGTCGGCCAGGCGTTGTCGAACGCCGGGTCCACCCAGTCGAGGTACCGCCCGGGCTGCAGGTGTACCGCCGCGTGGAAGTGGTCGGAGATGACGTTCCCGGGATACAGCAGCCCGGATTCCCGCAGCGCGAGGTCACGGTTGCGCCACAACCGATCCTGCAGATGGGTGGTTCCGGTCTTCGGCAACCCGACGTGGACATAGACGGCAGACATGATGACTGCAGAGCCTAGGGGACGAACCTGACAGTTCGACCGGGACGGTAACGTTACGGTGCGATCGGTTGCCGGCCGTGCTCGAAGGCCCTGCCCGGACCGCCGTCCGGGTACCGTTCTGCCGGGATTTTGGGCGCCACGTGTCCGGCTGGTAAACTCGATCGCTGTCGCAGCGTCGGTCGTGATCACCCCCGGGTGTCGCCGTCGGAGCTGCTCAGGAGCAGTCCCGACCGAGTCGGCGCCCCACACACCCATGATCGCGTGGGTGACGGGTTGTCCGGGCGAGACCCACCCGACAACCGCACGAGAAGACATTCCCGAACAGACAGACGAGGTATAAACGCGTGGCTAACATCAAGTCGCAGGTCAAGCGCAACCGCACCAACGAGGTCCGCCGTCAGCGCAACCAGTCGATCAAGTCGTCGCTGCGCACCGCGGTCCGCGGCTTCCGCGAGGCCGTCGACGCAGGTGACAAGGACAAGGCCGGCGAGCTGCTGGTCAGCACCAGCCGCAAGCTCGACAAGGCCGCCAGCAAGGGCATCATCCACGCCAATCAGGCAGCCAACAAGAAGTCGGCGATGGCCCTGGCGCTGAACAAGCTCTGAGCCTTCCGACTCTTCCCGGTTCACACCTCCCGACCGGTCGCCTCCTGCGATCGGTCGGCGGCTCCCGCCTCCGGCGGTCCTGGGCCGGTGATCCCCAACACTCACCCCGGTGACGCCACGCGGTCACCGGGGTGAAGTGCGTTCCCCAGGTGGGTCGGTCCGGACGTGGCGGGCATGTGCCCGCCACACGATCTCATCCTGCCCGACGACGTCCCGCCGGCCGGAGATCGGCCACCTTCGACACCGCACTCACCAATGCGAAATCGGCGTCGGCCGCCTGGCCCTTCACGTCCCCGTTGAGGCCGGCGACCACCACGACGGCCTGTGCGATCGACGCCGAGTCCCAGGCTTTCGCCTGCGTCTGGACCTTCTGCACCCGCTTGGGCGGCATGCCCAGTTCGGACGCCGCGGACGCCGCCCCGACGTTTCCCATGGCACGTACCCGGGCGATCGAGTGGACCGCCTCGGCCAGCGCATCGGCGAGCAGGACCCGCGCCACGCCGTGATGCAGCGCCCACGCGAGTGACTCCAGCGCCCCGGCACGATCTCCCGCGACAGCGCGGTCGGCTACCTCGAAGCCCGTGACCTCTGGGCGGCCCTGATAATAGAGCCGGACCTTCTCCTCGGTGACCTTGCCGCCGGTATCGGCGACGAGCTGAGCACACGCTGCGGCGAGCTCACGCAACTGAGCACCGACGGATTCGACGACCAGTTCCACGATGTCGTTCGACGCCCGTACCCCTAGTTGCCGGAACTCGTTGCGGACAAAGGTCATCCGCTCCGACGGCCACCTGGGCGTCTCACACGTGTGCTCGGTGGCGCCGGCCTTGCGCAGATCCGACACCATCGACTTGGCGCGTCCGCCACCGGTGTGGATGACCATCAGGGTCACGCCGTCGGGCAATGCCGCGGCGGTCTCGGAGACGAGGGCGGCCGGCGCCTTGCCCGCCTCCGCAGCCGCCTCCACAACCACGATCCGCTCCTCGGCGAACAGCGACGGGCTGAGCAACTCGGCGATCTCCGGGCCGGTGACGTCACCGGCGCGCACCCGGGTCACCGGGACATCGGTGCCACTGGCCTCCGACCGTTCCACGGCCACCGCGTCGATCACCCGGCCGGTCAGAAAGTCGTCGTCCCCCAGCAGCAGATGCAGACGTTCGCTCACACGACCATGCTGCCAGGTGGCACCGACGGCCGGTTCGCGGGTCTGGGTGGTGATCACCACGACGATGGACCCGACATAGCCACCCACGCCGATCGCGAACCCACCACCACCGCCACGATGATTGAGCCGACGAGGAGCGCAGCGACAAGTCGTGTCGAAATCTCCGCAGGCCACACACCCAAACCGACCACCCCGGACATCAGCACCAGCACCAGCACGATGATTGAGCCGGTGAGGAGCGCAGCGACAAGTCGAGTCGAAATCTCCGCAGGCCGAACTCGCCGACGTGACCACCTCCGACACGGTCACCACCCAACGCACACTGCGGAGACCTCGACACAGGTCCTCCCGCTTCGGATCGCTCCCGGCCTGATCGACACGGTCACCGTTGCCCCTCGACGACCCGACGACGCAGCCACACGATCCCCGCGCCGACGACCAGCGTCACCCCGCCGACGAGCACCGCACCCACCCAGCCCTCGGGCACCGAGATCTGCGCCCACTTCCACGACCCGAGATGTCGGGCGCACCAGATCATCCACCACAGCTCCGCCGACAGCGACCGGATCAACAACTCCGACACCACCATCGACCACCCGTCGGCCGGCCCGAGCGCCGCGGCCACCGCCGCCGCGGTCCCGACGATCCCGATCACCCCGACCACCGGCGCCACCGCGACATTCGCGATCACCGACACCACCGAGAACGTGCCGAACCCGAGTGCGATCAACGGGGCGGTCACCACCTGGGCGGCGATCGCCATCGCCAGCACCTCCGCCAACCCCGGCGGAACCCACCATGATCGGAGCACATCCCGCACCGACGGCGACACCATGACCAGGCCCGCGGTTGCCGCCACCGACAACGCGAACCCCGGCGCCCGCGCGAGTTCCGGCCACCACAGCACTCCCCCGATCACCGCCGCCCCCAACGCCGGCAATGCCTGTGACCGGCGCGCGGTCACCAACGCCAGCAGCCCGATCACTCCCATCATCGCCGCTCGCAACACACTCGGCGTCGGCCTCACCACCACGACGAAACCCAGGATGACCAGCACCCCACACACCGCGACCACCTTGGGTGGCGCACCGAGCAACCGGATCAACCCGATCACCGCACCACACACGATGGCGAAGTTGGCTCCGCTGACCGCGGTCAGATGACTCAGCCCAGCCGCCCGGAAGTCGTCCTCGAGGTCTGGGGCGAGGGCGGCGTCGTCACCGAGCACCAGGCCGGGGAACAGTCCGGCTGCATCGGCGGGCAGTGACCGCGACGTGCTCTGCCGCAGTCGTTCCCGGATGTGCGTCGCGGCCCGTTGCAGCGGCGGTGGCCGCCCGAGCAGCCGGGGTTCTCCGGATGCGGTCAACCGGGCGACGACCAGTCCCGGCGACGGTGCCGCTCGGATCGACACCACCGCACGGACGTGTTGTCCCGGGGACAGACCGTTCCATGTCTCGGTGGCGATCACCTCCACCGGTGCGGAACGAACCGCGCGAGACCCGACCTCGTCGATGTCGGCCCTGATCCGCACCCGCCTCCCACCGGCGGGTCCGAAGTCCACCGGGTCCTCGCGGACGGTCACCACCACCGTGGCCTTTCCCCGTATGTCCCGGAGCGGATGTGAATCGCGAACCTCCAGTCGCAACGCCATTGCGGCCGCGCAGGTTGCGGCCATCGCCGCACCCACCACGATGGGTCCGGCGATCTCCCAGCGCAGCAATCCTTTTCGCTGACCCACGAGGATGGCGATACCGGCGATGAACGCACCGGTGGCGATGCCCATGGCCGTCATCGGCGACGCGCCGAGGCAGATCGCGGTGATCACCCACACCACCAGGGCCGGAAGTGCCAGGCGCAGATCCACGGATGTCAGACGGTGACCAGTGACCGGAGCTTGGCCAGTCGTGCCGGGCCGATCCCGTCGACCTCACCGAGCTGGTCCACCGACCCGAACCGACCGTTGCGCGTGCGCCAGTCGATGATCGCCTGGGCCGTCACCGGACCGACCCCGGGCAGGGCGTCGAGTTGACCGGCGGTCGCGGTGTTCAGGTCGACCAGGCCCGTTACCGTGGTGGTGCCCACTGTTCCCGGCGACTCCGACCCGCTCGAACCACCCGACGCGGTCGGGGCGGCGGCACCCGCGGTTGCGACGACCGTGCTACGCAACGACATCTGGCCTTCGCCACCCGCGTATCCGACCAATACCTGGTCCCCATCGTGGACGATCTGCGCGAGGTTCAGGGAGACGGTGTCGGCGCCGGTCCGCGCACCACCGGCTGCGGCGATCGCCTCCGCCACACGGGAGTTCGGCCTCAATCGCACCAGTCCCGGTTTGTGGACGAGTCCGACGACGCTCACCACCACCTCGGTCATCGGGGCCTCCGGAGGCACAACAGATCGCTCTCCTCCTGTCTCGTCGGCCCCAACTCCGGTCGATGCCACCCCGCCCGACGCCACGGCGGTCGTCGGACCGGCCGCGGGAAAGTCCACCAGCGGCGCCGACTCGGACTGACCGAAGAGTCCGTAAGCGGCCACTGCACAGGCGATCACACCGACCAGGATGATCGCGATCGCCCCCGGCGGCGCCACCACGAATCGCCGACGTGGGCGGGGACCCGGGTCGTCGTCATCAGGGTCGCCCTCGACATCGTCGTCGTGGTCGTCGACCTCGAAGTCGGACGCCGAGGTGTCGAGCCACGCCGGGATCGCCGACGGCGGCCAGCCCGGATCGGGCACCTCGTCGACATCCTCGACACGTTCCGGGACCGGGGGCGGAGACAGCCGGTCCAGCCCCGACGCTCGGCGCGGGCCGGATCGTGCTGTCCCAGAAGTCTCGCTCATGCGGCCACGGTAGGGCGTCCCGGGAACCGGTTCAGGCCGGCTGCGTCGAGGTCTTGGACGATCTGTGGATCGCAACGGTTCTGTGCACAAGAGCTCGCTCGGCGCCGTGTGCCGATGCCATTCGCGCAGCGTAATCGGCACGCGGACTCGCGTGTTCGACCCTTTCGGCACGGTAGGCTGCCACCGTGAGCGCACTCATCAAGGGCCAGAACGGTCCGCTGACGGCCCCGGAGATCATCGTCGACGTCGAGTTCGCGGCACTCGCCGACGTGTCGGCGCTGCTGGTGACCGATCAGGCCGTGGTGCGCAGCGACGCCGACTTCGTCTTCTACAACCAGCCGAGCGGGCCGGGCGTCGACCTGCGGCCCGGTCCCGGACGACTGGGCCGTCTACACATCGTCACCGAGCGGGTCCCTGCCGAGATCTCCGCTGTCCGTATGGTTCTCACCCTCGACGACGCCGGGTTGACCTTCGGCGGGTTCCCGGCGCCCACCGCCCGACTGCTCGACCAGAACGGGGCGGAACTGTACTCGTTCGCCATCGACGGGCTGTCGAGCGAGTCGGTGGTGGTGGCCGTCGAGGTCTACCGACGCAACCAGGAATGGAAGGTCCGCGCCATCGGGCAGGGATATGCCGGCGGTTTCGCCGAGCTGGTGCGCGATCACGGGGTGAGGGTCGACGACGAACCGCCCGCACCCCAGCCGACGCCATCGCCGACCCAGCCGACACCCGCGGCCGCGCCGCCGCCTGTCCGCACTGCGCCACCGGCCCCGGAGATCAGTCTCAGCAAGGCCCGCCCGGTCAGCCTGGCCAAGGGCCAGCGGGTGGTGCTGCGCAAGGACGGTGGCGTCCCGCTCACCGACATCACCATGGGCCTCGGCTGGGACCCGGCCCGCGGCGGCCGGATCGATCTGGACGCCTCGGTGCTGATGTACTCCGGCGACGAGTGCGTGGAGATCGTCTGCTTCTACCACCTGCGCAGCAAGGACGGCTCCATCGTGCACTCCGGGGACAACCTCACCGGCCGCGGGGACGGCGACGACGAGACCATCTCGCTTGCACTGCAACGGATTCCACCCCACATCGACAGACTCGGCTTCACCGTCACCTCGTTCATGGGGCAGTCGTTCAAATCGGTGCGCAACGCCTACTGCCGCCTGGTGGACTCCACCACCGGCGCCGAACTCGCCCGGTACACCCTCAACGAGAAGGTGCCGTACACCGCGATGCTGATGGCCGTCATCGACCGGCAGAACGGTGAATGGAAGCTGCGCGCCGTCGGCGAGGGATTCCGGGCCCGGACCCCGAAGAAGGCCGCCAAGCAGGCGCGGCAGTTCCTCTGACGCAGCGCCCGGTCAACGAGGATTGGCGCCCGATCAACGGAAAGTGGCGCCCGGTCAACGTGGACTGGCGCCCGGTCAACGAGGATTGGCGCCCGATCAACGGGATCGCGACACCTACTCCGGGACGGCGACTACTCCGGGATGGCGTCGGCGCCCGGGATGGGTTCGAGGTGGGTGGCCACGGAGACTCCCACAGCTCCGGGACCGATATGCGAGCCCAGGATAGGACCGAGGTCGACGGTCAGCTGCGAGGTCACCACCCGCAGTTTCGACCGCAGGTCGCCGGCGAGCTCGGCGGCCGCCTCGGGGGCCTGACAATGCTGGATACCGAGGGTCACCGCCCGACCGTCGGCGAACTCCACGGCCGTCTCGACGAGTCGGGTGATCGCCTTGGAGAACGTGCGGTGCCGGTCCCGCAGCACCAGCATGCCGTCGTCGAGCGCGAGGATCGGCTTGATGGACAACGCCGACCCCAGCAGCCGGCTGGCCGCGCTGATCCGGCCGCTGTTGCGGAGATTGTCCAACTGCTGCACCGCGATCAGGGACTCGATGCTCGCCGCCTGCCGGATCGCGGCCTCGTAGGCACGGTCCCGGTCGGCGCCCGCCTCGGCGGCCTGGGCCGCGGCGATCGCCGCGAAGCCCACCGCAAGTCCCACCGATCGCGAATCCACGACACGGATCAGCCCGGGATACTTCTCGGCGGCCAGGCGCGCGGCACTCCACGTCCCCGACAGCCTGCGCGACATCATCACCGCCACCACCCCGGCACCGTCGCTGGCCTGCACGGCCTCACCGAACACCTCACCGAGGTCGTGCGGATTGGCCCCCGACGTGGTGACGCCGGGACTGGTCAGCAGATCGTCGGGGATGTCGTCGACACCCTCGCGGTAGTCGACACCGTCGAGCGACAGATGCAGCGGCACCACACCCATGCGGTAGTGCTCGACGATCCCCGCCGGAAGGCGCGAGGAGGAATCTGTGACGACGACGACAGGCACGTACCTACGTTAGCCGGTACGCATCGGGCTCATGCGTGGGGAGCCGACACTCCTGTCGCGGCCGCGATCACCGGGCCCGCGGCCACCGCGATCTGCCGATGGCACTCGAAGCCCCAGTGGATGCCGTCGGGGTTCATCTCCGACATCGGGTCGTCGAAGGCATCCCGCGTGATCGGGTACAGGTCCACCGTCGGCGCTCCCGCCGACTCCGCCCACCGCAGCATCGCGGCGGTGGTCGGGATACGGCCGCCATGCACATTCCCGTAGTACGGGCTGCGATGGGTCGAGGGCAGGACCACCACGATCGGCAGATCCGGCCGCAATTGTCGCAGTGCCCCACCGATTTTCGCGAGATACTCGGCGGTCACGCGCGGGGGCAGTGCCATCGGCCAGCCGAGACGGGCGGCACGTGGCTGCACCCACTGGTAGCTGTCACGCACCAGCTGCCGCAGCCGGGACGGACGCAGATACCGGATCTGTTCGCGAACCGCGGTCGGCAGCGGCGACGGCAGCGAGTCCATCCCGCCGACGGCCAGCACCACCACCGACGCGGTCGGTACCGACGCCCAGATGTTGGGGTCCTGGGTCAGCGCCCACCACACGTCGCGGGAGGTCCAACCGACGCGGCCGAACAGCTTCACCCGCATACCGAGTACGTCGCCGACGAGGTTCGGCCAGATCCGCGGATCGTCGGCGGGCAGGCCGCCCTGGGGACCGTAGTAGCTCAGCGAGTCCGTCAGCACGAGGATCTCCCCGGCCGGCGCTTCGTCCGGCCCCACATCCGCGGGCACCGGGGTCACTGGATCGCGGCGTCGGAGCTCTCCGCCGACGCATTCCACACGTCCAGCCGCCAGTGGGGTCGTGCGTCGGCGACGCCGTGCCCGGACAACTGCACCCAGCTGGTGTTGGCCAGTCCGCCGAACACCGGCCACTTCTCCACCGGCAGGTCCAGCAGAGCGGCGGTCAGCGCGGCGATCACCCCACCATGCGCGACGAGCACCACCGGCGCCTCCGGGGTGTCACCGGTACCCCAACCGGGGACACCGGCCACCAGCTCGTCGATCAGTGGCGTGACCCGGGCGGCCACGTCCACCCGGCTCTCCCCGCCCGGCGGACGCCAGGTGGCGTCGTCGCGCCACGTACTGCGCGCCCCGGGCATCGCGTGGTCGACCTCGGTGTGGCTCATGCCCTGCCACTCACCGAGATGTGTTTCGCGCAGGCGCACGTCGGTGTCGACGCCGAGGCCGGTCGCCAGCGAGAGCGCCTCCGCGGTGTCGCGGGCCCGGCGCAGATCCGACGACCGGATCAGGATCGGGTTCTTCTCGGCGAGCGCGGCCGCAGCCGTCTTCGCCTGCTGCACACCGAGTTCGGACAGGTCGGTGTCGAGCTGACCCTGCATCCGGCCGGTGGCGTTGTAACCGGTCTGGCCGTGCCGCAACAGGATCAGGCGCCGCACCACCGGGGTCAGGCGCTCGACGGAGGTGTCGGTCTGATCGGGTCCGCCGCTCACGCGGAGCCCCCGGATCGGCCGTCACCGAGCTCCACCGTCGGGCAGTCCTTCCACAGGCTCTCCAGCGCGTAGTAGGAGCGTTCGTCGCTGTGCTGGATGTGCACGACGATGTCGATGTAGTCGAGCAGCGTCCAGCGGCCCTCACGGGTGCCCTCGCGGCGCACCGGCTTGTACCCGGCGTCACGCATCTTGTCCTCGATCTCGTCGGTGATCGCGTTGACCTGACGCTCGTTGTCGGCGGATGCGATGACGAACAGGTCGGTGATCACCAACTGCTCGGAGACGTCGATGACGGTGACGTCGACTCCGAGCTTGTCCTCGGCGGCCGCCGCGGCGACCGTCGCCATCTCCAATGCCTCGGGTGATGCAGTCACACGATTCCTTCCATCGGTGGAGCGCTCACGGCGCCGACACCCTCGACGAGTTGTTCCGCAGCGGACGATACAGCCTGCGCTTGGCGATGTACTGAACGACTCCGTCGGGCACCAGGTACCAGACCGGCCGGCCCTGCGCGGCGCGCTCACGGCACTCGGTGGACGAGATGGCCAGCGCGGGGATCTCCAGCATCTGCAGGGTCTCCGGCGGGAGCTTCTCCAGATGCTGTGACAGATGACTCGCCGACAGCTCATAGCCGGGCCGGCTCACGCCGACGAAGTTCGCGAGGTCGAACAGTTCTTCCCAGTTCTGCCACGACAGGATCGACTCGAGGGCGTCGGCGCCGGTGATGAAGAACAGCTGGGCGTCGGGCAGGATCGCGTGCAGGTCGCGCAGGGTGTCGACGGTGTAGGTGTCACCCTCACGATCGATGTCGACGCGGCTGACCGAGAACCTCGGATTCGACGCGGTGGCGATCACCGTCATCAGGTAGCGGTCCTCGGCGGCACTGACGTGTTTGGCTGCGTGTGAGCCGTCGGTCTCGTCGGCCTCCCCCACCTTCTGCCAGGGCCGTCCGGTGGGGACGAAGATCACCTCGTGCAGGGAGAAACGGTGGGCGACCTCACTGGCGGCCACCAGGTGACCGTTGTGGATCGGGTCGAAGGTGCCACCCATGACTCCGATGCGACGACGCACGGGGGGACGCTCGGCAGACATGAAGGGAAAGTCTATCGGGTCACGATCGGACGCGACGGTCAGCTCGACTCACACCGGCAGCAGATCGGCGATGACCTTGCCCAACTGCTGTGCGTTGCGGCACTCGAACATGTCGATCACCTCGCCGTAGGCGTCGGCCGCGGAATCACCGGTCCCCCAGTCGCGGGCGGCCTCCGGGTTGAGCCAGTACGAGTGACGCACACGTTCCACGAGGTCGCGCAGGATCTCGGCGTTGGGATCGTGATAGTTGTTGCGGGCGTCGCCGAGGATCAGCAGCGCCCCGCGGTGGGTGAGCGAGTCGGCATAGTTCTCGACGAATCCGCGCAGCATGTGGCTGTAGTCGGAATGGCCGTCGCGCGTGACGATCCGGGCAGTGGTGATCATCTCGCGCATGGCCGCCTTGGCATCCATGCCGAAGCCCGCCTTGTCGCCGGTGGACGGGTCGAACATCTCGGTCACCTCGTCGACGGTGTCGACGAAGGCGAACACCCGCACCTTCGAGAACTGTTGGCGCAGTGCGTACACCAGGTTCAGGGTGAACTGCGAGAAGCCGGCGACCGATCCGGACACGTCGCAGATGACGATCAGCTCGGGACGTCCGGGACGGGGTTTGCGATGTTTGAGTTCGATCGGCACGCCCCCGGTCGACATCGACGCCCGCAGGGTCTGGCGCACGTCCACCGCCCCGCGGTGGGCGCGGCGACGCCGGATCTCGAGCCGCGAGGCCAACAACCGGGCCAGCGGGTCGATGGTGCGCCGCAGTTCGGCCTGCTGTTTGGCGCCGGCGGAGAGGAAGTTGATGTGTTCGGGCAGCGTCGGGACCGCGTACTCGCCGACGCGTTCGCGACCATTGCGTTCGGCCATCCGGCGCTGGGTCTCGCGTTCGACGGCCGCGCGCACCAGGTTGGCCTTCTCCCGGGCGGCGCGCCGCATCACCGGGTCGGTGCCGGCACCGAGGTCGGTGGGGTCACCGGCGTCCATCGCCGCCGCGATCCGTGCGATCAGCGTCTGCGGGTCGATCGCCGAGAGCGCCTGGTACGCCGAGTACGCCTGTCCGCGGGCGGAGTCATAGCGGCCGAGTTCCTCGACGATCTGCGCCACCATGGCGTCGAGTCGCCCGTCGGCCTCGGCGGTGGGATCGGCCAGCATCTGCGCCAGCATGTCCCGGGTCGCCGGCACGTCGATCTCGCCGTCGTCGGTGCGCGGCAACTCGTCATCACCGGTGCGCGCCCCAGGGGCCGCCGGGAACCACAGGTCGAAGAGTCTGTCGAACGCCGGCCGGTGCAGGTGATCGGCGAGCAGGGTGGTCGCCAGGCCCTCGCGCAGACTCGTGCGATCGAGCAGGTCGAGCACCTCGACCGCCCGCGCCGCATCGATCAGCGACGATGGTCCCACCACCACGCCCCGCCGACGCAGTTCGTCGACGAAGTCGGTGAGGTGGGCGACGAACGGCGCGGTCCGCACCGCCTGCGCGGGGCCGGTCATCCGCGGAGTTTGAGTTCTTTGATCGCGGTGGTCAGGTCGGGCCGGTGCTTGAGCACCACCCCGAGCGTGCGGGCGATCAGACCCGCGTCGAGGCCGCGACCGGACGTGCCGGTGGTGTCCTCACCGACGCCGAGCGCGAGCAGGGTGTTGGCCCAGTCGATGGTCTCGGCAACCGACGGCTTCTTGCGGATGTCCAGGGTGCGCAACACCCCGATCACGCGCACCAGTTCGGCGGCAAGCGAATCCGAGAGCCCCGGCACGCGAGATGCGAGGATCTCCTTCTCGCGCTGAGCATCCGGGAAGTCGATGTAGAGATAGAGGCAGCGTCGCTTGAGCGCCTCGGACAGCTCGCGGGTGGCGTTGGAGGTGAGCAGCACGATCGGACGGCGCTGTGCCACGACCGTTCCCATCTCGGGGATGGTCACGGCGAAGTCGCTGAGCACCTCCAGCAGCAGCCCCTCCATGTCGACGTCGGCCTTGTCGATCTCGTCGATCAGCAGCACCGTGGCACCCGGTCGGGAGATCGCGGTGAGCAGCGGCCGCGGCAGCAGGAACTCCGAGGAGAAGATGTCGGTCTTGGCGTCGGCCCAGTCGCGGGTGCCGGTGGCCTGGATGTGCAGGATCTGCTTGGCGTGGTTCCACTCGTAGAGGGCACGTGCCTCGTCGATGCCCTCGTAGCACTGCAGGCGGACGAGTTCGGCATCGGTGGCGGCGGCGATCGCCTTGGCCAGTTCGGTCTTGCCGACGCCGGCCGGACCCTCCACCAGGAGCGGTTTGCCGAGGCGGTCGGCAAGGAAGGTGGAGGTGGCGGTGGCGTCGTCGGCCAGATAGCCGGTCTCCCGCAGCCGCGAGACGACCTCGGGCACAGCGGTGAACGAGGGCACGACCGGAGCGTTTCCGGGCACGGCGGACGCCGTGGTCTGCGCCGACATCACGCCGGCCGGATCTGGCCGTCGCCCCACACGACCCACTTGGTGGAGGTCAGTTCGGGGAGGCCCATCGGACCGCGGGCGTGCAGCTTCTGGGTGGAGATGCCGATCTCGGCACCGAACCCGAACTGCTCACCGTCGGTGAAGGCGGTGGACGCGTTGACCATCACCGCGGCGGCGTCGACCCGCTCGGTGAACTCGGTGGCGGCGGCGAGATCGGTGGTGATGATCGCCTCGGTGTGCCCGGTGCCCCACTGGTCGATGTGTGCGACGGCGGCGTCGAGATCGTCGACCACCTTCATCGCGATGTCCAGCGACAGGTACTCCTCGGCCCAGTCGGCCTCGGTGGCCGGTTCCATGCCCGGTTCGTCGCCGTGGATCACCACCCCCTGCGCCTGTAGGGCCTGCCTGATCTTCGGCAGCGCGTCGTCGGCGATCTTCTTGTCGATCAGCACGGTCTCGGCGGTGTTGCACACGCTGGGCCGGCGGGTCTTGGAGTTCAGCACCACACGGGTGGCGAGGTCGACGTCGGCGTCGGCGTGGACGTAGACGTGGCAGTTGCCGGTGCCGGTCTCGATGGTCGGGACGGTGGCGTCGGTGACCACGGCAGTGATCAGGCCGGCGCCGCCGCGCGGGATCACCACGTCGACGAGTCCGCGGGCACGGATCAGTGCGGTGACCGAGGAGCGGTCCTCGCTGGGCAGGAGGGCCACGGCGTCGGCGGTGACACCCTTGCCACCCAGCGTCTCCCGCAGGATGCGCACGAGTTCGGCGTTCGACGACGCCGCCGACGACGAGCCGCGCAACAGCACCGCGTTGCCCGACTTGAAGGCGATACCAAAGGCGTCGACGGTGACGTTGGGTCGGGCCTCGTAGACGATGCCGACCACACCGAGCGGCACCCGCTGCTGCCGCAGCCGCAGCCCGTTGGGCAGGGTCTTGCCTGCGATGACCGCACCGATCGGGTCGTCGAGGGCGGCGACCTGGCGCAGGCCGTTGGCGATGCCGGTGACACGGGCGTCGGTCAGGCGCAGACGGTCGAGCAGCGACCCCTCGGTCCCGGCCTCCTCGGCGCGTGCGATGTCGGCGGCGTTGGCCGCGAGGACCGACTCCGAGGCCGCCTCGATCGCGTCGGCCGCGGCGAGCAGCACGTCGTTCTTGGTGGCGGTGGTCAGCTGCGCCAGCGACCGTGAGGCCGCCTTCGCGGACCGGGCCAGGCCGGTGACGACCTTCTCGACGTCGGCATGACCCGATACCGGATCGGCCGGGGAGACAGTGGGTGCGCTCATGGATTCCTCGATGTCGCCTGCTCGGTTATGTCGACCACCAGAGTACGTGTGCTCGATCACGCCGCCCATCCGGGATCGGCCGTCTCCGCATCGGCCACCCCGCCCACCCGTCGGGCCGATTCCGGACACCCGGACCGGGGTCGCCCACACGGCGACCATCGGCTCAGCAACCGGCGAGCACTTCACCGAGTACCCCCCGCGAGTCGGCGTCCACCGCAAGGCGGTAGGCGGCGACCACCGCGATGAACTGGATGGCATAGCGGCACCGGAACGCGACGAGCGGCGGCATCCACCGGCCCGGCGGGGCGTCGCCCTTGTCCTGGTTCGAGGTGGCGTCCACGGCCACCAGATTGGCCGGGTCGTTGGCGAGGTCGGCACGGCGGTCGGCCGGCCATGCCCACGCACCCATGTCCCAGGCGTAGGCCAGCGCCACGATGTGGTCGATCTGGACCGCACCGGCGGTACGGCCACGCCGGAACACGATCCACTCCCCGGTGTACGGACTGCGCAGCCGTCCGGCGAGGATCGCTCGCGGGCAGGTGTCGATCGGGCCGGTACCCGCCTCGGCGAGGTCGCGGCCGAGGATGTCGTTGCGGGTGTCGCAGCCGTTGCGCCCACCGGCCACCGAGACCGCATCGGTCCATGCCGAGCCGAAGGCCGATCGTTGATAGTCGTTGCGGTGCAACCGATGTGGGACCACATCCAGTGCGCCCAACATCTGCCGGGCATGCTGTGCCGCGGCGTGCACGCGCGGATCGGGGGGCGGCCGGTCACGCTGCACCACCACGGCAACGGCCACCGCGGTCGTCGCACACACGACCAGGATCAGCCAGCGCCGCGCCGGCCACACCGCCCGGTCATCGGGGACGGCCCGACCGATCTGCAGCCCGCACCGGGTGAGGAACCTACGACTTGTCCAGGTAACGGATCTTGTTCGGAGCCAGGACCGCATCCACCAGACCCGCCAGCGCAGGGCGTCCGAGGAGCTCGACGTCATCCTCGACCACACCGCGGGCGAACTCCTGCGCGTCGGCGAGGATGTCGGCGTCGTCGAGGAGCGAGAGAAAGCGCAACGACGAGGTACCGCCCGACTGGAGCGAACCCAGGACATCACCCTCCCTCCGCTGCTGCAAGTCGATCCGGGCCAATTCGAATCCATCATTGGACGCAGCGACGGCCTTCAGTCGTTCCAATGTCGGCGAACCATCCCGCGACCGGGTCATCAGCAGGCACAGTCCGGGATGCCCGCCACGGCCGACGCGGCCACGCAGCTGATGCAGTTGACTCACACCGAACCGCTCGGCGTCGACGACGACCATCATGGTGGCGTTGTGCACGTCCACACCCACCTCGATCACCGTGGTCGAGACCAGGATGTCGATCTCGCCCCGGCCGAAGGCGTCCATCACGTCGGCCTTGTCCTCGGCGGGCATCCGCCCGTGCAGCATCGCGATCCGCGACCGGCCCAGCGGACCGGCGAGCAGGTTCTCGTACTGGTCGAGCACCGACGTGGTCTCGACCTCCGCGGCCTCCGGGTCGTCGGAGAGGTCCGGCATGTCGAGCATCTCCGGGTCGTCGGCGGCAGACTTCTTGCCACCCTTCCCCTTGCCCTTCTTGGGCTGCTCCTCGTCACCGATCCGTGAACACACCACGTAGATCTGCCGGCCGTCGGTGACCTCCTCGGCGACCCGCTCCCACGTCCGGTCCACCCACTTCTGGTTGGTCAGCGGCACCACGCTGGAGCTGATCGGCTGCCGGCCGCGCGGCAGTTCGGCCAGTACCGAGGTGTCGAGGTCACCGAAGGCGGTCATCGCGACCGTCCGCGGGATCGGGGTGGCGGTCATCACCAGCACATGGGGTACCACACCGTCACGGCCGCGCCGGCGCAGCACGTCGCGCTGCTCCACGCCGAAGCGGTGCTGCTCGTCCACCACCACCATGCCGAGATCGAAGAACGACACGTTCTCCTCGAGCAGGGCATGGGTGCCGATCACGATCCCGGCCTTGCCGGTCACCACGTCGAGCAGCGTCTCGCGCTTCTCCTTGGTGCGCATCGAGCCGGTGACCAGGGCCACCGCGGTGGCACCGTCGGCGGCGCCGAGTCGCTCGGCGAGCCCCAGCTCGCCGAGCTGGGTGGTGATGGTCCGATAGTGCTGTGCGGCAAGCACTTCGGTGGGAGCCAGCAGTGCACACTGGTGGCCGTTGTCGACCACGCGCAGCATCGCGAGCAGGGAGACGAGGGTCTTGCCCGAGCCCACCTCACCCTGCAGCAGGCGGCTCATCGGTTCGGTGGCGGCGAGGTCGTCGGCGACCTCGGCGAGCACCGTCTCCTGCCCGTCGGTGAGCGTGAACGGCAATCTGTCCCGCAGCCGGTCCTCGAGCCCACCCGGCACGTGCCGACACGCCGGCCCCGACTGTCCGCGACCGGCGGCCCGCCGCTGCGCGAGGACGAGCTGGATGGCCAGTGCCTCGTCGAACTTCATCCGTTCGCGGGCGGGCTCGATCTCCGATTCCCGCTCGGGTAGATGCACCGCCCGGATCGCGGCGTCGGCATCCATCAGGCCGCGTTCGGCGCGTTCGGCGTCGTCGAGTGGATCGGGGATGGTGTCGATCAGGTCGAGGACCCGCCGTACCGCCGACCAGATCTCCCACGTCTGACACGTGCGGTTGGCCGGGTACATCGGCAGGATCGGACGCTCGAACTGGGCCATCGGATTCGAGGCGGGGGCGTCGGCCTTGCCCGCATTGGCCCCGGTCAGCTCGAACTCCAGCGCATACATCTCGGCCATCATGGGTGAGCCGACGATCTTCTCGAGTTCGGCGTCCGGCTCGGGCAGCACCATCCACTGCGGGTGGGTCAGCTGCGGTGTGCCGCGGAACAGCTTGATCGCGCCGGCCATCATCACCCGGACCCCGGGTTTCAAGGCGTTCTGGATCGCCCAGGCGTTGAAGAACGACGCCTCGTAGACATGTTTCTCGTCGGAGACGGTGACCTTGAGGAACTTGCCGTTCCGCCGCTTCATCGAGATCATCTGGGACTTGCCGATCCGGCCGACGACGGTGATCCACTCGCCTTCTTCGAGCTCCTGTCCGGCCGAGGCCTGACCACGGTGCAGGTAGCGTCGCGGGGCGTAGCGCAGCAGGTCGCCGACGGTGTGCACACCGAGTGTGCCCAGCCCTTCGGTCATCTTCGGCCCGAGGATCTCCTCGAGTGGGTCGGTCAGCGCGACCACCTATTCCACCCCCACCTGGATCAGGTCGTCGGACTGGCCCGTCGGATACACCGCGAGTTCGATACCCGCGAAGTTGCGACGCATGTGGTCGGCGAGCGCCGTCAGCGCCGCCTCGTCCACGTCGGCTCCGGCGAGTACCGTCACCAGCTCGCCGCCGGTGGCGAGCATCAGGTCCACCAGCGCGGTCGCGGCCTGCGTCTGATCGTGGGCGATCACCAGCACATCCGATCCGATGAGACCGAGCACGTCACCCACCTCACAGGTACCGGCGAGGGTCATCATCCGGGTGTCGGCGCGGCGCAACGACCCCCACCGCGCACCGGCGGCGGCCTCGGCCATCGCATAGGCGTCGGCGTCGGCGGTCTCGGTGGGATCGTGCACGGCCAGCGCGGCCAGACACTGGGTCATCGACATGGTCGGCAGCGAGATCACCGACCGCTGCGCCGACCGCACCTCGGCGGCCACCGACACCAGGTCCTGGCTGGTCATGGCCCCGTTGGCCATCACGATGACGTGAGCGGCGTCGGTGTCACGGATCACCGCGACCAGGTCTTCCGGGCGCAGCGTCCCGTCGGCACGCACCACCGCCGCGCCGGCGTCGGTGAACAGGCTCGCCGCACCCTCCCCGCGGACCACCGCCACCACCGCCCGCTTGTGCCGGGGTGGCGGTTCGGCGGAGTCGATCTGGGAGCGGATGGCGTCGAGCGCGAAACAGCTGATCCGGATTTCGGACATGCGGCCGGTTGCCAGACCCGCCTCGATGGCCTTGCCCGGCTCACAGGTGTGCACGTGCACCGAGAAGCGTTCGCCGTCGCCGCCGGACGAGTCACCGACGATCACCACCGCGTCACCGAGTTCGTCGAGGGCCGAACGCAGCCGGCCGATCCCCTCGCCGGCGGCGGCGTCGAGCAGGTACATCACCTCGAAGTCCATCTCCGACGATCCGCCGCACTCGTCGTCGGGGTGCCCGGGCTGCCCGCCCCCGGTGAGCGATCCGCGATAGCGGCGGCGACGGACCGCGACGCCGGTGACCACGCCGACCATCGCGTCCAGCAGCACCAGGAAACCGCGGGCGCCGGCATCGACCACCCCGGCCGAGGTGAGCTCGGGAAGCTGGTCGGTGGTGTGTTCGAGGGCCTCGGCGCACTCGTCGGCGATCGCCCGCACGAGGTCGGTGGGGGCGTCGTCGGCATGGGTCACCGCGGTCTCGGCCGCCACCCGGATGACGGTGAGCACCGTGCCCTCACGCGGTTCGCTGACGGCCCGGCGCGCCGCGAGGCCGGCCAGCCGCAGCCCCGCGACGGCGAGGTAGGTCAGCGTGAGGTCGTCGGCTCCGGCCACCGCCGCGGCGTCGGCGATCCCGACCAGCACCTGCGACAGGATGATCCCGGAGTTGCCGCGCGCCGAGGCCACCGCGCCGTCGGCCATGGCCCGCGCCACCGCGGCCACGTCGGCGGCGTCGGGCAGCGCCCGCACGGAGTCGGCGGCGGCGCGCATGGTGAAGGCCATGTTGGAACCGGTGTCCGAGTCGGGGATCGGGAAGACGTTCAGATCGTTGATCTCGCCCCGCAGCGCATCCAGGCCGTCGGCGCTGGCCTGTGCCCAGTCCCGGAGCAGGTTCGGGTTGATCGTCTGTGTCGGACCGACGTCGAACGCGGCCATGCAACCTCCTCGGACACCGCCGGTGACAATTGTGTTCGAGGCTACTCGGACATGCCGACAGCACCATTGCCTGTCGACTTCGTGTCCACAGGAGGTCATCATGGTCTCCGGGTGCACCCCCTCCGCATCCCGGACGCCGGGACGCCTTCGGGGGTGGATTTGGCCGAGCCGGGTGGCCCCCGCTATCCTTGCAGGGTTGCCTTGCCGCGACCGTGGGCTTCACGCACCCGGCCGCACGGCGGGGCCAAATGTGAACCAACCCTCTATCCAAGGAGTTCGATATGGCTGCCGTCTGTGACGTCTGCGGCAAGGGTCCGGGCTTCGGCAAGTCCGTTTCGCACTCGCACCGCCGTACCAACCGTCGCTGGAATCCGAACATCCAGTCGGTCCGCGTCGAGGTCGCCCCGGGCAACCGGAAGCGCAAGAACGTGTGCACCTCCTGCCTCAAGGCCGGAAAGACCTCGCTGGTCTGATCCCGACGCCCCTCGGGGCCACCGGATCCTCACGAGCAAGGCCCGACCCACCGAGCGAACGCTCGGCCCCAGGGTCGGGTCTTTTTCGTGCCGGCGATACAGTGACCGGCATGACAGCGACCACGAACTCCCCCACTCCGTCTCCCACATCACCGGTGACCATCTCCGGCGAGGTCCTGACCATCGCCGTGTCCTCGGCCGCCGCCGGGACCTCGCTCGACGACGTCGCCCTCGTCGAGGGCGCCCGTGTCCTGCAGGAGGTGGCGCGCGGTGAGCACACCGTCGGCGCCATCGTGCTCACCGGTTCGGGACCGAACTTCTGTGCCGGCGGCAACGTCCGGGCGTTCGCAGGGGCCGAACACCGGCCCACCTATCTGCGCGAGATCGCCGACACCTTCCATGCCTTCGTGAACGCACTCGTCGGCGCCGACCGCCCCGTCGTCGCGGCGGTGAAGGGCTGGGCCGCGGGCGCCGGGATGAGCCTGGTGCTGCACGCCGACGTCGCGATCGGTGGCGCGGGCACCAACCTGCGCCCCGCCTATGGCGGGATCGGACTCACCCCGGACGGTGGCATGACCTGGACCCTGCCGCGGATCGTCGGGGTGGCCCGCGCCCGCGACATCATCCTCACCAATCGTGCCCTGTCCGCCGACGACGCAGTGTCGCTGGGCATCCTGTCGCGTCTGGTCGACGACGCCGACGTGGAATCAGAAGCGCAGTCGGTGGCGGCGACGCTCGCGGCCGGCCCGCGCTCGGCGTTCATCGCCACCCGCCGGCTGCTGACCGACTCGGCGCAGCGATCGCTGCCCGAGCAGCTGCTGGCCGAGGCGGCCTCCATCTCGACCCGCAGCGGCGAGCCCGAGGGCACCGAGGGAGTCGACGCGTTCATCGGCAAACGTGCACCGGATTTCGCCGCCGCCCGCGACGCCGCACGGTGACGACGACGGGCCCGTGAACCATCGGGCGCCTGCCGATCCGATCAGGACGGCAGGCGCCAGTCCACCGGTTCGCCGCCGAGGTCCTCGAGTTCGGTGTTGGCCCGGCTGAACGGACGCGACCCGAAGAATCCACGGCTCGCCGACAACGGGGACGGGTGCGCGGAGACGATGGTCGGGACATCCGGCATCCACTGCGCCAACCCCTGCGCGTCGCGGCCCCACAGGATCGCCACGAGCGGTTCGTCTCGGTCGACGAGCGCCTTGATCGCGCATTCGGTGACCTGCTCCCACCCCTTCCCTCGATGCGACCCGGCCTCGCCGGGCTGGACGGTCAGCACTCGATTGAGCAGCAGCACACCGTTGTTCGCCCACGGGGTGAGGTCACCGTTGGCCGGGCGCGGATAGCCGAGATCCTCGCAGTACTCGGTGTAGATGTTCGCCAGGCTCCGTGGGATCGGCGAGACATCCGGTGCCACCGAGAAACTCAACCCCACCGCATGACCCGGCGTCGGATACGGGTCCTGTCCCACGATCAGCACCCGGACGTCGTCGAACGGTTGGGTGAAGGCCCGCAACACATTCGCGCCGGCGGGCAGGTAGCGCCGGCCCTCGGCATTCTCCGCACGCAGGAAGGCACCCATCTCGGCGATCACCCCGGCGACCGGTTCGAGCGCCTGTGCCCATCCCGGATCGAGCAGTTCCGGCAGTGGTCTGGGTGTGGTGGTGCTCAATCGATCCTCCGCAGTGATCCCCGGTAGTGCTGCGCATTCTGGAAGTACATCTCGACGTTGAGGTCCACATGGTCCTCGGGCACCTCGAAGCCCTCACGCACCCGGGCGGGAACACCCAAGGCCATCCGGCGCGCGGGGATCTCGGTGTCGAACGGCACCACCGCGCCGGCCCCGACGATCGCACCGGCGCCGATCGTGGACCCGTTGAGCACCACCGACGCCGATGCGATCAGGCAGTTGTCGCCGATTGTCGCGCCCTCGATGTGGGCATTGTGTCCGACGACGCACCGGGCACCGATGACCGTCGGATGGTGCATCGTGCAGTGGACGACCGTGCCGTCCTGGATGTTGGTGCGCGCACCGACGCTGATGGTCCCGTAGTCACCGCGCAGGACCGCACCCGGCCACACCGACACCCCGTCGGCCAGCGTGACCGCGCCGATCACCGTCGCGTCCGGGTGTACGTAGACGTCCGCACCGAGTACGGGTTCTCGATCGTCGAGAGCGTAGATCGCCATGACAGAGATCTAAGCAGGGTCACCGCGGCGGGCGGTCGACCGGTCAGCCGAAGGCCTGCCAGCCGCGCAGTTCGGTGAGCGGTTCACCGTCGACGACGACTGCGGCGGGCCCGGTGTCGACGGTGCCGATCTCGGTCCATCCGGCGGGTACCGTCCCCGGGACGAACGAGCCGAGCAGTTCGTGATCCTCACCACCGGTGAGCACCCAGCGCCGTACGTCGGCGCCGAGCAGCGCGGCCGTGTGGGTCACCGCGGCATGGCGGGGGACGGCGTCGGCACGGACGCCCACCGTGACCCCGGACGAGCGGGCGAGGGTGATCAGCTCCTCGACGAGTCCGTCGGAGACGTCGGTCATGGCATGTGCCCCGGCACGTCCGGCAATCATCCCCTGCGCCAGGTCCGGCGTGGGCAGGAGGAAGGCTGCCGCCACCGCCGCGCGCGGGTCGTCGTCGCGTCGCCACCGCTCCAGCGGCCCCGGACCCGATCGTGACAGCACGGCCAGTCCGGCCGCCGCGGCACCGAGCGGACCGCTGACCGCCAGGACGTCGCCCGGCCGGGCCCCGGACAGGGTCACCGGAGCGAGCCCGTCGAGGGCACCGACGACGGTGATCGACACCACCACCTCCTCGGCCTGCACCAGATCACCGCCGAGTACCCGGGCGCCGAGTGCGTGTGTGGCGGAGACGATCGCGTCGTTGAGCCGCAGCACCCAACCGACCGCGGTGCTCGCCGGGCACGCCAGCGACACCACCACCCCGACGGTTCGCCCGCCCATCGCGGCGATGTCGGCGGCGCTCTGGATCACCGCCCGCGCGCCGATCTGTTCCGGCGTCGACCAGTCGAGCCGGAAGTGTCTGTCCTGCACCACGGTGTCGGTGCTGATCACGGTGGGCCCGACGTCGAAGACCGCGGCATCGTCGCCGGAACCGATGACGATGTCGCCGGTCGCCGGCATGTCGGCGGGGTTCCCGGTGGGCCGCGTCGCCGCCGCACGGGTGAACATGGTGATGATCGCGCGTTCGCCGATCTCGCCGACGGTCTTCGTCGGGGCGAACACATTCGAATCGGTTTCGCCGACGCCGTCGGACGGCATGTGGGCGCCCCCTCGATCTCTCCGCCGACTCGCCACTGCGGCTGTTGTCGGCAACAATGTGTCCCAGCAGTCTAGTGGTTGGGGTGTTCGTCCCCACCCGGCCGTGTGCAGGTGAACACGTGCCGACGGTGGTAAGAACACTGTGGGATCGGCAGCCCCGGTCCCCATGGTGCACATACGGAGAGGATGCCCGTGGTTCAGGCCTACATACTGATCCAGACCGAGGTCGGGAGGGCGGCACTGGCCGCGGCGACCATCGCGGAGATCTCGGGAGTCGCCTCATCCGAGGAGGTCAGTGGACCCTATGACGTGATCGTCCGGGTCGACGCAGCCGACGCCGCACATCTGAGCAACGACGTGGTACCGCAGATCCAGAAGGTCGACGGCATCACCCGGACCCTGACCTGCCCGGTGGTGACCACCACGCGGTGAGGTCGGAGGCGACCTGCTCGCGCGCTGCCCTAGGGTGAAGCCGTGAGTTCCGCTGATGACACGCCCGACGACTCGGACGAGACCCCGGCCCCCGATTCCCCGTCGGGTCCGCGGCTGAGCCCTGCACTGATCGCCACCCTGATCACCATCCCGGTGATGGTGATCGTCGGATTCATCACGTTCGCGGCGTTGAAGGCCGATCAGGACGAGTCGACGCCGGTCGACGGATATGCGGTGGCCTCGTCGACGGTGGGCGACCAGTGTGCGACGTTCCTCGCCGATCTGCCCGGCTCGTTCGACGGATTCGGTTCCAAGAGCGTCGACGGCGACCGCGCGACGTGGTCGGCCGACGACGGTGACCCGATCGTCGTCCGCTGTGGGGTGGACCGGCCTAACGGCCTGGCCGCCGACAGCCGCCTGCAGGCGGTCAACAACGTGCAGTGGTTCATCACCGACACCGAGGAGGGACGCGGGCAGGCCTATGTCTGCGTCGATCACCGTCCGTATGTGGCGCTGTGGGTTCCGGTGTCGGCGGGCAACGCGTCGATCACCGCGGTGTCCGCGGCGATCGGCCGGACGCTGACCCCCGGTCCGCTCGACCTCGGCTAGCCGGGACACCCCGTCTGGCGCCGATATCACCGGCGCACAAGGTGTCTCGCGACTCAGTCGTGGTAGACCTCGGGTTTCGTGGAACGACCGAGCAGGGAGCTGACCGCGTCGGCCACCGACATCCCGTTGTGGCACACCTCGTGGACGGCGTCGGTGAGGGGCATGGACACACCGTGTTTCTCGGCCAGCGCTCGCACCGAGGTGCACGACTTGACCCCCTCGGCGACCTGACCGTTCGTCGCCTCCTGCGCCTCCTGCATGGTGGCACCCTCACCGAGCCGGGCACCGAAGGTCCGGTTGCGTGACAGCGGCGACGAGCAGGTGGCCACCAGGTCGCCGATCCCGGCCAGGCCGGCCAGGGTCTGCATGTCGGCGCCCAGGGTGATGCCCAGGCGGATGGTCTCGGCGAGCCCGCGGGTGATGATCGTGGCGAGGGTGTTCTGGCCGAACCCGACGCCGCCGGCCATCCCGCACGCCAAGGCGATCACGTTCTTCACCGCCCCGCCGATCTCGCACCCCACCACATCGGTGTTGGTATAGGGGCGGAAGTAGGCGTTCTTGAACGCATCCTGCAGCTGCCGCGCCCGGGTGTCGTCGGGGCATGCGATCACCGTCGCCGCGGGCTGTTCCTCGGCGATCTCGCGGGCCAGATTGGGTCCCGACAGCACCGCGATGCGCTCGGGACCCAGGCCGGTGACCTCGGCGATCACCTCACTCATCCGCATGAGTGTGCTGGTCTCGATACCCTTCGCCAGCGACACCAGGGTGGCATCCGGGTGCAGGTGCGGCGTCCATTCGGTCAGGTTGGCGCGCAACGACTGCGACGGCACCGCGCACACGACCAGGTCGGCGCCGGGCAGCACGTCCGCGACGTCGCTCCCGGCGCGCAGTGCGGTGGGCAAGGAAATCCCGGGCAGATAGTCGTCGTTGGTGTGCTCGGTGTCGATCTGTGCCGCGAGCTCGGGGCGCCGCGCCCAGATCGTCGTCGGGGTCCCGGCGTCCACCAGAACCTTCGCGATCGCCGTCCCCCACGACCCGGCCCCCATCACCGCAGCACGCACGTCCGCACCCTCCACCAATTCGACAGTCACGAAACGACAGTGGTTCCCACCCTAGTCCGCCGCCGCTGTCCGCCGGCCGTGATTGCCCACTGTGGTGAATCGATCCGTGGCGGTGCCGCCTCGGGAGATGTCGGACGCGCCCGGCAGTCGGTGACGGCGCGCCGGGGTCTCCGCCGGAGATGTCCCGCCAGGGGTCGCGCGGTGCGTCGGCCGGCGGGTGGGCATCATGGACACATGAGGTCGAACGAAGGACACATCGGTGTCCCCGCCGGTGCGAGAACGCCGTCGTCGACCGGGCCGACCACCACCGGCTGGGGGATCGACGACGTCGGGGCGGTGCTGGCGGTCAAACACCTCGACGGCGCCAAGACCCGACTGGCGGCCGGCCGGCCGGCCGGCGAGCGGGACACCACTTCTGCGCACCGGGACCTCGTGCTCGCGATGTTGCTCGACACGGTGGCCGCGGTGATCGCCGCGGGGGTCGGCCCGATCGTCGTGGTCACCCCGGACGAGGCGGTGCTGCGGATCCTCGGCGGGACGGACGCCGACGGACTCCACGAACAGGCGCATCCACACCCGTCGCTGAATCGGGCGTACCTGCAGGGTGCCGTGTGGCTGCGGGCCCGACATCCCGGCCTTCGGATGGTGATGATGGTGCAGGCCGACCTCCCGGCCGCGACCGGCACCGCCCTCGCCGAGGTCCTCGCCGCCGCGAGCACGCATCACGCGGCGCTGCTCGCCGACGCCGACGGTGACGGGACGGCTCTGCTGATCCGGCCGATCGCCGTCGACGACGCCCCGGAGTTCGGGGTGGATTCGGCCGCGGCACACCGATTTTCGGGCGCCGTCGAACTCGACCCCACCCGACGGCGGTGGGCCGCGCTGCGCACCGACGTCGACACCGTCGCCGACCTCGACGCGGCGGTCGCACACGGTGTCGGCGCACACACCCGCGCGGTGCTCGACACGAGTTTCACCGGTCGCCCGGCTCGATGACGACCGGATGGTCCATCATTGAACGGTGAGCCCTGACGAACTCGCCTCCCTGGCCGCAACCACCCCTATCCCCGGTGCCCCGCCGGCCGCGACCCTGACGCCCGACGAGTCGGCCGATCTGCCCGAAGACCGGTATCTCAATCGCGAGCTCAGCTGGCTCGATTTCAATTCCCGCGTACTGGCCCTCGCCGAGGACACCTCGCTGCCGTTGCTGGAGCGCGCGAAGTTCCTCGCGATCTTCGCGTCGAACCTCGACGAGTTCTTCATGGTCCGCGTCGCCGGTCTCAAGCGTCGCGACGAGACCGGGCTGTCGGTGCGGTCGGCCGACGGGCTCTCCCCGCGCGAGCAGTTGCTGCGGATCGCCGGCCGTACCCAGACGCTCGCCGACCGTCACGCGCGGGTGTTCCTGGACTCGGTGCGTCCGTCCCTGGCCGCCAATGCCATCCACGTGGTGTCGTGGTCGGAGCTCGACGACGACCAGCAGCGACGGATGGTGGAGTATTTCCACGAGCAGGTCTTCCCGGTGCTGACCCCGCTCGCCGTCGACCCGGCCCACCCGTTCCCCTATATCAGTGGACTGTCGCTGAATCTGGCGGTCACGGTCAAGGACGCCAACGAGGGCGGCGAGCACTTCGCCCGAGTCAAGGTCCCGGACAACGTGAATCGTTTCGTCCGGGTCGATCAGCTGACCCCGGGGTCGCCACCGGCCGATTCACGCGGGCATCATCCGGTGGTGCTGCTGCCGATGGAGAACCTGATCGCAGCGAATCTCCGGCATCTCTTCCCCGAGATGGAAATCGTTGAGCACCATGTGTTCCGAATCACCCGAAATGCGGATTTCGAGGTGGAGGAAGACCGCGACGAGGATCTGCTGCAGGCCCTCGAACGTGAACTCGCCCGCCGCCGTTTCGGTTCGCCGGTCCGCCTCGAGGTGGCCGACGACATGAGCGAGCACATGCTCGAACTGCTGCTCCGCGAGCTCGACGTGAATCCGGCCGACGTGATCCAGGTCCCGGGTCTCCTCGACCTGGCGTCGCTGTTCGAGATCTACGGTCTCGACCGGCCGACGCTGAAGGACCGCCCGTTCGTCCCGTCGACGCACCCGGCGTTCGGTGAGCGCGAGACACCCAAGAGCGTGTTCTCCACCCTGCGTGAGGGTGACGTGCTGGTGCACCACCCGTACGACTCGTTCTCGACGAGTGTGCAGCGGTTCATCGAGCAGGCGGCCGCCGATCCGCAGGTGCTCGCGATCAAGCAGACGCTGTACCGCACCTCCGGTGACTCCCCGATCGTCAACGCCCTGATCGACGCCGCCGAGGCGGGCAAACAGGTTGTGGCGCTTGTGGAGATCAAGGCGCGCTTCGACGAGCAGGCCAACATCAAGTGGGCGCGGCAGCTCGAGCAGGCCGGCGTGCACGTCGTCTACGGCCTGGTCGGACTGAAGACACACTGCAAGACGTGCCTGGTCGTGCGGCGCGAGGGATCGACCATTCGCCGCTACTGCCACATCGGAACCGGCAACTACAACCCCAAGACCGCCCGGCTCTACGAGGACGTGGGCCTGCTGACCGCCGCCCCCGACATCGGCGCCGACCTCACGGACCTGTTCAACACGCTCACCGGCTACTCCCGGAAGAAGGAGTACCGCAACATCCTGGTGGCGCCGCACGGGATCCGATCGGGGATCATCGACCGCATCAACCGGGAGATCGCCGCACACACCGCCGGCGACGAGCGAGCACGGATCCGGCTGAAGGCCAACGCCCTGGTCGACGAGCAGGTGATCGACGCGCTCTACCGTGCCTCGCAGAGCGGGGTGGCGGTGGAGATCGTCGTCCGCGGCATCTGCGCCCTGCGGCCGGGGATGGCCGGGGTCAGCGACAACATCATCGTCCGGTCGATTCTCGGCCAGTTCCTGGAACATTCGCGGGTGCTGTATTTCGGCGCCCAGGACGAGTACTGGATCGGCTCCGCAGACATGATGCACCGCAACCTCGATCGCCGTATCGAGGTGATGGTGCAGGTTCGCGACGAACGGCTCACCGGTGAGCTCGAGGACATCTTCGCCTCCGCGCTCGACCCTCGGACCCGGTGCTGGATCCTGCAGTCCGACGGCAGCTGGCTGGCCTCCCCTGCCGCGGGCGAGGAGGTGCGCGATCACCAGCAGGAGATGATGCGCCGCAACCGCCGCCGCAACTCCGGCGCATGATCTGGTCGCGTCACGGTCACCGTCCGGCAACCCGGACGGCATAGGGTTACCGCCGATGTCCAAGACACACACGGATTCTCCGAAGAAGACCCGCGGCAGGACGATCTGGGCGGCCGGCGGTGTGCTCTGGCGCCGGGACGGCGGCGCGGTGCGGATCGGCCTGGTGCACCGCCCGCGGTACGACGACTGGACTCTGCCGAAGGGCAAACAGGACCCAGGTGAGACCCTGATCGCCACGGCGGTACGGGAACTCGCCGAAGAGACCGGACATGCGGTTCGCCTGGGCCGGCACCTGGCCAGGGTGAGCTACGACCTCGCCAACGGCCGCAAGCATGTCCGGTACTGGTCGGCTGAGTCGGTGGGTGGCGAGTTCGAGCCCAACCACGAGGTGGACGCGCTCGAGTGGTTCGACCTCGAGAGCGCACGGGCACGGCTGAGCTACCGACTCGATCGGCGGGTCTTGCACGAGTTCAGCCGTCTGCCGCTCGACCTCACCCCGCTGCTGCTGGTGCGCCATGCGATGGCCGGCCGCCGTTCCCGTTACAAAGGGGACGACCGGACCCGCCCACTCGACGAGACCGGCCGCCGCCAGGCGCAGGCGTTGGTGCCGATCCTGTCGGCATATGGGGTGACGGCCCTGGCCGCCGCCGACCGGGTGCGCTGTGTGCAGACCCTCGAACCGGCCGCCGCCGCACTGGGAGTCGAGATCGGCTCCGAGCCGGCGTTGTCGGAGGAGGCCTACCGGCACGACCCGGGACCCGGCCGCGACCGCGTCGTCGAACTCGCCGGTGCCGACGACGATGTGGTGCGGGCGGTGTGCAGCCAGGGCAAGGTGATCCCACCGCTGCTCGACTGGTGGGCCGAGCGCGACGGCCTCACGATCCCGGCGGCGCGCAATCGCAAGGGCAGCATCTGGGTGGTGTTCACCGACGACGGCACGCTCCGGGCCGCCGATCACATCGAGAGTCCGCTGCCGCACGAGGCGGACTGATCGCCCGACAAGGCCACCTCACTCTCCGCCGGACCCACCGCGCGAGCTCTCCGACACGACGTCTCCGTCGCGGTTGCCAGGTGACCTCCTATGCGTGGCACGCGACCACTCGGCGGCGGTCGTGCCACAAACAGGCACCCACAACGCAACTCACCCCTGACGAGGGAAGTTCGTCAGGGGTGGGTCGAGCTGGCCGGCGGTCGCGCCGTCGAGAGATCAGCGACGCGTGCGCTTGGCCGGTGCCTTCTTGGCAGCGGTCTTCTTTGCCGCAGTGGTCTTCTTGGCCGCCGTGGTGGTCTTCTTGGCCGGTGCCTTCTTGGCAGCGGTCGTGGTGCGCTTGGCCGCGGTGGTCTTGGCCGGTGCCTTCTTGGCAGCGGTCGTGGTCTTCTTGGCCGCGGTGGTCTTGGCCGGTGCCTTCTTGGCAGCGGTCGTGGTGCGCTTGGCCGCGGTGGTGGTCTTGGCCGGTGCCTTCTTGGCAGCGGTCGTGGTCTTCTTGGCCGCAGTCTTCTTGGCGGCGGTCTTCTTTGCCGCGGTCGTGGTGGTGCCACTGCCGCGCTTGACCGCCGGGCCGCTGGCGGTCAGCTTCTGCTTGCCCGCGACGACGGCCTTGAACTGGGCACCCGGACGGAAGGCCGGAACCGAGGTGGCCTTGACCTTCACGGTCTCGCCGGTACGCGGGTTGCGCGCGACGCGCGGTGCGCGACGACGCTTCTCGAAGACACCGAATCCGGTGATGGTCACGCTCTCACCGCGGTTGACCGCGCGGACGATGGTGTCGACGACCAGCTCGACCGCGGCTGTGGCGGTCTTGCGATCTGCGTCGAGCTTCGTGGTCAGCTCATCAATGAGCTCTGCCTTGTTCATGGGGTTACCTCCGCAAGCTGTTCTGGCTGCATCTTGACATGGCCAGCTAACCCCACACGGTAAACGTCGAAGACGAAAACGTCCATCTTCCACGCCAATCGACGGGACGTGTTGCGAAAAACATGAGGCCGCAATCACGTTCCCGTCGATACGGGTGGCCGCCCGAAGGGCCGGGAGAACTCAGCCCGGAAGGGTCACCGGCTTGAACGACGGACGGCGGCCCTCGTACTCGGAAATGGCCTCTACCTGCCGCAATGTCAGTCCGATGTCGTCCAGACCCTCCATCAGACGCCAGCGGGTGTAGTCGTCAATTGTCAACGGGACCACGAGGTCTCCGGCGGTGACGGTCCGGTCGGGAAGGCTCACAGTCAGTTCCAGACCCGGCTGCTCCTCGAGCCGCTTCCACAGCAGTTCGACGTCGGACTGCTCCACCTGGGCGGCCACGAGTCCGGCCTTTCCGGCATTACCTCGGAAGATGTCGGCGAAACGGGACGAGATGACGACCCGAAAACCGAAGTCCGACAGTGCCCACACGGCGTGTTCCCGCGATGACCCGGTGCCGAAGTCGGGTCCGGCGACGAGCACCGATCCGCGGCTCCAGGGCTCGGCGTTGAGGATGAAGTCGGGGTCGGTGCGCCATCCGGCGAACAACCCGTCCTCGAATCCGGTTCGGGTGACACGCTTCAGGTAGACCGCGGGGATGATCTGGTCGGTGTCGACGTTGCTGCGGCGCAGCGGGACGCCGATCCCGGTGTGACTGATGAACGGTTGCATCGTTGTGATCCTTACGAGATGAAAAGTCTGATGGCGGTGACGATCCGGACCGGCGGACCGTTCGGATGTCTCACGGCCGATGGCCTAGGCCGGCCTACAGATCCGCCGGCGACGACAACGTCCCGCGGACCGCGGTGGCGGCGGCCACGGCGGGCGAGACCAGATGGGTCCGGCCGCCCTTGCCCTGCCGACCCTCGAAGTTGCGGTTGGAGGTCGACGCGCAACGCTCCCCCGGCGCGAGCTGATCGGGGTTCATGCCCAGGCACATCGAGCATCCGGCCTGACGCCACTCGGCGCCTGCCGCGGTGAAGATCTCGCCGAGGCCCTCGGCCTCGGCCTGCGCGCGCACGCGCATCGACCCGGGCACCACCAGCATGCGGACGCCGTCCGCGACGGTGCGGTCCTTGAGGATCTCGGCCACCGCGCGCAGGTCTTCGATCCGACCGTTGGTGCACGACCCGACGAAGACGGTGTCGACGGTGATGTCGCGCAACGGGGTACCGGGGGTGAGGTCCATGTACTGCAGTGCCTTGGCCGCGGCGCTGGAGGCGTTCTCGTCACCGAAGTCGGCCGGGTCGGGAACGACCGCCGAGAGCGGTGCACCCTGACCGGGATTGGTGCCCCAGGTCACGAACGGCGAGAGCGACGCGGCGTCGATGTGCACCTCGGCATCGAACTCGGCGTCGGGATCGGTGCGCAGCGAATCCCAGTAGGCCACCGCGGCATCCCAATCCGCGCCCTGCGGGGCGTGTGGGCGACCCTTGAGGTAGTCGTAGGTCACCTGATCCGCCGCGATCATCCCGGCGCGGGCACCGGCCTCGATCGACATGTTGCAGATGGTCATCCGGGCTTCCATCGACAGCTTCTCGATGGCCGGGCCGCGGTATTCGAGCACATATCCCTGGCCGCCGCCGGTACCGATCTTGGCGATCACGGCCAGGATCAGGTCCTTGCTCGTCACACCGGCGGGGAGGTCACCGTCCACGGTGATCGCCATGGTTCGGAAGGGACGCAGCGACAGGGTCTGGGTGGCGAGCACATGCTCCACCTCGGAGGTTCCGATTCCCATTGCGAGCGCGCCGAATGCGCCGTGGGTCGAGGTGTGGCTGTCACCGCAGACGACGGTCATGCCGGGCTGGGTCAGTCCCAGCTGGGGACCCACCACGTGCACGATGCCCTGCTCGGCGTCGCCCATCGGGTGCAGGCGGATGCCGAACTCCTCGCAGTTGTGGCGCAGGGTCTCGACCTGGGTCCGCGAGACCGGATCGGCGATCACCTCGTTGATGTTGAGGGTCGGGACGTTGTGGTCCTCGGTCGCGATCGTGAGATCGGGACGGCGCACGGGACGTCCCGCGATGCGCAGGCCCTCGAAGGCCTGGGGACTGGTCACCTCGTGCACCAGGTGGAGATCGATGTAGATCAGGTCGGGGTCCTGACCACCGTTGGCACTACCGCTCACGACCACGTGGTCGTCCCAGACCTTCTCGGCCAGGGTCCGCGGCTTGGTGTGGCTGTTCGTCATGGCTGCACTCGCAAACTGTCTCGGTACACACTGTTTGGCGTCACATACTGGCGCCGGCGGTTCCGGGCTGAATCCGCGCCGATATGTGCATCTCACTATCTGGGCGGTTAGTATCGCCCTATGGGAAAGGATAGCGCAACGGAACCCGCGAGCGGAATCGGTGTTCTCGACAAATCGATGACCGTTCTGCGGGCGATCGCCGACGCTCCGAGCAATCTCACCGAGTTGTGCGAGCGGACCGGCCTGCCGCGCGCCACGGCACATCGCCTCGCCGTCGGGCTCGAAACCCACCGACTGCTTGCCCGCAACGCCGCCGGACGCTGGTATCCGGGCCCCGCGCTCGGCGAACTCGCCTCGTCGGCACACGATCCCGTTCGTGAGGCCGCGCTGATGGTGCTCCCCCGACTCCGGGAGATCACCGGCGAATCGGTGCAGGTCTACCGGCGCGAGGGATCCGAGCGTGTGTGCATCGCGGCGATGGAGCCACCCACCGGGCTGCGCGACACCGTCCCGGTGGGCACCCGCTTCCCGATGACCGCCGGCTCGGCGGCCAAGGTGCTGGCCGCGTGGGCAGAGCCGTCGATCCTGCGCGCACTGCTCACCGACAGCGTCTTCAGTGACCGTGCCCTGCACGAGATCCGGCGTCGTGGCTGGGCGCAGAGCGCGGGCGAGAGAGCGGCCGGTGTGGCGAGTGTCTCGGCTCCGGTTCGCGACGCCGGCGGCGACGTGGTGGCCGCGATCTCGGTGTCGGGGCCGATCGACCGGATGGGCCGCCGTCCCGGTGCCCGGTGGGCCGCCGATCTGCTCGCCGCCGCCGAGGCCATCCAGAAGCGCCTGCAGCCCGGCAGCCCCGGCTGAGCCGTCGGCGGCGTCCCCCAGCACCCGTCTCCGAACCCTCGCACTGCACGAATGCCTGGTCGTGTCAGCGGCATTGGGTTAGCGTCGTCACATGGGAGTCAATCAGCGCGGACAGATCACCATGTCCGACAACGAGATCGCCGAGTTCATCACCCGCAGCCGCACCGCGACGCTGGCCACCACCGGGCCCGACGGCGCGATCCACCTGGTCGCCATGTGGTACGGCGTGATCGACGGTGAGATCTGGTTCGAGACCAAGGCCAAGTCCCAGAAGGCGGTGAATCTGCGGCGCAACGCCCGCTGTTCGGTGCTGATCGAGGACGGTGACACCTACGACACGCTGCGCGGCGTCGCCATCGAGGGCACCGCGGAGATCTTCGACGACCCCGACTCGTGTCTCAGGATCGGCATCTCGGTGTGGGAGCGCTACACCGGACCGTACACCGAGGAGTCACGTCCCTTCGTCGACCAGATGATGCACAAGCGCGTCGCGGTCCGCCTGATCGGTGAACGCACCCGTTCGTGGGATCACCGCAAACTCGGACTGCCCGAGATGCCCGCGGCCGGGTCCACCGCCGAGTAACTCTGGCCGGCGAACCGACCCAGCACAGACCCGTCACCGTGAGCAAGCCGACGAGGAGCGCAGGGACCAGACCCCCTGGCGATCGAGCCGACGGGGAGCGCAGGGACCAGACCCCCCTTGGCGATCGAGCCGACGAGGAGCGCAGGGACCAGACCCCCTGGCGATCGAGCCGACGAGGAGCGCAGGGACCAGACCCCCCCTTGGCGATCGAGCCGACGAGGAGCGCAGGGACCAGACCCCCTGGCGATCGAGCCGACGAGGAGCGCAGCGACCAGACCCCCTGGCGATCGAGCCGACGAGGAGCGCAGCGACCAGACCCCCTGGCGATTGAGCCGACGAGGAGCGCAGCGACGAGACGAGTCGAAATCTCCGCACCCGACCCCACGACGCGACCACCACACCCAGTCACCACCCAGCGCAACCAACCGAGGTTTCGACAGCCGGGCGTCCTCGCTCGCGCTCGGTCGACCTGCTCAACCACCGCCGTGGAAACCCGCAAACAGGGCACCACCCACCCGGCGATCGAGCCGACGAACAACGCAGCGACCAGACCCCCTTGGTGATTGAGCCGACGAGGAGCGCAGCGACGAGACGAGTCGAGATCTCCGCACCCGGCCCCACGACGCGACCACCGCCACGGCACGCCCCGACAAACACGAAGGTCCCCTTCCCGGCGAACCGGGAAGGGGACCTTCAGGTGTAGCCCCGACGGGATTCGAACCCGCGCTACCGCCTTGAGAGGGCGGCGTCCTAGGCCGCTAGACGACGGGGCCATGGACCTTGTGTGGTCTCGCTGGGGTACCAGGACTCGAACCTAGAATGGCTGAACCAGAATCAGCTGTGTTGCCAATTACACCATACCCCAAGGGTTTTTCCCTTTTTCCCTTCGGAAAAGGACCTCCGAAAGACTAGCAGAGACCTACCCCCAAACCGCAAATCGCCTGGTGAGAGGCTATTTCGTCGTCAATTCCCGGGCCGAGCGCAGGCGGGCCAGCGACTTCGCGCGACCGAGCAACTCCATCGACTCGAACAACGGTGGGCTCACCTGTGAGCCGGTCACCGCCACGCGTACCGGACCGAAGGCCTTGCGCGGTTTGAGGCCCAGATCGTCGACCAGTGCCCCGTTGAGTGCGTCGTGCAGCGCAGTGGTGTCCCACGCCTCGAGGGCGTCCACGGCGGCGATGGCGGCGTCGAGCACCGGCACGGCGTCGGCGCCGAGATTCTTCGACGCCGACTTCTCGTCGATCGTGAAGTCGGCATCGGAGACGTAGAGGAAGGACATCAGCGCCCAGGCCTCGCCAAGCACCTGGATGCGCGTCTGGACGAGCTCGGCGATCGCGGTGAAGCGCGCGTCGTCAACCGGCTCGGCGAGATGCCCGTGCTCGATCAGGTAGGTCTTCAGCCGCCCGGCGAAGTCTCCGAGCTCGAGCATCCGGATGTGCTCGGCATTGATCGCGTCGGCCTTCTTCTGGTCAAACCGCGCCGGGTTGGAGTTGACCTGATGGACGTCGAACGCCTCGATCATCTGGTCGAGGGTGAACACGTCGGAGTCACCGGAGTAGCCCCAGCCGAGCAACGCCAGGTAGTTCAGCAGACCCTCGGGGAGGAACCCGCGATCGCGGTGATGCAGCAGGTTGGACTGCGGGTCGCGCTTGGAGAGCTTCTTGTTCCCCTCGCCCATCACGAACGGGAGATGACCGAACTCCGGGACGGCGTCGGCCACACCGATGCGCATGAGCGCCTCGTACAGCGCGATCTGCCGCGGGGTCGACGACAACAGGTCCTCGCCGCGCAGCACGTGGGTGATCTTCATCATCGCGTCGTCGACCGGATTGACCAGGGTGTAGAGCGGGTCGCCGTTCGCGCGGGTGAGGGCGAAGTCGGGAACGGTCCCCGCCTTGATCGTGGTGGTTCCGCGCACCAGATCGTCCCAGGAGAGATCGCGGTTCGGCATCCGCAGGCGCACAACGGGTTTGCGCCCGTCTGCCCGGTAGGCCGCCCGCTGCTCGTCGGTCAGGTGGCGGTCGAAGTTGTCGTACCCGAGCTTCGGGTCGCGGCCGGCTGCACGGTGGCGCGCTTCCACTTCCTCGGGACTGGAGTAGGCCTCGTACGCCTCGCCGGCGGCGAGCAGTCGGGCCACCACGTCGATGTGGATGTCGCGACGCTCGGACTGCCGGTACGGCCCGTAGGGTCCGCCGACCTCGGGGCCCTCGTCCCAGTCCAGGCCCAGCCAGCGCAGCGATTCGAGGATCGCGTCGTACGACTCCTGGGTGTCGCGGGCGGCATCGGTGTCTTCGATCCGAAAGACGAAGGTGCCCTTGTCATGGCGCGCCTGCGCGAAGTTGAACAAGGCCGTTCGCACCATGCCGACGTGCGGGGTCCCGGTCGGCGACGGACAGAATCGGACACGGACTGCATCGGAACTGGTCATGGCCCTCAGGGTATCGAACCCGGTGAACGCTCAGTCCCGGTGTCGGTTGCAGAAGTCGATGATCAATCCGTTCACCTCGGCCGGCTGCTCCAGATAGCCGAAGTGTCCGGCGCGGGCGACCTCGATGTACTCCGCGGTCGGGATCACGTCGGCCACCTCACGGGCCAGAAACGCCGGAAGCGTACGGTCGTCGGCGAAACCGACGACCAGCGACGGCACGGTGATCGCCCGGTAGGCGTCGAGTCGCGAGGTCTCACCGCTGTGCAGTTCGAGCTGGGCACGCACACCCGGCGTCACCGTCTGCGGCGAGAAGCCGATGATGTCGAGCCAGTCCCGTGCGGAACGGTCATCGGCGAGCGTGTGCGGCGAGAGGTTCATGTGCGCGGTGATCGCGGCCTCGTACTCGCTGGGCAGGGTGATCCTCTGGTCGTAGAGCGCCCGCTCCCCGGCCGAGAACGCCTGCTGCAGTGGAGTGGTGCGACCGTAGGTGGCCAGCATCACCGCGCCACGCACCACATCGGGACGCGCCAGCGCGAGCTCCTGGGTGATGCGTGCGCCGAGCGAGGTGCCGACGACGAATGCCGGTCCGTCGCCGAGATGCTCGATCAGCCCTGCGGTGTCGGCGACCATGTCGTCGAGGGTGAAGCCCTCGGTGCACTCCGACGACGGCGCGATCCCACGGTTGTCGAAGATCGCGACGCGATAGCCGGCCTTACGCAGGGCCGGGAACTGGTTGGCCTTCCAGACGCGCCCGGGGCTACCGGTGCCCATCACCATCACGACGAGCGGGCCGGAACCGGCCACCTCATAGGCGATGTCGATCCCGTTGATCCGGGCCTTCTGCGGCGCGGGGGCGGTCACGGCTTGTCCACCACCGGATTGCTGAGCGTGCCCAGCCCGGAGACGGTGACCGAAACCCGTTGGCCGGCAACCATGGGCCCGATTCCCTCGGGGGTGCCGGTGAGGATCACATCACCCGGGAGAAGGGTCATCACCCGGGAGATCCACTCCACGATCTCGCCGATGCCGTGCAGCATCAACGACGTTCGGCTGCGCTGCTTGACGACGCCGTCGAGTTCGGTGACGAGTTCCACATCGGACGGGTCGAAGGCGGTCTCGATCCACGGACCGAGCGGACAGAAGGTGTCGTAGCCCTTGGCGCGTGTCCACTGCCCGTCGATCGCCTGCTGGTCGCGGGCGGTGACGTCGTTGGCCACGGTGTAGCCGAGGATCACGTCGGCCGCCTTGGCGGCCGGGATGTCCTTGCAGGGGCGACCGATGACGACGGCGAGTTCACCCTCGAAGTCCACCCGCTCGGCGGACGGCGGCCGCACGATCGGCACCTCGGGACCGATGATCGACGTGTTGGGCTTGATGAAGATCACCGGATCCGCCGGTGCCTCACCGCCCATCTCGGCCGCGTGCGCGGCGTAATTCTTGCCGATGCAGATCACCTTGGAGGCGAGGATCGGGGCGAGCAGCCGCACATCGGCCAGCGGCCACGACCGACCGGTGAAGGTCGGCGTACCGAAGGGATGTTCGGCGATCTCCTTGGCGACGACGCCGCCCTCGGAGTCATCAAGGGAGACAAAGGCGACACCGTCGGGACTGGCGATTCGACCAAGACGCATGGGTCCGAGCCTATCGCACCGGCCGGTGTCCACAGTGCGAGACGTCGATTGGTCGCATCAGGGGAACCCGTTCTAAAATGTGAACACTTCGTTCCAATATATGAGATTTTCGTGATAGCCAGGAGGTGTCATGGAAGCCGTCGAATCCGTCGGAGCCACCCGGAGGTGGGTGATGCTCGTCTGCTCGCTGATCGCCGCCATGACCACGACCTGCGTGGTGAGCGGCTTCGCCTACCTCATCCCGGCACTGCATGCCGACGGCATGTCCATCACCGACGCCTCGGTACTGGCGACGATCCCGACCGTCGGACTGATGCTGGCGATCCTGGGGTGGGGCGTGCTGCTCGACCGCCACGGCGAGCGACTGATCCTGATGATCTCGTTGACGATCACGTTTGTCGGCGCAGCCATGACCCTGGTCGCCGCGTGGAACCATGCGCCGCACTGGGTTCTGGCCGTGTGCCTGTTCGTCGGCGGTCTCGGGTCGGGCGCGGCCAACGGCGCCAGTGGCCGGATCGTCGTGGGGTGGTTCCCACCCCGGCAGCGCGGAACCGCGATGGGAGTGCGGCAGATGGCCCAGCCCTTGGGGATCGCGGTCTGTGCGTTGACGATGCCGGTGATCGCCGCGCGGCACGGGATCGCCGCGGCGCTGATCGTGCCGGCAGTGGTCACCGGGATCGGATTGCTGGTGTGCATCGTCGGGATCGTCGATCCACCCGCTCGTCCCGGCGGCGCGGTAGCCGACGAGCCCCAGCCGAATCCCTACCGTCGCAGCACGTTCCTGACCCGGGTGCACGCGGTGAGTGTGTTGCTCGTCATCCCGCAGTCGATGCTGTGGACCTTCGTCCCCACGTGGCTGATCGTCGCCAAACACTGGTCGCCGGCTGCGGCCGGGCTGATGGTCACCGTGACGCAGACCGTGGGAGCGCTGGGCCGCATCGCGGCCGGCCGATGGTCGGATGCGTGGTTGTCGAGGATGCGACCGATCCGCGTGATCGCCTCGGTCGCCGGCGTGGCGATGGTGGCATTGGCCCTCACCGATTGGCTCGACACCCCGGTGGCGGTGGCGATCATGATGGTGGCCTCGATCGTCAGCGTCGCCGACAACGGCCTGGCCTTCACCGCAATCGCCGAGTTCGCCGGACCTCGGTGGAGCGGACGAGGTCTCGCAGTGCAGAACACCGCCCAGTATCTGGCGACCGCCGCCATCACCCCGGCGTTCGGCGCGGTGATCACCGCGGTCGGCTTCCCGATCGCATTCCTGATCGGAGCCGCGGCACCACTCGCCGCCATCCCCCTGGTCCCTGCCGACCCCGTGCCGGAGCCGGAGCCGGTGGCCTGAAACGTGGGGCCTGAACGGGTCAGTTGCCGGCCGCCGGCCGGATACCCGCGTTGATCAGGCCCGCCGCGATGTCGGCGTCGTCCACCACCACGATGTCGCGACGCCCGTCGGACCGGGTCAGCAGCAGTCCCGGTCCGGAGCGGAGCACGAAACCCTGTGCGCCACGCAGGGGTCCATGCACCGACAACCGGAATCCGTAGCCACCGAAGTCGGCGAGCGCACGGACCGGCACCACTTCGGCCCGGACCACGTCGCCCATCGGAATCCGGCGGCGTGGCCGGCCGAAGATGCCGCGGACCTCGATCTGCCTGCGGTCCACCGTGACCCGCACCGACCACAATGCCGCGGCAGACAACATCACCACGACGACGATCGGGACCAGCAGCCACCACGGCCCGACGACCACCGCGACGATCAGCAGGACCAGTTCGACGACGCCGACGGCCACGGCAGCCCAGGGTGACGTGGAGACGTTGCGGCGCCAGAAGAACCGTTCCCCGGCGGCGAGGTCACCGGGCGGTGTCACACCGACGGCGCCAGGTTCTGCGGCTGTCCACCGCGGGATCAGTGCCGCCGACGCCGCCGCGACGAGCACTGCGACACCGAAGGTGATCACGATCGGCCACACCGGTGTCGACAGCGAGTCGATGTCGGTGACTCCGCGCTGGTCCGCCGCCACCGCCGGGACGATCCCGGCGATGACCACGGCGAGGAAGTTCACCAACGCCACCACGGTGCGCGTGATCCGCGTGTCGCGACCCCACCAGCAGGTGGCCCCGCCGATCACCGCACCGATCACCGCCGCGGCCACCGCCATCACGATGGCACCGGTGATACTGCTCGTGCCGTCGACACCGTGGGAACCCCAGTGCGAGGCCATGGGATCGGGGAGGTCCGGCCGCCACGCGCTGAGTAGCGACACGGCCACCACGCCGGCCGCGACCGGCGGAACGATTCCAAGCGGCAGAATCCGAAGACGTTGCGCCCGTGTCGGTCCCGATGAGCTCTGCATGCCCGTCGCGGGGGTGGTCATGACATCCTCCTGGTGATCTCGGTGGTCAGTTCCGTTGCACTCACACCGAATCGTCGCGCCACCTCGACCAGCGCGTCGATAGCCGCACCCCATTCGGCCTTCGCGGGTGCTGATTCGGACACCACAGCTCCGCGGCCACGCCGCAGTTCGACGAGGCCCTCGTCGCGCAACAGCTGATAGCCGCGCAGCACGGTGTGCACGTTCACCTCGAGTGAGGCGGCAAGATCCCGTGCGGCCGGCAAGCGCTCCCCCGGTACGACGTCACCGGCGGCGATCGCCCGACGGACCGACGCCGCGATCTGTTCGAAGATCGGCGCGCGGTCGGCGGGGTCGATTCGGATCAACACAGCCAAATCCTATAGTTCTATTGTAACTAGAACAAGTAGTGTCCGTCTGGCCAGTGGTGACAGACCTCGGGCCGCGCGGCCACGCCCCAACCGCCGGTTGAGCAGGACGTCCTCGCGCTCCCCACACGGTGGTTGAGCAGGACGAACCCCACACGATGGTTGAGCAGGACGTCCTCGCGCTCCCCACACGGTGGTTGAGCAGGACGTCCTCGCGCTCCCCACACGGTGGTTGAGCAGGACGTCCTCGCGCCAGCGAGGCCGACCGACCGTCGAAACCTCAGCCACGTCACATCGAAACGCACCCACGAGGTGCTCACCACCCGACATCGGCCACCGGAGGTTTCGACACGCCTCGTCGCTCCGCTCCTCACCGGCTCAACCAGCAACAACCAGTGGTTGAGCAGGACGTCCTCGCGCTCCCCACACGGTGGTTGAGCAGGACGTCCTCGCGCCAGCGAGGCCGACCGACCGTCGAAACCTCGGTCACGTCACATCGAAACGCACCCACGAGGTGCTCACCACCCGACATCGGCCACCGGAGGCTTCGACACGCCTCGTCGCTCCGCTCCTCACCGGCTCAACCAGCAACAACCGGTGGTTGAGCAGGACGTCCTCGCGCCAGCGAGGCCGACCGACCGTCGAAACCTCGGCCACCTCACGCCGAAACGCACCCACGAGGTGCTCACCACCCGACATCGGCCACCGGAGGTTTCGACACGCCTCGTCGCTCCGCTCCTCACCGGCTCAACCAGCAACAACCAGTGGTTGAGCAGGACGTCCTCGCGCACCCCACACGGTGGTTGAGCAGGACGTCCTCGCGCCAGCGAGGCCGACCGACCGTCGAAACCTCGGTCACGTCACATCGAAACGCACCCACGAGGTGCTCACCACCCGACATCGGCCACCGGAGGCTTCGACACGCCTCGTCGCTCCGCTCCTCACCGGCTCAACCAGCAACAACAACACCCACGGCCGAGCGGCCGTCGCGTGTCTGGACTGACGAAGAGCGAGGGAGCCTGCGACCGATGCAATGAGGAGGGAAAACACGCGGTAAGGCGAGCGGCCCGCGACGACGAAGTCGGCGCCGACAAACACCGCGCAGACGACGGAGGCCGGCCCCGAGTGGGGACCGGCCTTCGCTCACATCAGTCGAGAAGCATCGCGCTACAGGCGCTCGCGGATTCGCTTTCCGATCTCCGAGGTCGACAGCGTCTGACCGTTGCGCTCGAGCAGGTCGTCGGCGACGGCCTTCTCCACGCGGCGGGCGGCGTCGGACTCGCCGACCTGCTCGAGCAGCAGTGCCGCCGACAGGATCGCGGCGGTCGGATCGGCCTTGCCCTGGCCCGCGATGTCCGGGGCGCTGCCGTGGACCGGCTCGAACATCGACGGGTTGGTCCCGGTGGCGTCGATGTTGCCCGACGCCGCGAGACCGATACCACCCGACACCGCGGCCGCGATGTCGGTGATGATGTCGCCGAAGAGGTTGTCGGTGACGATCACGTCGAAGCGACCCGGATCGGTGACCAGGTAGATGGTCGCCGCGTCCACGTGACAGTAGTCGGTGGTGACGTCGGGGTAGTCCTTGCCGATCTCGGCCACCGCACGGCTCCACAGAGAACCGGCGAAGGTCAGCACGTTGGTCTTGTGGACCAGCGTGAGGTGCTTGCGGCGTCGGGTCGCGCGCTCGAACGCATCCCGGACCACACGCTCCACACCGAAGCGGGTGTTGACGCTGACCTCGGTCGCCACCTCGTTGGGGGTGCCGACGCGGATCGCTCCACCGTTGCCGGTGTAGGGACCCTCGGTGCCTTCGCGGACCACCACGAAGTCGATGTCGGGGTCGCCGGCGAGCGGCGAGGTCACACCCGGCAGACGCCGTGACGGACGCAGGTTGACGTGATGGTCGAGCGCGAACCGCATCGTGAGCAGCAGACCGCGTTCGAGCACACCCGACGGAACCGACGGGTCGCCGATGGCGCCCAGCAGGATCGCGTCGTGCTCACGCAGTGAGTCCAGGTCGGCGTCGGTGAGCAGCTCACCGTTGCGGTGGTAGCGGCGTGCACCGAGGTCGTACTCGGTGGTCTCGACGTCGGGCACCACGGCGCGCAGCACCTCGAGTGCCTCGGCGATGACCTCGGGGCCGATGCCGTCACCGGCGATCACGGCGAGTTTCACGACAGGTCCACCTGCTCGATCAGGGTGGCGCCCACGGCACCACTGATGGCGTCGACGACGGAGTCGTCGACCTTGCGGCTCACGCGCAGGATGACGGTCGCGCCCGTGCCCTCGACGTCCTGCGACAGCGCGGCGGCCAGGATGTCGATGCCGGCATCGCCCAGAAGGGTGCCGATCTTGCCCAGCGAGCCCGGCTGGTCGGTGTAGCTGACCAGCAGGTTGAGGCCCTCGGCGCGCAGGTCGAAGTTGCGTCCGTTGATGTTGACGATCTTCTCCACCTGGCGCGGCTCGGTGATCGACCCGGACACGTTGTGCACCGATCCGTCGGCGAACACGGCCTTGACGTCCACGACGCTGCGGTGGTTGGGGCTCTCGGTGGCGGTGGTGACCTCGCTGGTCACGCCGCGGGCCTCGGCCACAGCGGGGGCGTTGACAAAGGTGATCGGGTCGTCGAGCACGGCCTGGAACAGACCGCGCAGCGCCGACAGGCCCAGCACCGACACGTCGCTGGAGGCCAGCTCACCGCGCACGTCGACGACGATCGACGACGGCAGTTCGGTGCTGATCGCGCCGATCAGGACACCGAGCTTGCGGGCCATCTCCAGCCACGGGGCGACCTCTTCGTCGACCTTGCCGCCGGTGATGTTCACCGCATCGGGGACGAAGTGGCCGGCCAGCGCCAGACGCACGCTCTTGGCGACGTCGGTGCCGGCACGATCCTGTGCCTCGCTGGTGGATGCACCGAGGTGCGGGGTCACGACGACCTGCGGCAGCTCGAACAGCGGCGAATCGGTGCACGGCTCGGTGGCGTACACGTCGAGGCCGGCGGCGCGGACCTGACCGGAACTGATCGCGTCGGCCAGCGCCTGCTCGTCGACCAGACCACCGCGGGCGGCGTTGACGATGATGACGCCCTTCTTGGTGCGGGCGAGCTGCTCGGCACCGATCAGACCCAGGGTCTCCGGGGTCTTGGGCAGGTGCACGGTGATGAAGTCGGCACGCTCGAGCAGTTCGTCGAGGGAGACGAGCTCGATGCCCAGCTGCGCGGCGCGGGCCGGCGACACGTAGGGGTCGAAGGCGATGATGTGGGTCTCGAACGCGGCGAGACGCGCGGCGACCAGCTGGCCGATGCGGCCGAGCCCGACCACGCCGACGGTCTTGTCGAAGATCTCGACGCCGTTGAACGACGAGCGCTTCCAGGTGTGCTCGCGCAGCGTGGCGTCGGCGGCCGGGATCTGGCGCGCGGTCGACAGCAGCAGGCTGATCGCGTGCTCGGCGGCGGTGTGGATGTTCGAGGTCGGCGCGTTGACCACCATGACGCCGCGCTCGGTGGCAGCGGGGACGTCGACGTTGTCGAGGCCGACGCCTGCGCGGGCGATGATCTTCAGCTTCTTGCCGGAATCGAGCACGTCGGCGTCGACGGTGGTGGCGGAACGGACCAGGAGCGCATCGGCGTCGACGACGGCCTCGAGGAGCTTGGGACGGTCGGGGCCGTCCACCCAGCGCACCTCGACACCGTCACCGAGGGCTTCCACGGTGGACGGGGCCAGTTTGTCGGCGATGAGGACGACCGGCAGGCCTGCTGTGGTCACAGTTGTTCTCCAGTATGGGTTGCGAGATCGGGTGCGATGCCCTAAAAGCATCCAGCTGACAGCTTAGAGGGCGTGACCAGGACCTTGGTCACCGGTCGTCGAAACCCGGGACCACCGTCTGCCGGCGCGGAGTACATTGTGATCGTCGTTACCCGGCGGCCATCACGGATCGGTTGCAATGCGGACGCGGTTGTCCCGGTGGGGGCGATGCGCTCCGCGGCGCCGGTACGGTGGACCACCGGACGTCGTACCCGGGTGGTGAACGGTGTGTGGACGTCGGGTGTTGACGAGGTCGGGTGTGTCGAGAGTGGAGTGTGAATGAAGAAGAAGCTGACAGTATTGTTGGCTGTCCTGGCAGCGACCGTACTGGCAGGCTGGGGGGCACCGGGTACCGCTTCGGCGGCGCCGGCGAAGATCAATCTCGGCGGAGGATCGGGAATCCTGGTCCTCAAGGGCGGCAATTCCGCGTCGGCCTGCACGCTGACCACCATCGGACATGCCAAGACCGGTGAACTGATCGGTATCACCGCGGGCCACTGCGGGAAGCCCGGTCAGGTGGTGCTGTCGGAAACCTACTCCGATCGCGGCCAGGCCGGTGTGATCACGTACTCCAATTCCAAGGACGACGTTGCGATCATCCAGTTCGACAAGAGCCGCGTGGTGCCGCAGCGCTCGGTCAACGGTGTCACCATCCGGTCCATCGACACCCGTCCGATCGGCTTCCCCACCATCGCGTGCAAGACCGGCCGTACCACGGGCAACACGTGCGGCATCGCCTGGTTCTCCGACGGTGACGTCCACTTCTCCCAGATCTGTGTGATCGAGGGCGATTCGGGTAGCCCGGTCGTGGTCGGCGACCGCCTGGTCGGCATGGTCAACGCCTACTACTTCCTCGGCTGCATCGGACCCGAGACCGGAACCAACATCGGACCTGTGCTCAACTTCGTGAAGACCACCAAGTACAAGGGTTTCACGCCGATCTGATCGACAGAACATGTCTCCAGGACTGGCCCCTTCCCGATCCGGGAAGGGGCGCAGTTGTCTTCGCGTATCCGGCACCGGCGCCGACACCCGTCGCCCGATTCGATCACCGCATGGTCGGGTGACTCGGATCGGCTCGCGGCACCGCCGGGGTGCCGACCCGACGAGAGCCGTGACACCGCAGGGACATCGCGGCCACCGCAGAATCGCGGCCACCGCAGAATCGCCGTCACCGCAAAGCCCGCGGGCCCCGCACCCGGAAGTCCAGGTGCGGGGCCCGCGGGGGCGTGTGGCCGGGGACGGCCGGATTCTCCGACGACTCAGGCGGTCTCGGTGATCGGGCGGTCGACCCAGCTCATCAGGTCACGCAGCTTCTTGCCGGTCACCTCGATCGGGTGCTCGGCGTTCTTCGCCCGCAGACCCTCGAGCTCCTTGTTGCCGCCCTCCACATTGGCGACGAGGCGCTTGACGAAGGTCCCGTCCTGGATGTCCTTCAGGATGGCGCGCATGCGCTCCTTGGTGTCGGCGTCGATGACCCGCGGGCCCGACAGGTATCCGCCGAACTCGGCGGTGTCGGACACCGAGTAGTTCATCCGGGCGATGCCACCCTCGTACATGAGGTCGACGATCAGCTTGAGCTCGTGCAGCACCTCGAAGTAGGCCATCTCGGGGGCGTAACCGGCCTCGACCATGACCTCGAAACCGGTCTTGACCAGTTCCTCGGTGCCACCGCACAGCACGGCCTGCTCACCGAAGAGGTCGGTCTCGGTCTCTTCCTTGAAGGTGGTCTTGATGATGCCGGCGCGGCCACCACCGATGGCCGAGGCGTAGCTCAGCGCGAGGGCCTGACCCTCGCCCTTCGGGTCCTGCTCGATGGCGATCAGGCAGGGCACGCCCTTGCCGTCGACGAACTGGCGGCGGACCAGGTGGCCCGGGCCCTTCGGGGCGACCATGCCGATGGTGACGTTGGCCGGGGGCTTGATCAGACCGAAGTGGATGTTCAGGCCGTGACCGAAGAAGAGGGCGTCGCCGTCCTTCAGGTTGGGCTCGATGTCCTCGGTGAAGATCTGGGCCTGGCTGGTGTCGGGGGCCAGCAGCATGATGACGTCGGCCCAGGCTGCGGCCTCGGCGTTGCTCATCACCTTCAGGCCCTGCTCGGCGGCCTTCTCCCGCGACTTGCTGCCCTCGCGCAGACCGATGGCCACGTCGACCCCGGAGTCGCGCAGCGACAGCGAGTGGGCGTGGCCCTGGCTGCCGTATCCGATCACCGCGACCTTGCGGCCCTGGATGATCGACAGATCCGCGTCGTCGTCGTAGAACAGTTCAATCGCCACAGTTGGCTTCCCTTCACTATTGTGGTGTGCCCCAGGCGATTCGGTTCTCGACGCGAGGGGCCCGATGTTACTTGCGGTAGGTCAGCGGTTGGCCGACATGCTCTTGGGCCCTCGTCCGAGGGTGACCGCCCCCGACTGGGCGATCTCGCGGATGCCGTACGGATCGAGCATCCGCAACAGCGCCTCGAGCTTCTCGCCGGTGCCGGTCGCCTCGATGGTCAGCGATTCCGGTGACACGTCGATCACCTTGGCGCGGAACAGGTTCACGACCTCGATGACCTCGGTGCGGACCGATGAGTCGGCACGGACCTTGACCATCAGCAGCTCACGCGAGACCGAACTCGAGGGATCCTGCTCGACGATCTTGATCACGTTGATCAGCTTGTTCAGCTGCTTGGTGACCTGCTCGAGCGGGAAGTCCTCCACCGAGACCATGATGGTCATCCGCGAGATGCCCTTGATCTCGGTCGGGCCGACGGCCAGCGACTCGATGTTGAAGCCGCGGCGCGAGAACAGCGACGAGACGCGTGCCAGGACGCCCGGGCGGTCCTCCACGAGCACGCTCAGGGTATGGGTACTCACTTGCTCTCACCCTCCTGGCCGAGATTGGTTTCCTGGTTGACGACCTCGTGGATCGCCGACGGATCGGCGGCCGACGCGTCGTCGTCGAACAGCGGACGGATGTCGCGGGCGGCCATGATCTCGTCGTTGCCGGTACCGGCGGCGACCATCGGCCAGACCTGCGCGTCGGCCCCGACGATGAAGTCGATCACGACCGGGCGGTCGTTGATCTCGCGGGCCTTGGCGATCACCTCGTCGACGTCGGCCTCGTTCTCCACGCGGAAGGCGGCGCAGCCGAGCGCCTCGGCGAGCTTCACGAAATCCGGGATGCGCATCGAGTGCGTCGCCAGATCGGTGTTGGAGTACCGCTCCTCGTAGAACAGCGTCTGCCACTGGCGGACCATGCCCAGGTTTCCGTTGTTGATCAGGGCGACCTTGATCGGGATGCCCTCGATCGCGCAGGTCGCCAGCTCCTGGTTGGTCATCTGGAAGCAGCCGTCACCGTCGATCGCCCACACCTCTTTCTCCGGTGCGGCCATCTTGGCGCCCATCGCCGCCGGGACGGCGTAACCCATGGTGCCCAGCCCACCGGAGTTGAGCCAGCTGCGCGGCTTCTCGTAGGAGATGAACTGCGCGGCCCACATCTGGTGCTGGCCGACGCCGGCGCAATACACCGCGTCGGGTCCGGCGATCCGGCCGATCTGCGAGATGACGAACTCCGGCGACATCGATCCGTCGGCCGGGCGGTCGTAGCTCAGCGGGTAGGTGCGACGGATGCCGTCGAGGTATGCCCACCATTCGCCGAGGTCGGGTGCCGAGTCGGTGGTGGCCCGCTCATTGCGCAGGGTCTCGATCAGGTCGGTGATCACCGCCTGGCAGTCACCGACGATCGGGACGTCGGCGTGACGGTTCTTGCCGATCTCGGCCGGGTCGATGTCGGCATGGATGACCTTGGCGTCCGGCGCGAACGACGACAGCTGACCGGTGACGCGGTCGTCGAACCGCGCACCCAGGGTGATCAGCAGGTCGCTGCGCTGCAGCGCGGCGACCGCGGCGACGGTTCCGTGCATGCCCGGCATACCCAGGTGCAGATTGTGCGAGTCCGGGAACGCACCACGCGCCATCAGCGTGGTGACCACGGGGATTCCGGTCAGCTCGGCGAGCTCGAGCAGTTCTTCGGAGGCATTGGCCTTGATCACACCGCCACCGACGTAGAGCACCGGGTGCTTCGCGGCGTTGATCAGGCGTGCGGCCTCGCGGACCTGCTTGCCGTGCGGCTTGGTCACCGGGCGGTAGCCCGGCAGGTCGATCTGCGGCGGCCACGAGAAGGTGGTCTGGCTCTGCAGGATGTCCTTCGGGATGTCGACGAGGACCGCGCCGGGACGACCGCTCTCGGCGATGTGGAACGCCTCGGCGATGACCTGCGGGATCTCGGCGGCATTGCTGACCAGGAAGTTGTGCTTGGTCACCGGCATGGTGATGCCGGAGATGTCGGCCTCCTGGAAGGCATCGGTACCGATCAGCGCGCGACCGACCTGGCCGGTGATGGCGACCACCGGGACCGAGTCCATCTGGGCGTCGGCGAGCGGGGTCACCAGGTTCGTGGCACCCGGGCCCGAGGTGGCCATCATGACGCCGGCACGGCCTGCGACCTGCGCGTAGCCGGTCGCGGCATGCCCCGCGCCCTGCTCGTGGCGGACCAGGACGTGACGGACCTTCTGCGAGTCGAGCAGCGGGTCGTAGACCGGGAGGACCGCTCCACCGGGGATACCGAAGACGACGTCGACCCCGAGCTCTTCGAGCGACCGGACCACCGACTGCGCACCCGAGACACGCTCGGGGGCGACGGTGTTCTGCCGTACGGCGCGGAGGCTCCCTGCCGCTGGCGATTCCTGACGCGCGGCGGGGGCGGTCGAGCCGGCTCCGCTGGTGTCCGTACGTGCTGTTGGTGCGCTCACTGCACGGTCCTTCATGTTCGTGGTCTTGACGGGTGGGTCGTGATGGCGGTCTTGATCGGTGGCAACAAAAAACCCCCGACAGCGAGGCTGTTCGAGGGTGGCGCGTCGATGCTGGCTTGGTCTACGAGGTGACCGGTCAGGCGACGACGCGCCGGCCGATTACTACGAGAAGCTCGTTGTGCATCACGTTGTTCACGGTAGGGGTGCAGATAGTGGAGAGTCAAACTCCGCCCCCGCTGGTCCCACATCCTGGGAAGGTACTGGTCGTCGGGGCAACCGGGGAGAGGCCCGCACCGACCGGTACGGCCCGGATGCCACAATGGGATCGTGTCTTCTGCTGCATCGTCCGGTTCCGAGTCCACGCCGGCAACTCCCGGCGCCGAGCCGGAGGTGCCCGAGCTGCCCCAGACCTTCCGCCTGAGCAAGCTCGCCTACTTCGCGGTCCCGATGGCCTTTCTCGTGGCACTGGTCCTGGCCGGCGCGAGCCTGCCCTGGCTCGGCTGGACGCTGATCCTGCCGATCTTCCTGGCATCGTGGATCGCCCGGATCAGAACCGTCGTCACCGAGGACGGCCTACGGGCGATCAGCACCTTCTCCGCCCGGGACATCAGCTGGCCGGAGATCGACGGCCTGCAGTTCACCAAGTGGGGTCCGGTGCGTGCGGTGCTCGTCGACGACACCCGGGTGAAGCTGCCCACGATCACCTTCCAGGACCTGCCGCGACTGTCCGCGGCGAGCCGGGGCCGCATCCCGGATCCCTACGCCTCCGGCGACGCCGCGCACTGACGCCGGGGTGACTCGTCGGCATCGGCCGGATGACTCCGCGGTGACGCCCGCGTGAACGCGCGCTGAGCTGCGCTTTCGAGACAAGTGCGGCCCCATCGTGCAGCCGGTGTGGCGATAGGGTTCATCCGTGACCCAGCAGATCGTGAACCCCGACGAGATCGGCGCCCTGATCGACGACGGCGCCCTCACCGAGGCCGGCGACCTCCTCGCCACCCTGCACCACGGTGAGGTGGCGGGCATCCTCGACCGTCTCCCCCGGAAACGCCGCGGCGTCGCCTTCCGCCTGCTGCCCAAACCCACCGCGGTCGAGGTCTTCGACGACCTGACCGCCGTGTCGCAGGTCGACCTGATCGCCGATCTCGGCACCGCCGACGTCGCCGAGGCCTTCGACCACCTCGATCCCGACGACCGCGCCGAACTCCTGGACGAACTCCCGGCCGCCGTCGCCAAGGCCCTGGTCCAGCAGCTGACCCCGGACGAGCGTGAGATGACCGGTGTCGTCCTCGGTTTCCCGCGCGGGTCGGTGGGTCGCCGGATGAGCCCCGAGGTGGTGCACGCCTACGTCGACGACACCGCCGCGCTGGCCCTCGCCCGGGTCAAGGAGCGTGGCCACGAGGTGGAGACCATCTACACCGTCCCCGTGATCGGCGACGGCCGCGTGCTGGAGGGCGTCGTCAGCCTCCGTGACCTGCTGCTGAGTGACGCCGACACCCCGCTGTCGACGATGATGCACAAACCGATCGCCGCCTATGCCGACGACGACGCCGAGCTCACCGCGCAACGCTGTATCGACCGCGCGGTCCTGGCGATGCCGGTGACCGATCGCGAACGCCGACTCGTCGGGATGCTGACCATCGACGACGCCGCAGAGGTCGTCGAACAGGCCCGCGACACCGATGAGGCACGTGCCGGGGCGAGCGAGCCGCTGCGCGAGCCCTACCTGCTGGCGTCGGTGCTGTCGATCACCCGCGCCCGCATCGTCTGGCTGTTCGTACTGGCGATCTCGGCCATCCTGACCGTCAACGTGCTCGAGATCTTCGAGGGCACCTTGGAGCAGAAGGTGGCGCTGGCGCTGTTCATCCCGCTGCTCACCGGCATCGGCGGCAACACCGGGTCGCAGGCGGCCACCACGGTGACCCGCGCACTGGCCACCGGCGAGGCCGCACCGCGCGATGTGTTGCGGGTGGCCGGCAAGGAGGTCCGGGTGGGCCTGACCCTCGGTGCGATCCTCGGTATCGTCGGATTCACCGTCGCGAGCCTGGCCTATGAGCTCGAGATCGGCGCGGTGATCGGCCTGACGATCCTGTCGATCTGCACGATGGCGGCGACGGTCGGCGGCATGATGCCGCTGATCGCGAAGTCGATCCGGGTCGACCCGGCGGTGTTCTCCACCCCGTTCATCTCGACCTTCTGCGACGCGACCGGTCTGATCATCTACTTCATGATCGCCAAGGCGGTACTGGGTATCTGACGGTCGGAGTCGGTCGGGAACCCCGGGGCAGGGATTCGGCAGCGGGGAATCTCCGACCGGGTGCACGGCGTTGACCCCGATCGGTGGGTACGACCGTTTCGTGACCCCTGACGTGGGCCGAAGTTTTTGTTGGCCCAGGTGAGCGGGGAGTAACGTGGACGGTCAGCAGCCCACCGCGCAATCGTGCGTCAGCACCCTGTCTGATCGAGGAAGTCCATGCCAGCCCTGAGGTCCCGCACCACCACCGTCGGCCGCGAGGCGGCCGGAGCCCGCTCCCTGTGGCGTGCCACCGGTATGACCGACGACGATTTCGGCAAGCCGATCGTCGCCATCGCGAACTCCTACACCCAGTTCGTGCCCGGTCACGTGCACCTCAAGGACGTGGGCGAGATCGTCGCCGACGCGGTGCGGGCAGCCGGTGGCGTGCCGCGCGAATTCCACACGATCGCCGTCGACGACGGCATCGCGATGGGCCACAGCGGCATGCTGTACTCGCTGCCGAGCCGCGAGATCATCGCCGACTCCGTCGAGTACATGGTCAACGCCCACACCGCCGACGCACTGGTGTGTATCTCCAACTGCGACAAGATCACTCCCGGCATGCTCAATGCCGCGATGCGCCTGAACATCCCCACCGTGTTCGTGTCCGGCGGTCCGATGGAGGCCGGTAAGGCGGTCGTCGTCGACGGTGTCGCCCACGCTCCCACCGACCTGATCACCACCATCTCCGCCTCGGCCAACTCCGACGTCGACGACGACGGCCTGTCCGAGGTCGAGCGATCGGCGTGCCCGACCTGCGGTTCGTGCTCGGGCATGTTCACCGCGAACTCGATGAACTGCCTCACCGAGGCACTGGGTCTGGCCCTGCCGGGCAACGGTTCCACCCTGGCGACCCACGAGGCCCGCCACGCACTGTTCGAGCGTGCCGGCCGGGTCGTGGTGGAGGCCGCCACCCGCTGGTACCGCGACGACGATGCATCGGTGCTGCCGCGAAACATCGCCACCCCCACCGCTTTCCGCAACGCGATGGCGCTCGACGTCGCGATGGGCGGCTCCACCAACACGGTGCTGCACATCCTGGCCGCCGCCCAGGAGGGCGAGGTCGCCGACTTCGATCTGTCGGTGATCGATCAGATCAGTCGTCAGGTGCCGTGCCTGTCGAAGGTGTCACCCAACTCCGACTACCACATGGAAGACGTTCACCGTGCGGGTGGAATCCCCGCGATCCTGGGTGAACTGCGCCGCGGTGGCCTGATCGACGACACCGCGTCCACCGTCCACTCCGCCACCCTGGGTACGGGCCTCGACGACTGGGACATCCGCGGCGGCAAGGCCACCGATACCGCGTTCGAACTGTTCCACGCCGCCCCCGGTGGAGTGCGCACCACCACCCCGTTCTCCACCGCCAACCGCTGGAGTTCGCTCGACACCGACGCCGAGGGCGGATGCATCCGCGACATCGAGCACGCCTACACCGTCGAAGGCGGCCTGTGCGTGCTGCGCGGCAACCTCGCCGAAGACGGTGCGGTTCTGAAGACCGCGGGGATCAGCGAGGACCTGTGGCACTTCGAGGGTCCGGCCCGGGTCGTCGAGAGCCAGGAGGACGCCGTCCACGTCATCCTGTCGAAGACCCTGCAGGCCGGAGAGGTGCTCGTGGTCCGCTACGAGGGCCCGTCCGGCGGTCCGGGTATGCAGGAGATGCTGCACCCGACCGCCTTCATGAAGGGCACCGGCATGGGCAAGAAGTGTGGCTTGATCACCGATGGCCGGTTCTCCGGCGGATCCTCGGGGCTGTCGGTCGGCCACATCTCGCCCGAGGCCGCTGCCGGCGGCGTGATCGGCCTGATCGAGGACGGCGACCACATCCTGATCGACGTCAAGACCCGTCGTCTCGAGGTGCTGGTCGACGACGAGGTGCTCGCCGAGCGGCGCGCCAAGATGGAGGCCTCCGAGCGTCCGTGGGCCCCGAAGGACCGGCAGCGTCAGGTGTCGACCGCCCTGCGCGCCTACGCCAAACTCGCCACCTCCGCCGACAAGGGAGCTGTGCGCTCGGTCGACTGAGAACACACGGATACAGACCGGGGAATCCCGGCTGAGGCGTCCCGCGAGGGGTGCGCCTCGGCCGGGTTTCGTGGCGATCGGGGCAGTCACGCAGCCTGGAACGGGTTGGCGCCGTTGCACAGGATCCACACCGCGACCGCTGCGGCGATCCCGATGATCAGCCACGCGACCGACCCGAGGAAGGGGCGACGAGCCCACTTGCGGGTTCGGTCGAGCGAATAGGTGCCCGGACCGGTGAGGATCAGGGCTGCCGCGGCGACGAGCAGGAGCAGTTCGTACTCGACGCCTCCCGCCGCCGCGAAGAACTGGAACCCGCCCGACAGGGTGACCCGGTAGGTGGCGGCGAGCAGCATCACCGACACCAACGCGCTCGCACCGATCGGGGTGAGCAGACCGAGGATGACCAGCACACCGCCGGCGGTCTCCGACACCGCACCCACGATCGCGAGCACCCTGGTGTAGTCGGCGTCGAAGCCGATCGCCGGGTCGGCGGAGTTGGTGAGCATCGCCTGGAAGCCGTCGAGACCCGGCCCACCCCACCAGCCGAACAGTTTCTGCAGGCCGTGTGCCACGGCCACCACGCCGACGCCGAGCCGCAGGATCAGCAGGCCGAGATCGAGTGTGCCGCGCGGTGCCGTGGCGATGGCGGCCTCGTGCTGCCCGGTGTCGTCGGCATGGTCGGGGTGGACGCCGTGGCCGATGTCATCGCGGCGCGGCGCGGCGAGCTGCGATGTCGGCTCGCCGTCATCGACGTACTCGGGGTCGCCCGCGGTCAGTTCCATCGTCGGATGCGACTCGACGACCGGTTCGGCGGCGGTCGCCTCGTCGTCGGGGACAGGGTCGCGACGAGGCTTCGCCAGTTCCGGGAACGTGTCCTCCACCGATGGGATCGGTGTCGGCGGCTCACCCGGCGGTGTTGATCGTGACGGTTGGGCCGGCGTCGGGACGGTCGGGGCCTCGTCGGCGCCGGTGACCGGTGGCAGCGGCACAGGGTTGCGGGGCCGTCCGACCGGCGGCAGATCGAACTGGCGGGTCGCCACCTCGTCGGGATCGAGGTCGTCGATGTGATCGACCCGGGAAACGTGGTGACGGTCGTAGAAGCTGTCGCGGTCGTCGGCCGGCCGCGGCGGGACCGCGAACGCCTCGGTGGGCTCGTCGTAGGGACTCGACGGCCGGAAGTCGCCCCGGCCGCCACCGGACTGGTCGCGTTCACTCACACGACCGACTCTAGATGCCGGGCCCGGGGTGCCCGGCGATCGGCGCGCGGGCCACACTCGCCGATCGCCTACTGTGGTGGGCATGCGATTGGGGCGGCAGCACCATGGGCCGCGGGGCCGGACACCGTACCGACGTGGGTCATCCACGTCCGTCGTCCGCGCGCTGGCCGCAGGTGTGATGGTGGCGGCACTGGCATTCACCGCGGGCTGTGATTTCTCCCAGCAGGATCAGGATCGGGCCGCCGGACAGTTCAGTGCCAACGACGAGTCGATCGCCGTGCCGCAGAGCCAGCCCCCGCAGAGCCGACCCGGGGGTACGGAGTCGCAGGAACCTCCGCCACCGGGTCCCTGTGTCGATCCCGATCCCGCGGTCATCGCCACCTGCCTCGCCTCCACCGGTGGCGTCCGGGCGGGCGACGACCAGGGCGAGAGCACGATCGTCGCCGAACGCACCACCGGAAAGATCATCACCACCAAACGCTATGGGCCGCAACGGGTGGTGGCCACGTTCCCCGTGGACGCCTCCGGCGACGGCGGGTTGATCGACTTCGCCTACTCCCCCACCTACGATCAGGATCAGCTGATCTACGCACTGATCACCACCGCCTCGGACAATCGGGTGGTGCGGATCGCCCCGGGCGACGCACCCAAGCCGATCCTGACCGGAATCCCCAAGGGCGCCACCGGCAACATGGGCGCGTTGATGTTCGCCTCGCCCACCGAGCTCGTCGTCGCCACCGGCAACGCCGGTGACCCCGCCGCGGGCGCCGACCCGGCGTCGCTGGCGGGCAAGCTGCTCATGGTGACCGACCTGTCGTCGGGCTCCAACGCACGCCCCAAGGTCCTCGCGTCCGGGCTGGGATCCGACGTGGCGCTGTGCCCGAGTTCGACCGGCGCACTGTATGTCTCCGATCAGGGTCCCACCGAGGATCGCGTCCAGGCGGTCGAGGAGTCGGGTACCAAGGTGCTGTGGACGTGGCCGGATCGGCCGCAGATCGCCGGCTGCGCGGCCACCGGCGGACAGATCTTCGTCTCCACGACGCGGACCCAACAGATCCTCGCGATCAACGAGCCCACCCGGGACAAGCCGACGATCAACCCGCCGTCGGTGGTGCTGGACAAGCGGTATGGGGCCCTCGGCCGGATGACCGCACTGAGCAGCGGACTGATCCAGTTCGCCACGGTCAACCGGGCCTACGGCAAGCCGGTGAGCACCGACGATCGCGTGATCCGCTTCATCGCACCCCCGCCGTCGGAGGACCGTACCTGAGGCCTGGGCTCGCACCCGCCCGTTCACCGTGCACCCGATCCCGTTCACCGTGCACCCGATCCCGTTCACCGTGCACCCGATCCCGTCGACCGTGCACCCGATCGCGACGTGGTCGGATCGGGATGCGTCACCGTTCTCGCTCAGCCCGCGGGTTCCTTCGGCTCCGACGAGTCCAGGGCCGGTTCGGCGTCGGACAGTCCGGCATCCATCGCTTCGGGGTCCATCGCTTCGGGGTCCATCGCTTGGGGGCTGGTGAGTGCGTCGCGCAGCGAACGGATCTCGGCACGCAGTTCTCGGATCTCGGCCGCGGTCACCGCACGGTTGGCGTCGTCCTCCTCGGCCACACGCTGGACGATCCATGATGCGAGCGTCGCGGTGACCACACCGATGAGGCTGATCCCGCCGATCATCAACAGCACCGCCACCACCCGACCGGTCACCGACACCGGGGCGAAGTCGCCGTAGCCGACGGTGGTGACGGTGACGAACGACCACCACACCGCGTCACCGAAGCTGGTGATGACGGCGTCGGCGTGTGAGCGCTCCGACTCGTACACCGCCAGCGACGCGACGTAGATGAGCAGCACGGCGCTGGACACCGTGTAGACGATGACCTTCCCGCGGATGGCACCGCCGATCGCCTTCTGCAGGGTGCCCACCAGGATCACCAGACCGACCAGGCGGAGTGGCCGCAGGACCGGGAGCGCCACGATCGCCAGGTCCAGGAGGTGCCGGAAAAACCACCGTCCCCGCTGCGGCGCGAGCAGCAACCGCACGAGGTAGTCGAGGCCGAACGCCACCCACGAGACGATCACCACGACGTTCAGCGCGATCGCGACCGCGCGATGCGGATGGCCGAGCACCTGGATCGAATACGCCACCAGGAACAGGGTCGCGATCCCCGCCAGCGGCCACTCCACGTGTTTCTCCCACCCCGCCAACAGGTCTCGTCGGTCAGGTGCCGGTACCGTCATCGAACTCCTCCTTGCCGGTTGTCGGATCGACGGGATTCCATGGGCTGGTCGGCGAGCGACGGCCGCGTGGACCATCCACTCGGCCGGCGATCTCGGGTCAGGGTCTGTCGGTGACGGCGTCTCCCGGTCCGTGAGTGTCGGGAAACACCAACGGCGCCCACATCGATGTGGGCGCCGTGGCAGGTCGTCGGTGGATACCTACTGACACGCGGCCAGGACGAGCTCCTGGACGCGAGCCGGATCTGCTTGTCCGCGAGTGGCTTTCATGACGTCGCCGACGATCTTTCCGGCGGCCTTGACCTTTCCGCCGCGGATCTTCTCGACGATGTCGGGGTTGTTGGCGAGCGCCTCGTCGATGGCCTTCTGCAGGGCCGAGTCGTCGCGGACCACCTCCAGACCGCGGTCGGCGACGATCTGCTCGGGCTCACCCTCGCCGTCGAGGACGGCGGTGGCGACCTGCTGGGCCAGCTTGGTGGTCAGCTTGCCGGCATCGACGAGACCGATGACGGTGGCCACCTGCGCCGGCGAGATCGGCAGGTCGCCGAGCTCGACGCCGCGACTGTTGGCCTGCTGGGCCAGGAACGACACCCACCAGCCGCGGGCGGCCTCGGGCGACGCGCCGGCGTCGACGGTCGCGATGATCAGATCGACGGCGCCCACGTTCACCAGGTCGCGCATCACCTCGTCGGACACACCCCACTCCTGTTGGATGCGTGCACGACGCACCCACGGCAGCTCCGGCAGGGTGGTGCCGAGCTCGGCGATCCACTCCTGAGACGGCTGCACCGGCGGCAGGTCCGGTTCGGGGAAGTAACGGTAGTCCTCGGCGGTCTCCTTGCGGCGACCGGCCGAGGTGGTGCCGTCGGTCTCGTGGAAATGACGGGTCTCCTGGATGACCTCGCCACCGGCGGTGAGCAGCGCGGCCTGACGCCGCATCTCGTAGGTCACCGCGATCTCGACACTCTTCAGCGAGTTCACGTTCTTCGTCTCGGTGCGGGTACCGAACTCGCCGGCGTCCTTGGCCATCAGCGACAGATTGGCGTCACAGCGCAGCGAACCCTGATCCATTCGGACGTCGGAGACCTCCAGGGCCTTCAGCAGATCACGCAGGGCGCTCACATAGGCGCGGGCCACCTCCGGGGCACGTTCGCCCGCGCCGACGATCGGCTTGGTGACGATCTCCACCAGCGGTACCCCGGCGCGGTTGTAGTCGAGCAGGGAGTGATCGGCACCATGGATGCGTCCACTGCCACCGATGTGCAAGGACTTGCCGGTGTCCTCCTCCATGTGCGCGCGCTCGATGTCGACCCGCCAGGTGGTGCCGTCGGCGAGCTGTACGTCGAGGTATCCGTCGTAGGCGATCGGCTCGTCGTACTGCGAGATCTGGTAGTTCTTCGGCTGATCCGGGTAGAAGTAGTTCTTCCGGGCGAAGACACTCGACGGCCGGATCGAACAGTTCAGCGCCAGACCGATCCGGATGGCGTACTCGATGGCCTTCTGGTTGACGACGGGCAGCGACCCCGGCAGACCGATGCACACCGGGCACACCTGGGTGTTGGGATCGGCACCGAAGGCGGTCGGGCAGCCACAGAACATCTTGGTGGCCGTACCCAGTTCGACGTGGACCTCGAGCCCCATCACCGGATCGAATTCGGCGATGACCTGGTCGTAGTCCATCAACTCGGCGGCAGCGGCAGTCATGCGGTCCAGTTTATGCCGAGCACCCCGCACCCACCGCACGGGGACGCTCCGGCGACCCCGAGCCGGAGTTCAGGTGATATCCCCGGGTGAACCCCGATGCCACCGGCCGACGGCGCTCGTAGCGTCGGAGACGACCCGATCACAGCACCCCGCACCGGGCCCGCCCGACCGACAGGACCACCACGATGAGCACCTCCTATCAACCCACCTCGGCTCCCGCACGCCGGCTGACCCGATCACGCACGGACGCGTGGCTCGGCGGGGTGTGCGGCGGGATCGCCGCCCGCTACGGCTGGGACGCGAGCCTGGTCCGCGCCCTGTTCGTGGCGTCGATCCTGCTCCCCGGCCCACAGGTCCTGCTGTACCTGGTGCTGTGGCTGGTGATTCCACGCGAGGCGTGAGGCCGCTCAGCAGGGGGCAGGCATCACCCGAAGATGACCCGGATCTCCTGATACTGGTCGAGCGGCACCCGTTTGGGATCGGCGAGCGCCTCGTCGAAGGTGGTACGCACGATGTCGGTGCCGCGTAGTGCCACCATGTGTCCCCACTTCTTGTCGGCGACGAGATCGGCGGTCGCCATCCCGAGCCGGGTCGCGAGAACCCGGTCGAAGGCGGTCGGCACACCACCACGCTGGATGTGGCCGAGTACGGTGGCCCGCGCCTCGATACCCGTGCGCTCCTCGATCATCGGGGCGAGCACCTCGGCGATTCCGCCGAGCCGCGGCCGGTTGAAGCCGTCGAGGCCCTTGGTGGAATGTGCCTCGGCCATCTCGGGGAGCTTGAAGCCCTCGGCCACCACCACCATCGGTGACCGGCCACGGTTCTTCACGCTGGTCACCCAGGCGCAGATCTGGTTGATGCTCTCTGGCTGCTCCGGGATGAGGATGGCGTGTGCACCACCGGCGATCCCCGAGTGCAGGGCGATCCACCCGGCGTGACGGCCCATCACCTCCAGCACCATGCACCGCTTGTGCGAGTTGCCGGTGGTGCGCAGCCGGTCGATCGACTCGGTGGCGATCTCCACGGCCGTGTTGAAACCGAAGGTGTAGTCGGTGGCGTTGATGTCGTTGTCGATGGTCTTGGGCACACCGACGATCGGGATGCCGTCCTCGAGGAGACGCTTGGACGCCGACGCAGTGCCCTCCCCACCGATCGCGATGACACCGTCGATGCCGAGGTTCTTGAGCACCTTCTTGATGTTCTCCGGGCCGCCGTCGGGCTCGGAGTAGGGGCCGAATCGACTGGTGCCCAGGATCGTTCCGCCCTGGTTGGAAAGACCGCGGACCACCGTGCGGTCGAGATCGATGATGTCGCCGTAGACCAGCCCGTACCAGCCGTCGCGGAAACCGACGAACTCCTGGCCGTAGACCGTCTCCCCCTTGAGGACCGCACCGCGGATCACGGCGTTCAGGCCCGGGCAGTCACCCCCGGACGTCAGAATCCCGAATCGCTTCGCCATACCGTCGAACGCCTCCTGCCACCGTCGAAATCCACCATCATCGAGTGACCGACACGGGTCGGGGTTCAATCTAGTGGTGATGGGCCACTCGTGCCGGACGTGTCACTTCAACCCGTTCTCATAGGCGAAGACGACGGCCTGCGCCCGGTCGCGCAGCGAGAGCTTGCCGAGCATGCTGCTGACATGGGTCTTGACGGTCTGTTCGGCGACGAACAGCTCGGCCGCGATCTCCTGATTCGACTTGCCCTCGGCCACCAGGCCCAAGACCTCGCGCTCGCGGGGGGTGAGGTGTGTGGCGGCGCCGGAGGTCCGGACCGGCCGTGACCTGCGGTCGGTGACCTCCTGGATCAGCCGGCGGGTGATGGAGGGCGCGAGCAGCGCCTCCCCGGCCGCGACCACCCGCACCGCACGGACGAGCTCGTCGGCGGGAGCGTCTTTGAGCAAGAAGCCCGACGCCCCGATCCGCAGCGCCTCGTAGACGTAGTCGTCGATGTCGAAGGTGGTGAGCATCAACACCTTGGTCCGTCCCTGCGCACCGTCGGCGGGCGCGATGGCTGTGGCCGCCGACACCGAACCGAGGATCTGTTCGGCCGCCCACAGTCCGTCCTTGCGGGGCATCCGGACATCCATCAGGACCACATCGGGCCGGACCCGACGGCACAGGTCGACGGCCTCGACACCGTCGGCGGCATCGCCGAGAACCGAGATGTCGGGTTGCGCGGCCAACAGCGCGGAGAATCCCTGTCGGACCATGGCCTGGTCATCGACGACGACGAGCGTGATCGGCACGGTGCCACGTTACCGGGCGTCGTCGGCGATCGCGGCGGCCTCCACCCCCGACGGCGCGACCCCCGACGGCGCAACGCCCGACGGCGCAGTGGTCGGCGAACCGGCACCGGGCGGGATCGCGGCGGTGCCGACGCGTCCGGACGGAATCCACGCGCGCACGACGAATCCGCCGTCGCCGGCCGGTGTCGCGGTCAGGGTGCCGCCCACCGCACCGGCCCGATCGACCATCCCGGGCAGGCCCACCCCGGTCCCGCCGAGACCCAGCGGCGGTTCGGTTCCCGCCGCGTTGTACACCATCACCTGCGCCGCGGGATCGCCTGCGTTGGTGCGGTTGTCGGCGGCGAGCTCCACGGTGATCGCACCGCCCGGTGCGTGCCGGGTCGCGTTCGCCAGGGACTCCTGCACGATCCGATAGATCACCAACCCCGACGACTCACCGAAGGCGGCATGGTCGAGACCATCGGTGAAGGTGACCTGCGCACCCGCTCTGCGGGTCTGGTTGATCAGCGAATCGATATCGCCCAGACCGGGATTCGGGGCCGAGTTGATCGCCGATCCCTCCACCCGCAGCACACCGAGGAGCTGGCGCACCTCGTCGAGGGAGGTCCGCGCGGCGTCGGCGATGGCGTCGAATTCCTCGGCCGCGGAGTCGGACACGTCAGGTAGGCGGTAGCGGGCGGTCTGCGCCATCACCACCACCATCGACATGCGATGGGCGACGACGTCGTGCAGGTCGCGGGCGATCCGGGTGCGCTCGGCCAGGACCGCGGCGGTCGACTCGGCGACCCGGGTCTCCTCGGTCTGCACGGCGAGCTGACGTCGGGAGAACAGCAATCCGCGCAGCAGTCCGGTGACCACCGCGAGTGCGGTCAGCCCGAACGCCCACCCGAACCGCGCCTCGGCCGGCGCCGACAGCACCATCACCGCCACCGAGCACACCCACCAGGGCAACAGCAGGCGCAGTGGGCACCGCAGGAAGGCCATGAACGTCAGGATCAGGAAGGCGATGATGTGGGTGACCTGGATCTGCCACGGCCATCCGTTGGCGGTGGGTGTCACCACCCCGATCACCAGCGCCGACACCGCCGACACCGTCCAGGCCGGCAACGGTGCCACCCAGGCGAAGGCCAGCGGTACCGATGCCGGCGCGGCCATCACCGGCATCACGTAGGCCGGCACCGCGTGCGTGATCGACATGGTTCCCCACGACACGATGAACAACACCGTGGCGAAGACGAGGAAGAACCAGTTCAACGGCGATCGCAGGTAGGCCCGGACCCCGGGATGCCGGGCCAGCGGGGTGTCCCGCAGTTCCTCCGACACCGCATGCCACCCGGCCCGCGTGATTCGTCGCAACATCTCACATCACCTCGCGGTCCACGCTAGGCGGCGACCCGCCCGAAGTCCTCATACTCCAGAGGGAGATCCGGGGTCATACCCCGGTCCCGGTCGGGCGCGCCGGCCCCGGTCGGCGGAGTGGGGTGTGAACCGATCGCGCGGCCGATGTGGGTGGGTACGGGCCGTTCCTAGCGTCGGATACATGTCCACGACAGCCGATCCCACACCCGCCCGGTCCGCGACCTTCGATCTCCGATTTCCTGATCTTCCAAGGGGTTTCACCCTGCACGGCGGACTGCGTCGCACCGCATGGATCGCCCTGGGAGCACTCATCGTGATCGCCCATGCGTGGCTGGCCACGCCGGCGCGGGGCGCGTCGGGTTCCCCCACCCTGGCCACGCACCCCGGCGAGGCGTCGCCGGCCGCCCACACGGTGCAGGTCCTGACCGGACCGGATCCGGCGGCGACCCTCGCCTCGCTGCCCGCCGACTTCGACGTGGTGATGGGCTATCGGCCGAGGACGGCCGACGGATACCCCATCGATCCCGACGGCGACTGCTCGTCACCGGTCCCGATGCCGGAACGCTTCGAACCGTTGTGCCGCACACACGACTTCGGCTACGACCTGCTGCGCTACGCCGAACGCACCGGGCACCCGCTGGCCGGGTGGGCACGGCTGGCGATCGACGGGATGCTGGTCGCACGGATGCACGCCGCCTGCGACGGTCTGCTCTGTTCGATGGCCGCCGAGACCGCCCGGATCGGTCTGGCCGTCAACACCTGGCGGCAGTACGACGGTCCACCTGCGCCGTCGGAGGACGCCGGGGACATCACCGCGTCGATGCTGGTCCGGGTGACCACCGCGGTGACCGGCCGATCGGCGGTGGCGTGATGCGGCAGGTCACGCCGGGATCATCCGAACACCGCACGGCTGCACCACATCCCGCGGTGACCGTGGCGGCGACCGCCGCCGCCCTGACCGCCGTGGCACCCTCGGGTCTCCCCCGGGGCGTGGTGACCGAGGCGGTGGTGGTGGCCGCGCTGGTCGCCCTGGGCACGGCGATCGCGGTGTTCGCCGTGCGCCATCGGCCGCGGTCAGGCCGTTCCGGCCGACTCGCCGCGAGCCTGGCACTGCCCCTGGTGACGGCCGCGGTGGTCGGGAACGCCCTGTGGCAGAACCTGGTCCGCGCCGACCTCGGAACCGGAGGGGTCGGCGCGGAGTACCCCGCCGCCGTCCTGGCCGCGGCGGTCGGGGCATTCGGCGTCATCGTGTGGATGCCGCGTCCCGCGCTGGCGGCCGGGATGATCGCCGGCGCGGTGGTGGCCGGGTCGCTCGCCGTGCCCGGGCAGTCCGCTGCGGCGACGGTCCATCGTGCGCCCATCCCGGACGACGGGAATCTGTCTGCTGCGGCGACACAACTCGTCGATGCCTGGGTCCGTGACGGTGGCCTGGACCGGTCTGCGGTGGTCATCGCGGTACCCACCGGATCCGGCTGGGTCGATGCGACCGCCGTCGCGGGAATCGACGCCCGGTTCGGTGGCGACGTCGAGATCCTCACCCTGCCGTATGCGTCGACGACGTCGTGGCGGGCATTCGTGACCGATCCGGGCGCCGCGGCGCGCAGTGCGATCGCACTCTTCGATGCCGTGGCCGACGCCGTCGGGCAGCGTCCCGGCGCCGACCGACCTCAGATCCACCTCTATGGGCAGAGTCTGGGGGCCCTCGGTGCCGACCGCACCCGGGAATGGGCCGAACGCCACCGTGCGGGGATGATGGCCGGAACGCTGTTGGCCGGGGTCCCGGCCGACACGGTGGCGCGGGTCTCTGCGACACCGCGGACGGTGCTGGCCAATCCGTCCGACCCGGTGACGCGCTGGTCGGTCGCCTCGCTGTGGCGTCCGCCGAGCCGCCCCGACGACACCCGGACGGTGGGGCGTGCCGCACACACCCCACCGTGGCTCCCGGTGGTGTCGTTCGTGCAGACCTCGGTCGACCTGCTGACCTCCCTCGACGGCGCGGCCGGGACCGGCCATCGCTACGGGACCGAGCAGGGCGACCTACCGAGGGTCGGCGGCCGCGACGAGGCCGGTCAGCCGATCGGACCGCGGGCCGCCTCGTAGGCGGCACCGACGCGATAGAGCCGATCGTCGGCAAGGGCGGGGGCCATGATCTGCAGACCGACCGGCAGCCCGTCGTCGGCGGACAGACCCGACGGCACCGACATCGCGGCCACACCGGCGAGGTTGACCGGCAGGGTGCACAGGTCGAACAGGTACATCGCGAGCGGATCGTCGACCTTTTCACCGAGCGGGAACGCGGTGGTCGGGGTGGTCGGCGACACCAGCACGTCGACACCGGCGAACGCGGCGGCGAAGTCACGGGCGATCAGCGTGCGGACCTTCTGTGCCTGGCCGTAGTAGGCGTCGTAGTAGCCCGACGACAACGCATAGGTTCCGATCATGATGCGGCGCTTGACCTCCGGGCCGAATCCGGCCTCGCGGGTCAGGGCCATGACCTCGTCGGCAGAATGGTTGCCGTCGTCTCCGACGCGCAGGCCGTAGCGCATGGCGTCGAAGCGGGCGAGGTTGCTCGAGACCTCGCTGGGCAGGATCAGGTAGTACGCACCGAGGGCGTAGGTGAAGTTCGGGCACGACACCTCGACCACCTCGGCCCCGCGGGCGGTGAGCTCGGCGACGGCCTGCTCGAACGATGCGAGCACACCCGCCTGGTAGCCCTCGCCCTGCAGTTCCTTGACCACGCCGATCCGCACACCGGCGAGGTCACCGGTCGCGCCGGTCCGGGCGGCGCCCACGACGTCGGGCACCGGCGCGTCGACGGAGGTGGAGTCACGCGGGTCGTAGCCGGCGATCACCTCGTGCAGCAGTGCGGTGTCGAGCACGGTGCGACCACACGGACCACCCTGGTCGAGCGACGACGCACATGCGACGAGGCCGTACCGCGAGACGGTGCCGTAGGTGGGCTTCACGCCGACGGTGGCGGTGACCGCGGCCGGCTGGCGGATCGAGCCGCCGGTGTCGGTGCCGATCGCCAGCGGCGCCTGATACGACGCGAGCGCCGCCGCACTACCGCCGCCGGAGCCGCCGGGAATCCTGGTGGTGTCCCACGGATTCCGGGTCACCTGGTAGGCGGAGTTCTCGGTGGAGCTGCCCATCGCGAACTCGTCCATGTTGGTCTTGCCGAGGATCGGGATACCCGCGGCACGCAGCTTCTGGGTGACCGTCGAGTCGTACGGCGCAACCCAGCCCTCGAGGATCCTCGATCCACAGGTGGTCGGCGCGTCGGTGGTGGTGAAGATGTCCTTGAGCGCCAGCGGCACACCGGCGAGCTTCGACGGCGCCCGGCCTGCGGCGATCGCGTCGTCGGCGGCCTTCGCGGCGACCAGCGCCTCGGAGCCGCTGACGTGCAGGAACGCACCGAGCTCGCCGTCGACCTCGGCGATCCGGTCGAGGTGGGCCTGGGTGACCTCGACCGACGACAGCTCGCGCGCGGCGATCTTGCCGGCGAGCTCGGCCGCGGTCAGACCGGTGACCTCGTTGGCGGTGCGGGTGCTCACTGCTCTTCTCCCAGGATCTGCGGGACCTCGAAGCGGTCCTGATCGACGGCCGGGGCGCCGGAGAGCGCCTGCTCGGTGGTCAGGCCGGGAACCACCTCGTCGGCGCGCAGCACGTTGGCCAGCTCGGCCGGGTGCGCTGTGGGCGGGACGTCGTCGGCGGCGACCTCGGAGATCTGCGCGACGTGGGCGAGGATCGAATCCAGCTGTCCGGCATAGACGTCGAGTTCGTCGTCGCGCAGCGCCAGCCGCGACAACCGCGCCAGATGCGCGACCTCGGCCCGCGTGATCGCGGACCCGGAGTCTCCTGACATGTCGATCGTGTCCTTTCTGACCTGCTCGTCTGGCCTGCTCGCACACCGTCGGCCGCCCATCGCAGCGGAAGTCCATTCCTTGCCGAGTACGACGCGGCCGCGACCACCGTGGACGACCGGAGTGCCCGGGCGGCGACCCCGTCAAGCCTAGGCGATGCGTCGGCGTCGCCGATGGGTGGGCACGGGGCCACCATCGACGACGCGGACCTCACCGCTCCTGCAGCGTGTAGAACTCCAGTGCGATGTTGTCGGGGTCCCGGAACGAGACCACCGATCCCCAGGTGGCGGCCGCGATCGGCGAATGCGGCACATCGTGGCGGTCGAGCACCGCGATCCATCCGTGCAGGGCGTCGGGACCGGGCACCGCGAAGGACACGTGGTCGAGGCCGATCCGCCGCTCGTCGAACCTGTCCCCGGCCGAGTCACCCGGGTCGCGATCGTGTTCGACGAAGCTCAGTGAGAAGGCATCGGGACGGCGCATCAGGGCCTTGCGCATGCCGTCGACCTCGGCGCGTCCGACGACGCGAAACCCCAGGACCCGCGCATACCAGTCCAGGCTCGCGTCCAGATCGGAGACGGACAGGGTCAGATGGTGCAGCCCGGCGAGCGGCGTGTCCGGTGCGAAAGTTCCCACGGACGCCTAGCGTAGGGCTCCGTGATCATCGTCACCACCAATGACATCCCCGGTTCCCGGATCGTCCACGTCTACGGCGAGTGCTTCGGGTTGACCGTCCGATCCCGTCACCTCGGCTCCAACATCGGCGCCGGCTTCAAGGCGATGGCCGGCGGCGAGCTCAAGGGCATCACCAACCTGCTGCACGAATGCCGGCAGGAGGCGCTGTCCCGGCTGGCCGCCGAAGCCCAGCGGGTGGGCGCCAACGCCGTGGTCGCCTTCCGATTCGAGACCACCGAATACGGCGGCACCGGCGTCGAGGTGTGCGCGTACGGGACCGCGGTCGGCATCGAGCCGCTCGGTGCCCCGCAGGGACCGCACTGAGCAGCTGACCCGCCCCGGTGCGACAATGGCCGTCGTGTCGTACCTCCTTCGGGTCTATCTCCAGGACCGGCCGGGCAGCCTCGGTCTGCTCGCCGTCCAGCTCGGTTCGGTCGGCGCCGACATCCTGTCCCTCGAGGTGGTCGAACGCGGCGATGGCTATGCGGTCGACGATCTCGTGGTGGAAGTCGCGCCCGGGTCGTTGCCCGATGCCCTGATCACCGCCGCCGAGAAGGTCAAGGGTGTGCGGGTGGATTCGATCCGGCCGTACGCCGGCGTCCTCGACACCCATCGCGAGCTCGAACTCGTCGATCAGGTGGCCACCGCCGGCGACGACCGGCTGCAGGTTCTCGTCGACAACGCCCCACGCGTGCTGCGTGTCTCGTGGGCCACGGTGATCACCGATGCCGCCGGCGGGGTCCTGCAGTTGTTCGGGAGTTCGGGTGCCCCCGAGACCCAGCTGACCACCGTCGACTGGCTGCCACTCGCACGCGCGGTCCAACTCGATCCCGAGGCCGACTGGGTGCCCGAGACCTGGCAGGACATGGACACCCGGCTGGCGGCGGCACCGCTGGTCGACGGCGCCAAGGCGATCCTGCTCGGCCGGATCGGTGGACCCGACTTCCGGCCGTCGGAGATCGCGCGTCTGGGCTACCTCGCCGGGATCGTCAGCACGGTGCTGCGCGCCGAGAACTGACCTTCCCGGGAACGACCGCCCCTTGTCCCGCGCCGACACCCGGCGGGACAATGCGCAGATGACCACGATCACCCTGGTCCGCGGCGACATCACCGAGCAGAGCGTCGACGCCATCGTCAACGCCGCGAACTCCTCGTTGCTCGGCGGCGGGGGTGTCGACGGCGCGATCCACCGCCGGGGCGGTCCGGCCGTTCTCGCCGAATGCCGGCACCTGCGGGAGACCCGATATGCCGACGGGCTGCCACCGGGTGATGCCGTCGCGACCAGCGCCGGTGATCTCGATGCCCGCTGGGTGATCCACACCGTGGGTCCGGTGTTCTCCGCATCCGACGACCGCTCGGCCACACTGGTGTCGTGTTACCGGCGGTCGCTGCGGGTGGCCGACGAACTCGGCGCCCGGTCGGTGGCGTTCCCGGCCATCTCCACCGGGGTGTACGGCTGGCCGATCGATGACGGCGCACGGATCGCCGTCGAGACCGTCCGCGCCACACCCACATCGGTCACCGACGTCCGGTTCGTCCTGTTCGACGAGCGGGCGTTCCGCGCGTTCGTCGTGGTGGTCGACTGAACGCCGTCCGGCGGGGAGCGCCTCCTCGGCGGTGAACTCCCTTGTCGAGGAACGTCATTCGCGAATGGTCATGCGAGCGATCTTCTCACCGTCGACGGTGAAGGTGAAGGTCGACGGTCCGTTGAAGCCGTCACCGCCGACCGTGGCGACGACCACCACGTCGCCGCCGGTCGCGCTCACCGATGTCACCTCGAGGGTGACGTTCTTGCCGAGGTACTCGGCGTCGCTCCAGCGGGTGATGGCCGCGGGCCCGCCGAAGACCCGACCCCAGTCGTCGACGGCACCGTCGGGGGTGAAGGAACCCAGGAAGGCCTGCAGGTCACCGGCATTGGTGGCGTCGATCGACGCCCGGACGGGTTCGGGAAGTGATGTGGTCATGACAATGGTCTCCGTTCCGGTCAGCGGTCTCCGTTCCGGGTCAGCGGGTGGTGTAGCCACCGTTGGCGAACAGGGTCTGCCCGGTGATCCAGTGTCCCTCGGTGGCGAGGAAGGTGACGATCGGTGCGATGTCCTCGATTCGGGTCAGGCGGTTGCCCATCGCCTGTGACTTGTGGAACTCGACGCGTTCGGGGGTCTCCTGAGGATAGAAGAAGGGGGTGTCCATGGGGCCGGGTGCGACCGCGGTCACCGAGATGCCGCGCGGCGCGAACTCCTTGGCCGCAGCGCGGGTAAAGTGCTCGACCGGGCTCTTGGCGCCCGCATAGGTGGCATACCCGTCGGTGAAGGCGGCCAGCAGCGAGGTGACGATGGTGATCGCCGATCCGTTGTCGGACAGCTGCTTTCCCGCCTCCTGCAGGAAGAAGAAGGCCGCCTTGGCGTTGATGTCGAACATCGCGTCGTAGTCGGCCTCGCTGGTCTCGACGATCGGGGTGCGCAGCACCTTGCCGACGGTGTTGACCGCGATGTCCACCGCACCGAAGGCCGCGACCGCCTCGTCGAACAAAGCGGCGACGGCGGCGGGTCGGGTGAGGTCGCCGGCCACTGCGATCGCGCGACCGCCCGCCGCCTCGATCTCGGCGACCGTCTTCTCGGCGTCAGGACGCGAGGTCTCGCCGTGGTGATGGACGACGACCGCGGCGCCGAGCGCAGCGAGATCGCGCGAGATCAGGCCGCCGAGGTTCTTCGCTCCTGCCGCGACCACCGCGGTCTTGCCGTGCAGGTCACGCGGGGTGGCCCGGGGTGCCGTGGGGTTTGTTGCCGTGGGGTTTGTTGCCGTGGACTCGGCCATGTCTTGGTCCTTTCCGGTTCGTGGGAGTCGGCAGTGGACGGTGGTCGGAAAGACTCCGCCGACTCGGGCACCGGTCGTTGGGTGCTTCACGTCCGAGGCTACGAACCGAAAAGATCAAATTCCAACGAAACGTTTGGCACTAACATCAAGTACTGTTTGTGCATGCCGGATTCCGCCCTGGGCTCCTACCCCCTCCCCGACATCCGTCGACTCGAGCAGTTCGTCGCAGTTGCCGAATCACCCACCCTCGCCGTCGCCGCGCAACAGCTGTACGTGACCCAGCAGGCACTGTCGACCGCCGTACGCCGACTGGAATCCGAGCTCGGGGTGACCCTGTTCAACCGGCAGAATCGGGGACTGCACCTGACCGCAGCCGGGGAGGAACTCCTGCGCAGCGCCCGGCCTCTGCTCACCGGTGCGCGACATCTGACGAGGGCGGTGCGCGAGGCCGACGCCGACTCCACGCATGCCTTCGTCGTCGGCCACTCCCCTGCACTCTCCGGCGCCGAGGTGTTCCTGCTCCTCGAGCGCTCGATCGGTGGCCACCCCACACAACCGGTGACCGCCCGCCCAGCATTCCCTAGCACCTTCGTCGACGAACTACACAGTGGCACAATCGATCTCGTACTTCGACGCGGGGTGGACACTCCGGAGGGACTGACCTCGGCGGTGATCTCGTACCAGGAGCTGCGCCTCGCCGTCGCCGCCGACCACCCGTTGGCCACCCCGGATCGGATCGCGATGTCCGATCTCGCCGGGCACCCGCTGATCGTGTGGGCTCCCGAGCGGCACTCGTTCTACACCGACTTCCTCGTCGCCCACTGCCGCCGTTCCGGTTTCGAGCCGGAACTACGCATCAACCGGGTACAGGGCACCCCACCGACCACCGCGGTTCTCGTCGATCCGGACGCCTGCGCGTTCGTGACCGCCCCGGCCGGCCCGGTCCATGGCGGCCGGGTGGTGGTCAAGGAGTTCACCGACCCGCCGCTGTCCCCGATCCAGGCGTTGTGGCTGCCGCACACGGTGTCGGATTTCCGCACCGCAGTGCTCAATTCGCCTCCGGCTCGCCTGTCTCCAGAAGGTGCTTGAACGCGTCCTCGTCGAGGATCGGTACCCCGAGCTGTTCGGCCTTGGCGGCCTTGCTGCCCGGGGCGTCGCCCACCACCACGTAGTCGGTCTTCTTGGAGACCGAGCCCGAGGCCTTGCCGCCCCGCACCAGGATGGCCTCCTTGGCGCCGTCGCGGGAGAAGTCCTGCAGGGATCCGGTGACCACGATGGTCTTGCCCTCCAGCGTGCGCACGATCGACTCGTCGCGCTGGTCGGCCATCGACACCCCGGCCGCGCGCCACTTCTCGACGATCTCGCGATGCCAGTCGACGGTGAACCAGTCCGAGATACTCTGCGCCAGAGTCGCGCCCAGCCCCTCGACCTGGGCCAGATCCTCGGCGCTCGCCTCCTCGATGGCCTGCAGTGACCCGAATTCGGTGGCGAGGGCACGCGCTGCGGTCGGCCCGACGTGCCGGATCGACAACCCCACCAGGACCCGCCAGAGCGGAACCTCTTTGGCCTTGCCCAGATTGGCCAGCAGGCGTCTGCCGTTGGCCGAGAGCGCACCGGCCTTGGTGGTGAACAGGTCGGTCTTGACCAGGTCGTCGGCGGTCAGCGAGAACAGGTCGCCCTCGTTGGTGATCACCCCTGCCGAAAGAAGCGCAGTGGCCGCCTCGTAGCCGAGCGCCTCGATGTCGAAGGAGCCTCGACCGGCGAGGTGGAACAGGCGCTCCCGCAGCTGTGCCGGGCAGGATTCCTGGTTGGGGCAACGGATGTCGACGTCGCTGTCCTTCTCCGGACGCAGCGGCGCCCCACATTCCGGACAGTTCGTCGGCATCTCGAAGGCGTGCTCGCTGCCATTGCGCAGGTCGACGACGGGGCCGAGTACCTCGGGGATCACGTCACCGGCCTTGCGGATCGTCACCGTGTCGCCGATCAGCACACCCTTGCGTTTGACCTCCGAGCCGTTGTGCAGGGTGGCACGGGCGACGGTCGACCCGGCGACGAGCACCGGCGCGAGCACCGCATATGGGGTGACGCGCCCGGTGCGCCCGACCCCCACCTCGATGCCGAGGAGCTCGGTGGTGACCTCCTCGGGCGGGTACTTGTAGGCGATCGCCCAGCGTGGTGCCCGCGAGGTGGCGCCGAGCCGTCGTTGCAACCCGAAGTCGTCGACCTTCACCACGATGCCGTCGATCTCGTGCTCGACGTCATGGCGGTGCTCGCCCCAGTGGTCGATCTTCTCGAGGATCGCGGCGGCGCCGGTCAGCTTGCTGGTGTGCGACGACACCGGCAGACCCCACTCGCCGAGCGCCAGGTACGCGTCGTGCAGCGACCTCGGCCGCCAGCCCTCGGTGTGGCCGATGCCATGGCAGATCATCCGCAGCCGGCGACGCGCGGTGACCTGGGGGTTCTTCTGGCGGAGAGAGCCGGCGGCAGAGTTGCGCGGGTTGGCGAACGGCGGTTTGCCGTCCTCCACCAAGGAGGCGTTGAGCGCTTCGAAATCCTCCACCCGGAAGAACACCTCGCCCCGCACCTCGAGAACATGTGGGACGGGGTAGGTGTCGGTGCCGGTCAGCCGGGCCGGGACGTCTTCGATGGTGCGGGCGTTGAGCGTCACGTCCTCACCGGTGCGCCCGTCGCCGCGGGTGGTGGCGTGGTCGAGGACACCGTCGATGTAGACCAGCGCCAGGGCGACACCGTCGATCTTGAGTTCACATAAGTACTCGACGCCGCCGATCTCGTCCTCCACCCGCGACACCCATGTGCGCATCTCGTCGGCGTCGAAGACGTTGTCCAGCGACAGCATTCGTTCGAGATGGTCGACCGGGGTGAAGGCCGTGGAGAATCCGCCGCCGACCAGTTTGGTCGGCGAGTCCGGCGTCGCCAGCCCGGGATTGTCGTCCTCGAGTTCCTGCAGATCACGCAGCAGGTGGTCGAACTCGCCGTCGGAGATGGTCGGCGCGTCCTTGACGTAGTAGCGGAACTGGTGTTCGCGGATCTCGGTGGCCAGCTCGTTCCACCGCTCACGGATCGGTGCGGGGACCTCCGCGGCCTCATCGGGGGTGCCGCTCACGGCCGGATCGCTGTCTTCTGCCACGCCCCTCAGGTTAACGAAGGGTCACGACAGTTCCCCGGCCGGTGAGCAGACCCGTCAGGTGATCTCGGGGATGATCTTGTCGGCGAAGAGGGTGGCACCGGCCTCGTCGTAGGCGAGGTCGACGAAGTTCGTGATCGCGTAGGCGAGTCCGAGGTCGGCGACCTGGGTGAGTCGCTCGGTGATCTGCTCGACGGTCCCGACCAGCCAGCCGCCCCGAAGTGTCTCGGAGAACCGCTGTGCGGCCTCGGCGGGGACCAACCGCCGGTAGTGGGCGTCGATCCAGTCGAGTTTGTCGGCGACGTCCTGCTCGGTCTCGCCGATCACCACGTTGTAGTTCGCCGACCGGATGATCTCGCCGAAGTCGCGTCCGAGGTCTTTGGCGTGCTCGGCGAGAATCGCCGACTTGTGGGCGAATCCGTCGGGGGTGCCGTCGAAGTTGGTGTACTGGGCGTACTTTGCGGCGATCCGCAGGGTTTTGCGTTCACCACCACCGGCGATCCACAGCGGGATTCCGTTCTCCTGCAACGGCAGCGGTCGCACAATCGCGCCGTCGACCTGATAGATGTCGCCGTCGAGGGTGGCCGTGCCGTCCCGCCACGCCTGACGGAAGATCTGCACGCCCTCGTCGAGTGCCTTCAACCGCTCCCCCGCCGAGGGGAAGCCGTATCCGTAGGCCCGCCATTCGTGCTCGTACCAGCCTGCGCCGATGCCCATCTCGACGCGGCCGCCGGAGACGTGGTCGACGGTCGCGGCCACCTTGGCCAGATACGCCGGATTGCGATAGGCCATGCACGTACACATCTGGCCGAGCCGGACGCGGTCGGTCGTCGCCGCGAACGCCGACATCAGCGTCCACGCCTCGTGCGTGGCCTCGGTGGTGGGTGCGGGCACAGTGTGGAAGTGGTCGTACACCCACAGCGACGTCCACGGTCCGGCGTCGGCGGCCTGCGCCAGTCGTCTCATCAGTGGCCACTGCTCGGCGGCGTCCACGCCGACGAGGTCGAGCCGCCAGCCCTGCGGTATGAAGATCCCGAAGTCCATCCCACCCACGTTATCGGCAATCGGGTCTTCGTAGGGCTCCTCACAATCATCGGGAGTCGAACTATCCTCGGTCACATGCCGCATCCGATCATGTTCGACGACGCCGATCCGTTCCTGATCCGTGTGCGCGAGCTCGCCCTTGCCCTGCCCGACACCACCGAGGTCGTCGCCCACGGCCGACCCACCTTCCGCTGCGGCAAGATGTTCGGCAACTACGGCGGCGGCGAGAAGGGCGGCGAGCGGCACGACCAGTCGTTGCTGTTCATCCCCGACACCGCCGAGCGCGAGGCCCTGATGGCCGACCCCCGGTTCTTCCTCCCCGCTTACCTCGGCCCCTACGGCTGGTTGGGCATCCTGCTCGACGACGACACCGACTGGGTCGAGGTGTCGGAGCTCTTGGATGCCAGCTTCCGACACGTCGCACCGAGGCGGTCGATTGCCAAGTTGGATACACCCTGATCGAATAACAGTCGCCGCCGAGACCTCCCGCCCCGCCATTGAAGACCCTGTTGCGCTTGGTGATCGAGCCGACGAGGAGCGACCGCCAAGACCCGACATCTCACCACCGAAAGCCCTTGTCTGCACGATGATTGAGCCGACGAGGAGCGCAGCGACAAGTCGTGTCGAAATCTCCGTCGGCCGACAACGCCACGCAACCACCGGTGCACAACCGACCGGGCGCGACCGCCAAGACCCGACAACCTGATGTCGAACACCCACGCGTGCACGATGATTGAGTCGGCGAGGAACGACCGCCATGCCTGATGTTCTGATGTCGAAGGCCGTTGAGTGCACGGTGATCGAGCCGACGAAGAGCGAAGCGACAAGTCGTAACGAAATCTCCGCCGGCCGAGTTCGGGAGTCGGCCACCCATGCACAACCGACCGAGCACACCTCATAGACCGACCCTCTGATGTCGAACACCCACGCGTACACGATGATCGAGCCGACGAGGAGCGAGCGACAAGTCGTGTCGAAATCTCCGCCGGCCGAGTTCGGGAGTCGGCCACCCATGCACAACCGACCGAGCACACCACATAGACCGACCCCCTGATGTCGAAAGCCCACGCGTGCACGATGATTGAGCCGACGAGGAGCGAGCGACAAGTCGTGTCGAAATCTCCGCCGGCCGAGTTCGGGAGTCGGCCACCCATGCACAACCGACCGAGCACACCACAA
>NZ_JBSFRM010000005.1:0-102549 GCF_053589235.1 Gordonia sp. NPDC003376 | reverse complement strand
TTAGACCGACCCCCTGATGTCGAAAGCCCACGCGTGCACGATGATTGAGCCGACGAGGAGCGAAGCGACAAGTCGTGTCGAAATCTCCGCCGGCCGACGACGCCACACAACCACGCCCACACCCCCGGTCACACACCGATTTCTGTCACACCCCCCGACTACAATGGGACACAGGATCGAACACCATCCGGGGGGAGGCGACGACATGACCACCGACACCGTCGATGTTCTGTCCATGGTCACCCTCGCCGACCCGGTCACCGATTACGCCCGCATCCAACATCTTTCCTCCACCGAGGTCGACGCCGTCGCCGAAACCCTGCAACGCGACGAATACCGGTTGATGGCCCGTAAAGTCCTCACCGCCCGACAGATCGCCCACCACACCCTCGACCACATGCTCGTCACCGACACCTCCACCACCGCCCGCATCGCCCGCGCCGCCGACAAGGCCGCCACCTCCCAGGTCGCGATCGCACTGCGAACCTCACCCACAGTCGCTGCCGACTGGATCTGGATCGCCGGCCTACTCACCGGTTGGGACCGCCTGCGTGAGGCATTCCTCGACGGCCACTGGAGTTTCACCCGCACCCGCTACCTCCTCACCGAACTCGCCCACCTCACCGACCCCGACGTCCGCGCCTACGCCGAAACGTGTGCCCTCGCCCTGGCCGACCGACCCACCGCCGACCGCACCCTGCGCAACCAGATCGCCGAAATGGTCATCGCGCTCGACCCTGATGCGGCCGCCGACCGGCGTGACGAATTCGCCGACACCGAACAGAACGTCACCATCACCGACGACACCCACGGCCACATGCGGATCCGCGCGACCGTCCCCGCCGACGTCGCAGTGTTCCTGGCCACCCGCATCCGGAACCTGCTCACCGAACGCATCTGCCCCCGCGACCCCCGCCCGATCGGCCGGTTACGTGTCGAGGCACTCAAAGAGCTTCACGGCATGCCCGATGCCGTCCTGACCTGTGCCTGCGGTGACGACCACTGCAGCCGCAGCATCCCACTGCCCCCGGTACCGGACCCCGATCCCGAACTCGACCTCGACTACACCCCCGAACCCGCACCAGCACCTGAACCGGTGGCCGGCAACCCACCCGCCGAATCGGGCGCAGACACCGGGCCGGACACCCCGGTGGGGCCTGACACACCGGTGGGGCCTGACACACCGGTGGGGCCTGGCACACCGGCGGGGTCGGACACCCCGGCAGAGTCACAATCCGCTCCGGAACTGCTGGAACCCGCACACGCACCGCGGCGTCCGTCCGCGTTGATGCCCGTCCAGTCGTCGTTGACCGTGATCACCGATCCCACCGGTGTGGCCGCACCCCGCCTCGTCGGCTATGGCGCGATCGACCCACAGCATTGGCACGACATCGCCGCCGGGCACCTCGTCACCCGGATGGACCTCCCCGAACTGGAACTGCCCGAACTCGACGACCCGGGAATCGACGTCGCCGCGATCGGCCGTAACCTCGCCGCCTGGCAAACCGTCACGGCGATCACCGAACGGGGGCCGACGCCGCCGGTCGACCCCACCGGCCACGGCGGTTATGTGAACCCGCCCCGCTGGGCACTCTGGTACAAGCCCCGAGACTGGTTACGCCAGAAGATCATCGCCTGGGACGGGATCTGCCGATATCCCGGCTGCGGACGTGATGCCGCCGACTGTGACCTCGACCACCTCGTCAAGTTCGACCACGCCGACCCCCGTGCCGGTGGCTGGACCGTGGAATACAACCTGATCCCGTTGTGTCGCGCTGATCATCACCGCAAACATCTGGGGTTGTGGATACCGACCATGCTCGCCGACCGCGCCGTCGCCTGGCGTAATCCGGTCACCGGGAAGACCATCACCACCTTCCGTGGGTAGGGGGTGCGGGTAGCCCCCGGCCTGGTTGCGGACACGCGCATCTCGCCGGGTTTCGACACGGGTCCTCGCCCATGGGCTCGGTCCCGGCTCAATCACCAGAAAGAAGCCCGCTCCCAGCTCAATCAGCCACGCCCAGCCGGTGGTTGAGCCGCGAAGGAGCGCAGCGACGACGCGTGTCGAAACCTCCGCCGGCCGACGTCGGCGGGTGACCACTTCGGCTGTGGTCGCCGACACGCGCATCCCACCAGGTTTCGACGGCCGGTCGGCCTCGCTTCGCGAGGACGTCCTGCTCAACCACCAACCGGGTCACCGGGTTTCGACGGGCGGGCCGGTGTCGCATCGTCCACGATGGTTGAGCCGACACCGAGCGTAGCGAGGAGTCGTGTCGAAACCTCGGCCGGCCGACGTCGGCGGGTGACTACTTCGGCTGTGGTCGCCGACACGCGGATCTCACCGGGTGTCGACGGCCGGTCGGCCTCGCTTCGCGAGGACGTCCTGCTCAACCACCAACCGGGTCACCGGGTTTCGACGGGCGGGCCGGTGTCGCATCGTCCACGATGGTTGAGCCGACACCGAGCGTAGCGAGGCGTCGTGTCGAAACCTCCGCCGGCCGACGTCGGCGGGTGACCACTTCGGCTGTGGTCGCCGACACGCGCATCCCACCGGGTGTCGACGGCCGGTCGGCCTCGCTTCGCGAGGACGTCCTGCTCAACCACCGACCAGGTCAGGTCGACGACTGGGCCGGAGTCGCATCGTCCACGATGGTTGAGCCGACACCGAGCGTAGCGAGGCGTCGTGTCGAAACCTCGGCCGGCCGACGTCGGCGGGTGACCACTTCGGCTGTGGTCGCCGACGCGCGCATCCCACCGGGTGTCGACGGCCGGTCGGCCTCGCTTCGCGAGGACGTCCTGCTCAACCACCGACCAGGTCAGGTCGACGACTGGGCCGGAGTCGCTACAGTGCTTCCGGGTCGGTGGCGAGCAACTCCCCTGTCTTCGCGCAGATCTCGAGTGCCCGACGGGCCCACTCGGGGGTGGCGCCGGCCAGACCACAGGTCGGGGTGACGATCACGTTGCCGGCCAGCACCTTGCGGTTCAGGCCGATGCGATCGGTCAGCTCAGCCATGCCGACGGCGACGGAGTCGGCGGTCGCGGTGCGTACCGCACGATCGCCCGGGAGCACGCCGGCGACCAGTACGTCGCCACGGTCGATGAGCTCGCCGATGCCGTCGAGGGTCTCGGCGGGCAGCGACGGGCCCTTGGTGACGTCCACCCCGTGTGCGACGCCGGTCATGCGGCTGATCAGATCCCAGCGCGGCGCACCGCAGTTGTGCAGGATCGCCGGTCGCCCGACACGCTCGATCACCGCGCCGAGCGTATCGGCGACCTCCGCCACCGGGACGGCGGGGATGACGTCCAGACGGGTCAGCGGTTTGAGCGCGCCGTCGATCACCGCACCGATCATCGGTTCGTCGAACTGCACGACCACCTCGGCGCCGAGCCGGCGTCGGACCTCGGCGACGTGTTCGGCGAGCCCTTCCGCACCGGAATCCGCCAGATCCCGGACCGCACCCCGATCACGGATCGCCTTGTGCCCGTTGGCCAGCTCGATGGACGCGGCGAGCGTGTACGGGCCGGTCACCTGCACCTTGACGGCGCGGCCGGTACCGATGAATCCGGCGGTGTCCCAGAGTTCTTCGAGCACGTCCAGGTCGGCGCTGAGGAATCCGCGAGCGCGGCGCACCACCGACGACCCCTTCGATCCGAGCCGGTAGCCCCAGGTGGACGCATCGATCGGGATGTCGACGAGCAACGCGGCCATCCGGCCGATCATGTCCGCTCCGATGCCCCGCGCCGGCAGTTCGGCGAGATGGGCGAAGTCGAGCTCGCCGTTGATCACGGCCGCCGCCTGGGCGGGATCGGTGCCGGGCATCGAACCGACACCGGTGCCGATGCCGGTGGGCAGGGTGTTCATCCGGGGGTGCTCGCCGTCCGACTACTCGGCCGCCGACAACGACACCGGCCGCACCGACGAGGTGGCCACGATCCGGCCGGACCCGATCACCAGGTCGCCATGTTCGGTGTCGGGCAGATACAGCACCGCTGCCTGCCCGCGGGCGACACCGGTGAGCGGCTCGCCGAGGCTGATCGCGATCCCGGGGCCGTCGGCGGTCTCGACCGGAGTGGCAACCGCCGCCGCCAGACCACCATGGGCGCGCACCTGCACCACGCACTCGACCGGGCCGTCCGGGGTCTGCCCGGAGGTCCACACGGCCTTCGACGCGGTGATCGACCACACCTGCAGATGTTCGCTCGATCCCACCGCGACGGTGCCGGTGGCCGGATCGATGTCGGTCACGTAGCGGGGACGACCGTCGGCGGCCGGCGCGTCGATCCCCAGACCCTTGCGCTGCCCGATGGTGAACCCGTGCACCCCCTCGTGCTCGGCGAGACGCTCACCGGTGTCGGCGTCGACCACGGCACCGGGCCGGATACCGATCCGTGCACCGAGGAACGCCCTGGTGTCGCCGGACGGGATGAAGCAGATGTCGTGCGAGTCGGGTTTGTCGGCCACCGACAGCCCGCGCCGGGCCGCCTCCGCGCGGATCTCGGGCTTCGGGGTGTCGCCGACCGGGAACATCGCCCGGTCCAGCTGTTCGCGGGTGAGCACGGCCAACACGTACGACTGATCCTTGTCGTGGTCGACGGCGCGGCGTAGTTCGCCGTCGACGAGCCGCGCGTAGTGGCCGGTGGCCAGCGCGTCGAAGCCGAGGGCCACGGCCCGGTCGGCGAGCGCGGCGAACTTGATCTTCTCATTGCAGGTCAGACACGGATTGGGAGTGTGTCCGGCGGCATAGGCCTCGACGAACTCGTCGATCACATCGTCTTTGAACCGGTCGGCGAAATCCCAGATGTAGAACGGGATCCCGAGCACGTCGGCGGCGCGGCGCGCATCGCCGGCATCCTCACGCGAGCAGCAGCCGCGCGAGCCGGTGCGCAGTGCCCCGGGTGCTGTCGACAGCGCAAGGTGCACGCCGACCACCTCGTGACCGGCGTCGACCGCACGGGCAGCCGCCACCGCCGAGTCCACGCCACCGCTCATCGCTGCCAGTACCCGCATCAGCGTGCCCTTCCCGACGAGACCAGACCGGCCATCCGGGCGCGCTCGACCACCTCGCCGATCACGTCACCGACGGTGTCGATGTCGGCGTCGGTGGTGCTCGGCGACAAGGTGAATCGCAGCGATCCCCGCGCGGTGGCCATGTCGAGGCCCATCGCGAGCAGGACGTGACTGGCCTGGGCGACGCCGGCGGTGCAGGCCGATCCGGTGGAGCACTCCACCCCGTTGGCGTCGAGCAGCATCAGCAGGGAGTCGCCCTCGCAGCCCTCGAAACTGACGTGGACGTTGCCGGGCAGCCGACGCGCGTCCCGCGGGCCGTTCACCCGGGTGCCGGGAATGTCGAGCAGGATGTCGAAGAGCCGGTCCCGCAACCTGGCCACCGACACCATCGTGTCCGGCAGCTCGGCGACGGCCGGCGTCGCGGCGGCGGCCATGCCGACCGCGGCGGCGACGTCGGGGGTCCCCGACCGCACGTCGCGCTCGTGTCCCCCGCCGTGCAGCACCGGCACGCAGCCCACCTCACGGCCCAGGATCAGCGCCCCGACCCCGGTCGGCCCACCGAACTTGTGAGCCGCGACACTCATCGCCGACAGTCCGCTCGATGCGAAGTCCACCGGTATGTGTCCGACGGCCTGGATGGCATCGGAGTGCATCGGCACCCCGAACTCGGCCGCGACGGCGGCGAGCTCGGCGATCGGCTCGATGGTGCCGACCTCGTTGTTCGCCCACATCACCGACACCAGTGCGGTGTGTTCGGCGTGGGCGGCGAGTTCGGCACGCAGGGCGGCGGGCGAGACGAGGCCGTCGGCGTCGACGTCGAGGATCACGACCTCGGCGCCCTGGCCTTCCAGCCACTGTGCGGGATCGAGGACGGCATGGTGCTCGATCCCCGTGATCACGATGCGTCGCCGCCGGTCATCGGCCTGCCGCCGTGACCAGTAGATGCCCTTGACGGCGAGGTTGTCGGCCTCGGTGCCGCCCCCGGTGAAGATCACCTCGGAGGGCCGGGCGCCGACGGCGGCGGCGAATGCCTCCCGGGCCTCTTCCAGCAGTCGGCGCGACCGGCGTCCGGATCCGTGCAACGACGACGCGTTGCCCGGCTCGGTCCAGACGGCGGTCATCGCCTCGAGTGCTTCGGGCCGCAGGGCGGTCGATGCGGCGTTGTCGAGGTAGACGGGGATGCGTGCGGGCATGGACATGACGTTGACAAGGATAAACGCGCTGCCGGTCCCGTCCAATTCCCGCACCACCGGAATCCGCGGATCGCCGTCGGACGCACCGACGGGTCGCTACCGGACCACGTGACCGACGTTGAGCACGCCGTGCGGGTCGAGTTGGGCGCCCAGCGCCGACAGCCAGGCGTAGGTGTCGTCGTCGTAGCTGGTCCGGACGTTGGCGAGATCGTTGAAGGCGATGAAGTTGGGCAGTGTGGTGCCGAGCGACCACGGCGCGATCGCCTGCGCGGCGCGTGCGGTGGCACCCACCACGTGTTCGGCGATCGGCGGGGCCAACACGCCGACGGTGTGGAAGGTGAAGGCGGCATGCCGGTGACACAGTGCGCTGCGGACGGGCGGCTCGTCGGCGAACGCACCGCCGAGCAGACGCAGTTCGGTGATCGTCAGGAACGGGGGCGCATCCGGGCCCACCACCTCGAGCAGCGCGGTCAGGGCGTCGTCGGGCAGCGCACGCAGCAGGGTGCTTCCCTCGTGCACCGGCATCGGGTCCACCGGGTCGGCGTGGATGGCCGCGATCGCGGCGTACGGCATCGGTCCGACGGTGTCGAGCACCGGGGTGGCCACCGCCCGGATCGGCGCGACGAGGTCGGCGGCGGCACCGAAGTCCCCGAGCCCGGCGAAACGCACCGCGACGGTCTGCCGACCGGCGAGCATCGGCGGCACCCCCGGCATGTCCGGCAGATTGAGGACGGCCACCGACGTGTTGGCCTCCCGCGGCAGCGCCTCGGCCCAGTCGCGCCACACCCGCAGCACCCGATGGGCATCCGCGCCGTCGAAATAGATTGCCCCGCCGTAGATCTCCGAGATCGGAAGCAGGTCGATCACCACCTCGGTGATGATCCCGAGTGTTCCTTTGCCGCCGCGCAGTCCCCAGAACAGCTCCGGATTGACCTCGGCGGTGGCCTGTTTGACCACTCCGGTGCCGGTGACCACGGTGATCGACCGGACATGGTCGCCGGACGCACCGAACGTTCGGACCAGCGGACCGATTCCGCCTCCGCTCAGGAACCCTCCGACACTCACCCCCGGCGACGACCCGCACAGCGGTGCCAGACCGAGTGGCGCCGCGGCATCGAGCACCGTCTGCCAACGGACCCCGGCTCCCAGTCGCGCGGTGCGGGTGCCCGGGTCGACCTCGCACACATCGAGGCCGTTGGTGCGCACCAGGATCGAGTTGGGACCGATCGGTATCCCGCCGTGCCCGGTGGCGAAGGGCGCGACCGTCATCCCGTGGGCGGCGGCGAAGTTCACCACCGCCGCGACGTCGTCGGCACCGGCGACGTCGACCACGGCCCAGGGCTGCCAGGAGGCGGCGACGTTGAATCCCTCCACCACATACCCGGGATCGGTCGGACGATGCACCGCACCGCGGACGGCCCGACGCAGGGCGTCGATGTCGGCGCGGTCGATGGCACTGCTGGTGGTCATGGGTTCTCCTCGGGTCTGGGTGATGGCTTCTCGCGCACCGGCGGTGCGGGCCGCTCATGTGATGGGACGGCATGTCAACCGGCCGTGCACCCAGACTGGGTCAGGTCACTTGCGTCGACCTTGGAAGCCACTTGGAGGGCTGTCGGCGCAGGTCAGGACTCTTCGAGCAGGGCACGTGCACCGTCTGCCACCCGGGTGAGCCCGATCCCTCTTGCACGGGTCTCGACGTCGGCGAGCGCCGACTGCCGGTGCGCCGACGGGGCCTGCCGGCCGGCCGAGATCAGACGCGCGCGCAGCAGTGCCGGGAGGCCCTCGCCGACCTCCGCGATGGCGGCGGCCTGGCCGAGCAGATCGTCACCGAGCTCCGACTGTCCGAGGAGGAAACACAGCTCGGCCAACACCAGGGCCACCGGTCCGACGTTCCCGACATGCCCGACCGTGGCGATACACCCGCGGTACGGCAACAGGTAGTCGACGAACTGCTGTGCGTACTCCACCATCCCGAGCTCGGTGATGGTCTGGGCCAGCAGGACCGCCTGCCCGAGCGACGTCCAGATCATCGACCGGTCGGAGTCGGAGATCCAGGCGGTGATCATCGACCGCACCAGTTCGGTGTCGCCCTCTGCGCCGGCGATCCGGGCCACCCCGGCGGCCAACAGGATCACCACCTGGTTCTCGCCGAACTGATCGGGTGCCGTCCGCGCCCACACAACCGGGTCGACGTCGCGTCCCTCGAGGACGTCGTCGAGCCGTTCACGTTCGACGGCCAGCGCCATCATCGCGATAGCCCCGCTCCCCGCGACATACAGCTCGGTCTGTTCGTGCACCGCGACCGCGGTACGGAAGTGCTCCTCGGCGAGGTCGAATCGTCCGCGCCACACCGCGATCGCCGCCTCCATCCAGCGGAGCTGCGCGCGCAGCACCGGCAGCCGCAGTCGTTCGCTGCCGGAGATGCCCCGGCGGACGAGCTGTTCGGTTCTCGACACGTCACCGAGGGTCATGGTGGCCATCGTCGCGACGGTGTCCAGGATCACCTCGTCGACATCGTCGCCGGGACGCAGCCGACGCAGCTGCTCCGCCTGGACGAGGCAGTCGCGGGCATGGTCGGCAACACCCGAATAGGTGATGATCCGCGCCAGCAGGACGTCGCCGGTCACCCGATCGTCGGCGAGATCGGCGGCGATCTGCTCGGCGCGGCTCAGCAGCCCCGCCGGGACACGACCGTCTCGGTGATAGCAATGACCGATCGCCGATGCGGCGAGGACCCGCGCAAGGCTCGCGGCCACACCGGGTTTCGCGTCACCGGACTCGAAGCGGCCGCTGAGGTGGTCAGCGGCCGCGTCGAGCGCCGCGTGCATGGTGGGATTCTCCATGTCCGGACCGATCCACGGCCACGCCCCGCACGCACGGATGAGACTTCCCGCGAGGCTGCCCGCAGTGGTCGGGGCACCGAACCGGATCGCTTCGTACAGGCGGGACTCCACCGCCTCGAGGACCATCTGGACCTGCCCGGCCCGGGCCTGTGCAGCCAGCATCGCGATCAGCAGATCGTCGCGGTCGGTGGTGTCGTGTTCACTGAGACCGGCGGATTCGTGTGTGCGCAAGGCCATTCCGAGCCAGTGCGCGGCGTTCTCCGAATCCCAGCGTGCGGCGGCGTCCTCGGCCACCGCTCGGCAGGCGTCCACCACGTCGCGGGCGTCGGCCACCGGGGTCGCCTCCAGCAGGTGCAGCGCGCGACGCAGCACCCAGCCCGGCCCCTGCCGGGTGGCGACGACGTCGGCGACGCGCAGGTGCATGCGGCAACGCCGCAGTGGCCGGATCGCGGCGAGGGCCTCCTCCCGTAGCAGTGCGTGGGCGAACCGTGTTGTGCCGCCCCGATCGGTGGACACCAGGATCCGCTCGTCGATGGCGTCGTCGAGACAGTCGGCGACCTCGGCCACCCCCCGGTCCATGACCTCGGCGAGCAGGGTGACGTCCACCTCGTCACCGAGGACGGCGGCAAAGGTGATCACCTCGAGGACCGCCGGGTCCAGCGAGCTGAGGCGCCGGTCGAGGACCGAGCGCACCGCGGCGGGCACCATCTCGCGGCGTCGTTCCTCTGCCGGCAGGCGGGCGAATTCTGCGACGAACAAAGGGATTCCGCCGGTCCGGCGGGTCAGTGTATCGGCGTCCTCCGGCGTCAACTCGTCGCCCGCGACCGCTCGCACGAGCGCGATCACCTCGTCGCGCACCAGATGCGGCAACACCAGCTGCGCCCCGGACGCGCGCGACAACGCCGACCGCAGTCGGTCGACGTCGGCGCCCCCCTCGGCATCACGCACGGTGACCACCACGCTCAGGTCCGCGGTGCGCATCACGGTGCTCAGGTAGATCAGCAGGGCGAGGGTCATCGAATCCGCCCACTGTGCGTCGTCGACGACGACGGTCAGCGGCCCGGCGCCCAATGCGGTCTCCAACATGGTCTGCACCCGCTCGTAGACCGCGAATCGGGCGGTGTCGGCGTCGACACCGGGCGGCACCGACAACACCGCTTCCGGCTCCGCGTCGAGCGCCCGACACAGCTGGCGAAGCGGCCACCAGGCCGGGATGCCCTCCGCGTCCGGACAACGCACCCAGACCACCCGACCCCCGCCTCCCACGGCCATCCGCGAGACCTCCTCGGCCAGGCGGGTCTTCCCGATCCCGGCCGGGCCGCTGATCAACAGCCACCGGGTGGGTTCGCCGGTCGAGGCGAGAAGTGCACGGACACGGTCGATCTGGATCTCACGGCCGACGAGGGGAATGGTGTCCGACGGCGGCCCCGCCACCACCGGCTCGTCGCCGGCATCGGTGTCGGTGACCACCGGGTGGGGTGCGGTCACCTCGACCGCACCCGACCAGTGCGGCGGGCGAGGCCACGCGGCGATCACCGGATCGTGGCGCAGGACGGCGCCCTGCAACTCCACCAGTTCCGCGCCGGGTTCCAGACCGAGCTCCTCGTCGAGAACCCGCGTGTGCTCGGTGTAGACGTCGAGGGCCTCGGTGGCCCGCCCGGCCCGGTACAGCGCCACCATGTGCAGCCACACCGCCCGGTCGCGCAACGGATCCCGCGCACGTAGCGCGACGATGTCGGCGAGTGCGCCACCGGTGTCGCCGTCGGCGAGCAGTGCGGTGATGTGGACCTCTTGGACCGCCAGGCGTCCTTCGGTGAGGGCGGCCGCCTCGGCCACCACCCAGTCGATGCCGTCCAGTTCACCGGCCAGCAACTCGCCTCGCCACAGCCGGAGGGCGGTCTCGGCGTCGGCGAGAGCCCGCGTCCACTGCCCCTCGTCACGGGCGACGCGCGCACTGCGGGCGAGCGCCGCGAACTCGGCGACGTCCAGACGGTCGTCGCCGAGTTCGAGTCGGTAGCCCGAGGCCACCCGCTGGATCGGTGAGGCGTCACCGCTGTCGCCGCGCAACGCGCGACGCAGATTGGAGACATAGGCCTGCAGGCTGGTGGTGGCCGCGGCAGGCGGGTCAGCGCCCCAGACGGTGTCGATCAGCCGGTGGACCGGGACCACCGCGCCGCGGGCCAGAAGCAGCGCCGCGAGCACCGAACGCTGCTTGGGCGATCCCAGGTCGATCGGCTCACCGCCGCGATGCACCTCGAGAGGGCCGAGAACCAGATACTGTCGCACGCTCGATTCCCCACTCGCCCGGCCGCCCTGTTGCTCTGAGAGTGTAAGGCCGGAGACGTCACCGTGACGAGCAACCGGGCGTGAAGAACGGGATGTCGGGTGGTGCGAGGCCGGAAGGGCCTGCGCACTCACCTGCCGACCGCCGCAGCACCATCGGGGTCGACCTCGGTGTCGACGGTCGGATCGACCTCGGCGGGACGGGCCGGATCCTCGGTGGTCGCGCGGGCCCGGCGCATCGTCGCCACCACCACGAGGGCTCCGGCCAGGGCGATCCCGAAGCTCACCCACAGTGCGGTGTGCAGTCCGGAGACGTACTCGTCCGGCGAGCCCCCGTGCAGCACCGACTGGGCCGGGAAGAACGCGCCGAGTGCGGCGACGCCCAGCGCGATCCCCGACTGCCGGAAGACGTCGTTGACGCCTGCGGCGAGACCCGCATCGTCGTGCTCGCTCTCGGCCAGCACCACCCCGCTCATCACCGGGTTGAACACGCCGGCACCGATCGAGGCGATCATGAAGCCACCCACCAGGTCCCAGCCACTGCTGTCGCGACCTGCGACGGTCATCCACGCCATTCCGCCCGCGACGGCGGTCAGGCCCGCGGCGAGCAGCACCCACGGCGACACCCGGTCGAGGATCTTGTCGGTGAGTCCGGCGGCGACGAGCATCAGTACGGTGCCGGGCAGATAGACCAGGCCGGCGCCGATCGCCGACATCCCCACCACGCCCTGTAGATACACGGTGACGTAGACGAACACCGCGAACATCGACGCCGAGATCGCAAAGGTGGCCACCTGTGCACCCGCGAAACCGGCATTGGCGAACATCGACAGCGGCAGCATCGGTTCGGCCACCAGGCTCTCCACCACCAGGAAGGCGATCACGGCCACCACCGCGACGATGAGCGCGCCGAGCGTCACGGTGTCGGTCCAGCCGCGCTCGTTGGCCGCGAACAGCCCGTAGGTGAGGGCGGCGAGGGCCACCATCGAGGTCAGCTGGCCGGACCAGTCACCGCGACGCGGTGCGGCACTGCGGGATTCGACGACCCAACGGGTACCGGCCAGCATCGCGATGCCCACCGGGATGTTGATCACGAAGATCGCACGCCAATCGATGAGTTCGGTCAGGACGCCACCGAGCAGCGGACCGATCGCGAAGGAGGCGCCGATCGTCGCACCGTAGGCGGCCAGGGCCTTGGTGCGTTCGGTGCGGCCGGGGAAGGCGTGCGCGAGCAACGCCAGCGAGGTGGCGAACAGCACTGCGGCACCGAGACCCTGGACCACGCGGGCCGCGTTCAGCAGCACCATGTCCCCGGCGACGGCGCAGATCGCCGACGCCGCGGTGAAGATCACCGCACCGATCGTGAAGGCGAACCGGCGGCCCGCCCGGTCGGCCCACGCACCGGCCGACAGCACCACTGTGGCCAGCGCGAGGGTGTAGCCGTCGATCACCCATTTGATGGCGCTGAAGTCGGCGGTGAACTCACGTGCGATGGACGGGAGTGCGGTGTTGACCACGGCGATGTCGAGCATGAGCATCGCGGTGGCCGCGCAGGCCACCGCGAGGGTGATCCACTGTGATCGGGTGGTACCGGGTGCTACGGCACCGGGCGGTGAGGTCTGGGCGTCGGCCATTGGGGAGCTCCTCCGAGCGGTCGTGTGAAACGTTCGGGAGCCACCCTCCGAAGTGCCGCTTGGAGTCTCCTTGCCTCGTGCTTGGTGCATCGGCGCACCGACGCTCGGCAACGGGTTCTGCTCGGTCGCGGTGGAGGTGGAAGTACTGGTGGCGGCCGTCGACATGCCCGCCTCGCCGTTCGCGTGCCCGTGACGGGCGTGTCATCCACTCGTTCGAGTGGTCGATGCCCGGCCTGCCGTCATGAACCATGGACGCGGTGACCTCGCCGCCCGGAACTCGATGGTCCACCGCCTCGTCTTGCCCTGCCGGGGTCGGTGTTCGAGTACCGCACGCCGGCGGCGTCACGGGCACACCGGCGGCGGCACGCCGTCGCAGGCGACGACGGTCTTCCCGCACCGGCCCGTCGTTGCCGGCATCCCGTCGGCGGCGGCCGGCGGTGAACTCGCCACCGCGCAGCCCCTACGGGGTGGCGGGTCGTCACCTATGGCGCGCGACCGTGACCGCTTCGCGTTCGCCGTGGACCGAACGGACGAGCAGCTCACAGCGTGCGGCGAGTTCCCGACGATCACCGTGGGGCAGTTGCGGCTCGTGCAGGCAGACGTGCACCACCACCCGGCGCAACCGCAGCACCCGACGCAGGGTGTCGGCCGGACCGTCCTCGCCGATGAAGCCCGGCTCGGTGGTGTGGCGGCCGTCGGCGGTGAACCCGATCCCCACCGGCAGGATCGGCACACCGGCATCGAGCGCCGACTGGAAGAACGCCGGGGCGAACCGGCCCTGCGCTCCACCGCACCACGTGGTGCCCTCGGGGAACACGGCGACCGAGGCGTCGGACTCGAGTCCCGCGGTGGCGACGCCGACCACACCGGGCAGGCCCCGCAACGATCCGCGGTCGATGGTGATCACCCCGAACCGACGGGCGAGTACCGACACCACCGGCATCGCCGCCACATCCGATTTCGCGACGAACCGGGACGGCTGGACCACTGCGATCGCCAGGATGTCCAGATACGAGATGTGATTGGACACCACCAGCCCCCGGGTCCGTGACCCGAACGGCCGCCGGTCGTCGATGACGATGCGAATCCCGATGGCCCGCAACATGGTCTGCGCCGATGCACGCAGGAATGCGCGCCGTACCAACCGAGGGAGCGGCGTCACCAGCACCCCGGCGACGGCGATCGCCATCACCGCCAGCACGAGTTTCACCGTCCGCGCCGCCACCAGCACCGCCCCGGCCGCGCTCGCGCCGACACCGTTCAGACACCCGTCACCGCAGGGGCTGGACGGATACCACGCGTGCACATGTCGCGACTCCGACCGTGACACAGAGCTTTCGACGTCGGCGGTGGCGGACAGCCGGACCACTGCGGTGGCATCGACCGGAGCGATGGTGACCTCGTGGGAGGCGACGATGCTCATGCCGGCTCACCGCCCAATCGCGCCACGGTGTCACGGAGCCGACCGAGATAGCGGGCGTTGGCGTGTCGCCGGTCGAGCACCGTGAGGAAGTCGCCGACGTCGAAGACCTCGTCGACCGCCGGTTCACCGCAGACCTGCGCGCCGAGCCGCAGGTAGGCACGCATCAACGGCGGCAGGGAGACGCTCGCGGGTGGGGTGATGTCGTCGAGCAGCACGCCGTCCACCCGGCCCCTGACGTGCGGATACACCTGCCACGGCGCGGCGTGCCGATCGCGGAGGAGGTCACGCGCACCGCGCAGGGTGGCGCCGCGGGCGAGCACCCCGGGGCCCGCGAGCGGCACCGACACCGACCCGATCACCTGGCGGTACCCCGACTCCTCGAGGTACCGGAACACTGCCGCCCACAGCAGCGCGGTCACCGCTCCAGTGCGATGGCCGCCGAGCACACAGGCACGGCCCATCTCCACGGTCGACGCACCGATCTCGTCGAGTTCGGAGAGGTCGAACTCGGTGGCCGAGTACCACCCACCCGCCGCGATCGCCCGCGGCGGCGGGAGCAGACGGGCACAACCGATGACGCCGTGGTCGTCGTGCCAGGCCAGCAGATGCTCACAGAACTCGTCGAACCGGTCGGCGTCGCACCGGGTGGAGGCGTCACCGATGGAGTCGGAGAAGCCGGGTTCGGCGGCGAAGACCTCGTACCGCAGACGCTGGGCCGCGACGACGGCGGCCGGGTCGTCGGTGAGCACGATCCGCAACGCGCCCGCGTCCACCAACGTGCGCGACAGTTGGGGAAGGGCGGTCACCTGCACAGATGTCATACCCAGATGAAAACGAGATCGGACGTCGCGACGGCGACCCCGGTATGTCGTGTCGGTACCGGTGCGGTGAACAGGTCGGCGGCCTGTTTCGCCTGCCGATGAACACCTGCCACAACACCGGTGCCGCGCCATCGGTGGTGGATCACGATCGGCGCCGCAGCCCGATCACCCCGACGCCGCACCTCCGTTCGCGGTCCATGACAGCGGGAGCAGCGCCACCGACGCCACCAGCGCCCCGGCGCCGCAGATCACCAGGAAGCGCCAGTCCCCCAACCACGCACCCATCAACGGCGACGCCGCCCGCGCGACGGCCATCGGGACGGTGATGACCGCCAGCACAGTGGCGAAGTGGACCACACCGAAGGTGTCGGCGACGATCGACGGCCTCGCGATCACCCCGACGCCCTGCCCGATCCCGACCGCCGAGACACAGAGCAGGGTCGCCGGGATCGAGAGCCCGGCCAGCGGCAACATCAGCAGTCCCACGCCCTGGATCGCGAAGGCCCCGCAGGTCACGGGAGCCAGCGACACCCCGCGTAGCACCGTGACCAGCGCCAACCTCGACAGGATCTGCATCGCTCCGATCGAGATCGGGATCGAGGTGGCGATCCACATGGAGTGGCCCACCGACAACAGATACGAGATCACCAACAACAGGAACGCCGCCACCGACCCGGCCTGCCCCACGAACGCGATGAGCAGATACCAGAACCGCCGCTGACGAAGCGCCGCGCCGATCGGTACGCCCGTCCGGTTCCCGACCCGACCCCGATGCGCACTCCCCGACGGGATCACCAGCAGGTGACCCGGTACCGCGGTCGCCAACAGGATCGCGCTCAGAATCAGCAGCGTTGTCCGCCAACCCCATTCGTCGTTCATCCAGCCGAGGAGGGGGTACACCAGGTAGGTGGACAACCCCGCGATCATGGTGACCGCCAAGATGGTCCGGTCCCGGTGCGCGCCATCGGTGGACACCACGATCACCGCGAACGCGGCCTCGTAGGTCGACATGGCGATGGCCAGGCCCACGAACACAAAGGCCGCGTACAACATCGGCAACGATGTGGCCTGCGACCACATCACCGCCGCGCCGACGCCGATCAGCGAGCCCGCGGTCATCATGATCCGCCCACCGTGCCGATCCATCAGACGGCCGATCGGGTATGCCGCGAGTGCACCCATCAGGGTCGACACGGTCGACGCCCCGGCCACGGCGGTCCGGGAGACGCCGAGGTCGGTCGCCATGTCGTCGATGATGACCGGCAGGATCTGGATCAACACCACGTAGGCCACCGTGTTGGACACGGCGAACACCGCGATCAGCAGGCGCCGATCGACGATGGGAGTGGATTCGGTGTTCGGGGTGAGTGCCTCCGCGGTCATCCTCGGAGCAGCGGCAGGAGCTCGGTGCCCTGACGTTCGATCTCACGCAGGTACGGCGTGTCCGACAGCACGAAATGGGTGATGCCGAGGTCCTGGTACTTCCGCAGCGACTTCGCCACGTCGTCGGCCGACCCCACCAGCCAGGTGGTCCCCGCCCCGCCGGCACCGAACCGGCCGGGAGTGGTGTAGAGGTTGTCGTCGAGAACCTCACCGCGCGAGGCCAGTTCGAACAGCCGCTGCTGCCCGACGGCCACCCTCCGGTGCGGATTCTCGCCGTGGGTGGCGCCACCGGCGAAGTTCTTGACCTTCTCCTCGGCGTCGGCCCACGCCTGTTCGGTGGTGTCCCGGACAAAGGTCGTCACGCGCAGCCCGAACTCGAGCGGGGCGTGTTCGCGTCCGACCTCCTCGCTCAGTCGGCGGAGACGGTCGATCCGTTCGGCGACCCCGTCGAGGGGCTCACCCCAGAACAGTTGGACGTCGGCCTGGGCGGCCGCCACCCGTTCGGCCGCCTCGGACGCACCACCGAAGTAGATCCGGGGATGCCGACGATCGGGCCGTGCCTCGATCCTCGGCACCACCGTGGAGTTCTCCACGCCGAAGTACTCGCCGCGATAGGTCACGTTCTCCTCGGTCCACAGCTTGCGCACGAGCTCGATGAACTCCCGTGTCCGGGCGTAGCGGGCGGCCTGATCGCCGTCGGAGTCACCGTAGGCCGCCAGATGATCCTTACCGGAGACGATGTTGATCCGGACCCGGCCCCCGGTCAGATGGTCGAGGGTCGCCGCCGCCGTGGCGAAGTTCGCCGGCCGCCAGTATCCGGGCCGGACCGCGATGAGGGGTTCGAAGGTCGTCGTCCGGGCCGCCAGCGCGGATGCGACGGTGAAGGTGTCGGGTCGTCCCCACCCGGTCCCGATGAGCGCCCCCTGCCAACCATGCCGTTCGAGTGCCTCGGCGTGGCGGGTCAGGGTGTCGAGCGTGTTGTGATCGGTCACCGTGTCGTCGCCCCGATGCCCGGGATCGATCTGATTGGGTATGTACCAGAGGAATTCGCTCATGAGCCTTCCGGATTCGTCGCTGCAGGGCTGTGGATGAGATGCGCCAGTTGCGCTCTGCGCACATCGACGTTCTGCCCCTGGACGAGCACGAACAGCGCCGATCGCGCGTGAAGTTGGGCGGTGTCGTCGAGCCCGATGCCGTGCCCGGATCGCGCGATGACGAGTGCCCTGGTCAGGGCGGAGAGCGCTTCACCACTGGCGACCTTCACCGCCAGCCGATCGGCGGTGCGGTACGGTCCCGTCCCCGCGGCGATCGCCTCGTCCGACAGCCCGTAGGCGTCGGCGCGGATCTGCGCGACGCGTGGCGCCCACCGGGCCGCGACCTCACGGGCCGACGGCTCGTGCTCGGCCCGGAGCTCGTCGAGTACCCGGTGCGCGAGCCCGAAATGCTGTGACCGGGCATCGCTGACGGTGTCGACGTCCTCCTGAAGCCAGTCGTCGACGGACTGCCGGGAGACCACGTCGGCGTCGTCGACCTGCACGTCCCGGAGATGTACGCGCAGTGTGTGACTGCCACCGAGTGCGCTCAGACCCAGGCGGGTCGCGCTGATGCTGTCATCGATCGGCACCAGGGAGGTGACCACCGTACGGGTCGACGGTTCGACGGCCGCCACGAACACCGCCGAGTTCAGACCCCAGCCACTGAACCACGACACGGTGCCGTTCAGTCGCCAGCCACCCGTCACCCGGGTCGCCTCGACGAAGTGGTCGGGGAACCGACGGACGTCACTGATCGCAGCACCCACCAGCACTCGTCCCGTCAAGACCTCGTGCGCACGTGACGAGAGTTCGACCCCGCGTGCCCGTTCCTTGGCCAGCCGACCGACGACCGGGGCATGCTGCGCCCAGATCAGCCAGGTGTTGAAGCAGGCGCCGGAGATGATCTCGTGGACCCGACGATCACCGGCACGGTCGAGCGCCTGACCACCGAGTTCTTTCGGAGCAAGATGATTCAAGAGACCGATGTCGGCGAACTCCCGGGCCCGTTCGGCGGGCACGCCGTCGGTGTCGGCCCGGACGGCACCGGGCCGGAGCACGGCTCCCGCGTAGTCCGCAACCCTTGCCACGAAGGGGATTCGATCGGCGTCGTCCACCTGCCGGGCCGCGGTCAGATGCGCCTGCGTGACATCCGTATTCGCGGCGACGGTTATTGCCATGAGGTTCCCTCTCGACTATTCACTCTCGAAAAGTACTGCGCCACATGGTCGATGATCTCCTTGTGCTCAGGCTGAACCGAACCGGTGACGCCGTACACCCCCGAGTGGTTTTCTTGCCGAGGACATCCCACCATCCCCTCATGTCTTCAGACATGTCTCGAGAGGACCGCACTCAGTGAGCACCAAGCGTTTTCGACGTCTCCTCGCGGCGTCGGCAGTGGCGACAGCGGCAGTGACGGCGCTGGCCGCCTGCGGCAGCGGGTCGTCGACGAACTCGGATTCCGCCGGCACACCGGTGTACGGCGGCACGCTCACGTTCTACGACCCGGTGCAGTACACCGCATGGAAGTCGACCAACTCCATCTGGTCCAACAGCCAGGTCACCGACAACCTCACCGAACGCCTCGTCTGGCAGGACCCCGAGACCGGCGACTTCAAGCCGTGGCTCGCGAAGTCGTGGGAGGTCAGTGACGATCACCTGTCCTACACATTCCACCTGCGCGACGGCGTGACCTTCAGCGACGGCACCCCGTTCGACGCCACGGTCGTCAAGGCCAACTTCGACCAGCACGGCATCGGAGACGAGCGGCTCGGTATCACCAAGGACCCCTTCTGGGCCGACTATGCCGGTACCGACGTCGTCGACCCCCACACCGTCGTGGTGAAGCTGTCCAAACCCAATGCCGGCTTCCTGCAGATCCTGTCCAACTACCGGGCCAGTTCGATCCTCGGGCAGTCCTATCTCGAACGAGACCTCAACGGGCAGAGCGATGCCCACAACATCGTCGGCACGGGGCCGTTCGTGGTAGACGATGTGAACGGCACCACCGGCATCACCCTCAAACGTCGAGACGACTACAACTGGGCACCGGAGGGGTCGGGCCACACCGGCAAGGCCTACCTCGAGAAGATCGTGTTCAAGACCGTCCCCGAGGCAGGCACTCGCGTCGGCGCACTCCAGTCCGGCGAAGCGCAGATCGCACGCAACATCGCCCCCTACGACGAGGAGACCGTCACCACCGGCGGCGGTCAGCTCATCGCCGTCCCGGTGCAGGGCGAGACCAATGACCTGACGGTCTACCTCGCCGACCCCACGGCACCCACCCAGGACAAGAACGTGCGTCTGGCGCTGCAGGCGGCCACCGATCGCGAGGAGATCAACAAGACGGCACTGTCGCCGAGCTACCCGATCCCGACGAGTGCATTGGTCCAGGGAACGCCGTTGCGTGGCAACGCCTCCCAGTACCTCGGCTACGACCTCGACAAGGCGAAGAAGTTGCTCGACGACGCCGGGTGGACGCCTGGCGCCGACGGCATCCGGGTCAAGAACGGCCAGCGTCTGAGCTTCCCGATCCGCATCGCACCCTACTACCAGGTGTCGCAGTCGGTACTGGAGGTCGTCCAGTCACAGTGGAAGAAGGCCGGCGTCGAGATCACCCTCACCAGCCCGTCGGTCACCGACTACGAGGCACAGCTGGCGTCGGGGAAGAACTGGTACTTCAGCCAGGGTCAGACGTCGACCGCCGACCCCGGGGTGCTGCGGACCGCCTATGAGACCGACCGGCAGAACGTCACCGGCAACTACCGTCCCGACCAGACCCTGAACCAGTTGCTCGATGCACAGGCCACCCAATTCGACCCGGCCAAGCGCCAGGCGGCCATCCAGGCGATCGAGGACCGCATCTTCGGTGAGGGCTACTCCATCCCGCTCTACGACGAGACCCAGGTCTTCGGCCTCGCACCCACCGTTCACGGGTTCGGCACCGAGTCCACCGGCCGGTCCTGGTTCTACAACACCTGGCTCAACCAATAGCGACGAGGTCATCATGCGCCACTACATCCTGAGAAGGGCAGGACAGGCCATCGTGGTCCTGTTCGCCGCCTACACGCTCGCATTCCTCCTGCTCAGTGCACTTCCCGGCGATGCGGTCCACAACCGCATCGCCGACCCGGAGGCCCAACTGACCCCCGAGGCAGCCCGCACGCTCCTGGAGTACTACGGGACCGATCGGCCGCTCTGGCAGCAGTACCTGGGCAACCTGACGGCCGTACTGCACGGTGACTTCGGCTATTCCCTGACCACCGGCACGCCGGTCCGCGAGATGCTGGCGAGCGCACTGGTTCCCACACTGCAGCTGACCGCGCTGGCATTGGTCTTCGGTCTGGTGGTCGCCGCCGCCGTCGCGGTGGCGATCAATTACGCCCCCTGGTCGTGGCTGCGCAGCTCCCTCGAGGGTCTACCGCCGCTGTTCGCCTCGGTGCCGACGTTCGTCGTCGGCATCCTGGTGCTGCAGGTGTTCTCGTTCCGGTTCCACCTCATCCCGGCCTCCGACGACGGCAGCCTGACCGCGCTGATCGCTCCGGCTCTGACGTTGGGAATCCTTGTGGCCGCGCCACTGTCGCAGGTGCTGGCCTCCTCCATCGCGGCCACGCGCCGTCAGCCGTTCGTGCACGTGCTGGCCGCGCGCGGCGCCGGGGAGGGCTACATCTTCCGACGCGGGATCCTACGGAACTCGTCGCTGCCGGTGCTCACGCTGCTGGGTCTGGCCTGCGGCGAGCTGATCGCCGGGTCGGTGGTCACCGAGGCCGTCTTTGCCCGCGCCGGTCTCGGGCAGCTCGTGATGGTGGCGGTGAACACCCAGGACCTGCCGGTGGTGTCGGGCGTCGTCGTGATCGCCGCCTTCATCTATGTGGTGACCAATCTCCTCGTCGATGTCGCCTATCCGTTCCTCGATCCGCGCATCCTCGTGACCACATCGGCCAAACGGACGGCCACGACACGCGTCAAGGCCCCGGCACCGTCGACCACGAGGGGCGTCGGCGCGAAGGACGTTCCGGCGGCGCCGCGTCGATCGCTGCCGGTCGAGGTGGCAATGCCATGACGATCCTCGGACAGGGCAACGCCCCGACACCCTCCACACAGAGCCCCGACACGCCCGACGACACCACCGGCACCGGTGCGGCGTCGACCACCGCCACCGGTCGACCCCGTCCACATCTGGGCAACGCCCTGCGGTGGATCGCCAAACACTGGGGTCTGGTTCTCGCGGTCATCGTCTTCGCGCTCGCTGTCGCCTGGGCGATCGTTCCCGGGTTGTTCACCGGGTACGACCCGATCGCCATCGACAACACCGCGAAGTTGCAGCCCCCGTCGGCGGCGCATTGGTTCGGAACCGACCTACTGGGCCGGGATCTCTACGCCCGCACCGTGTACGGGTCCCGCGCATCACTGTTGGGTGCAAGCCTGGCGGTGGCGGTGGCGGTACTCGTCGGTTCGGTGCTCGGTGCCGTCGCAGGCTGGTTCGGCGGACTCGTCGACTCCACCGTGATGCGTGCGATCGACGTGGTGCTGTCGATCCCCGGATTCCTCCTCGCCATCACCATCGTCGTGGTCTACACCGCCCAGGTCGGGCACACCGGCCTGGTACCCGCCGCTCTCGCAGTGGGTCTCACCTCCGCGGCCACCTTCGCCCGGCTCATCCGCGCGGAGGTGCTCAAGGTCCGCACGAGCAACTACGTCGAGGCGGCTCTCACCAGCGGTGCGAGGTCGTCGTCGATCCTGGTCCGCCACGTGCTGCCGAACTCGCTGGCCCCGACCGTCTCGCTGATCACCGTGCAGTTGGGGATCGCGATCATCTGGATCGCGTCGCTGAGCTTCCTCGGCCTCGGCCAGCAACCACCCGCCCCCGAGTGGGGACTGCTGGTCGCCGACGGCCGCAAGTACATCGCCACCCGGGGCTGGCTCACCCTGTTCCCCGCCCTGACCATCGTGGCGGTGGTCCTGTCCACCAATCACATCTCTCGTCACCTCACGAAACGGAGCGCCTCATGACCACTCCCGTGCTCTCGGTGCAGGGACTGACGGTCGGCTACCGGGTGGGGCGCGATCTGCGCACCGTGGTCCACGACATCGGCTTCGATGTCGGACCCGGCCAGGTGCTGGCACTCGTCGGCGAATCCGGTTCCGGCAAGACCACCACGGGCCACGCCATCCTGGGACTGCTGCCGGACAACGGCGAGATCACCGGCGGCTCGATCACGTTCCGGGGCCAGGATCTCACCACGTTCACCGCCAGGCAGTGGCGCGACCTGCGTGGCCGTTCGGTGTCGCTGATTCCCCAGGACCCCACGGTGTCGCTGGATCCGGTTCGACGCGTGGGCCATCAGGTGGAGGACGTGCTGCGCCTACACACCGACCTCGACGCCGAGGGCCGGCGTGAGCGGGTTCACGAGTTGTTCGAACTCGTCGGCTTCACCGAGGTGGAGCGACGCTACGGGCAGTACCCCCACGAGCTGTCCGGTGGCATGCGCCAGCGTGTGCTGATCGCGGCCGCGGTGGCGAGCGATCCGGACCTGATCATCGCTGACGAACCGACATCCGGTCTCGATGTGACGGTGCAGAAGCAGGTGCTCGACCTGATCGACACACTGCGCGAACGTTCCTCGACGAGCATCGTCCTGGTCACCCATGACCTGGGTGTGGCAGCCGACCGATCCGACGTCATCGGGGTGATGCAGCAGGGCCGGATCGTGGAGTTCGGCCGCACCGCCGAGGTGATCGCCGATCCCCAGCACGCCTACACCCGTCGCCTGCTCGCCAGTGTCCCCTCACGGTCGACCCTGCGCGACCGGCGTTCCCCGGCACCGGCCACCGCCGAGACCGTCATCGACGTCCGCGACCTACGCAAGGAGTTCGGCGACTTCCCGGCGATCAACGGCATCTCGTTCTCGGTGCGTGCCGGCGAGACGGTTTCGATCGTCGGCGAATCCGGCAGTGGAAAGACCACCACCGCCCGAATCCTGACCGGACTCACCTCCGCCACCGCGGGCCGGGTGTCGGTACTCGGCACCGAGATCACCGGGGTGGGACGCCGCCACTTCCGGCCCCTGCGACGCGACATCCAGATCGTCTACCAGAATCCGTACTCCTCCTTCGATCCACGGTTCGACGTCTTCGACGTGGTGGCCGAGCCACTGGTGGCCTTCGCGGGCACCGACGCCCGGTGGGCACGCCACACCGCACGCGGCAGACGTCGGCTGTTCGGCGATCGGGTGGCCGCCGCGCTCGAATCAGCAGCGCTCCCCGCCGATTTCATCGACCGGCATCCCCGCGAGCTCTCGGGTGGGCAACGTCAGCGGGTGGCGATCGCCCGGGCCCTGGTACTCGAACCGCGGGTGCTGGTGCTCGACGAGCCGATCTCCGCGCTCGACGTCTCGGTGGCCGCGCAGATCCTCGAGTTGCTCGATCGTCTGCAACGTGAACGCGGTCTCACCTATGTGTTCATCTCGCACGATCTGGCCGCCGTCGCCGCCATCTCCGACCGGGTGGTGGTGATGCGCAACGGCGAGATCGTCGAGCAGGGAACGACCGATCAGGTGTTCCGCTTCCCCGCCGACGACTACACCGCGCGGCTGCTCGCAGCGATCGCCGGTGGCGGTCTGACGCGCCCCGCCGGAGGCGACCTCACCAGCCCCGCCGGAGGCGACCTCACCAGCCCCGCCGGAGGCGACCTCATCAGCCCCGCCGGGGGCGACCTCACCAGCACGACACAACGATTCGCCTCCCACACGGAAGGGCATCACGTATGACATCCCATGTCGACACCGCACCGGGCGGCACGGCGGCGACGGTCACGCCGGCACCCGGCTCGCTCGAGGAGTCCCTCGTCCGGATTCGTACCGTCCTCGCCGAACTCGCCGTCGACGCCGGCGATCGCGACCTGCGGCACGAGCATCCGTACACGCTGATCCGGGAACTGGCGGACGCCGGCTTCGGGCGGCTGCGCGTGCCCCGCGAGTTCGGTGGCTTCGACGTCGACCTGCCCACGTTGTTCACGCTCCTCGCCGAGGCGGGCGAGGCCGACTCGAACGTTCCGCAGATCTGGCGTGGTCACTTCACGACGACCGAGATCCTGCGCGCCGAAGCCGATCCGGACGTCCGGCGGTACTGGCTGACCAGGGTCGGCGAGGGGGCGGTGTTCGGCAACGCCCAGTCGGAGCCGTCGGCGCAGGTCGCCGGCGTGGCAGACGGCGAGGGCTGGGGTGTGATCACCAGCCGGGTGCGGCGGACCGACGCGGGCGAGCGACTGGTCTCGGGCACCAAGTTCTATTCCACCGGAGCACGCTTCGCCGACTACGTCCGCACCGCGGTCCTCGACGACGACGGCACGCGCGGTTTCGTGGTGGTCGACGCACGTCACCCCGGTGTCGAGCACGTCGACGACTGGGATGGCATCGGGCAACGCCAGACCGGCAGCGGGACGACGGTCCTCACCGATGTACCGGTGGAGCCACACGGCGACATCGGCCGCTATCGGGATTCGTTGCGTGGACTCGATTCGTTCGTCCAGATCGTGCATCTGGCCAATCTGGCGGGGATCGCGCGCAGCATCGTCGCCGAGACCACCGACGTGGTCACGCGCCGGACCCGGACGAGTCGTCATGCGCTGACCCAGGACGCGACCACCGACCCCGATGTCCTGGCCGTGATCGGCCGGCTCGACGCGCATGCGCTGACGTCGGCATCGCTGTTGCGAACCGCCGCAGAGGCCCTGGAGTCGGCACATGTCGCGGGTACCGAGGAGGCCTTCGCCGATGCCTACATCATCACCTCCACCGCGCAGGTCGCGGTGATCGAGGCCGTTCTCGACGCCGCCACCCGCGCATTCGACGCCGGTGGCTCGTCGACGGCCCGCAACGGCGTCCATCTCGACCGGCACTGGCGTAACGCACGCACCCTGGCCTCGCACAACCCGGTGATCTACAAGCCACGCGTGGTGGGCGACTACCGCGTCAACGGGATCGCACCGGTCTCGGGCTACTACGCGGGTCGCGACGCGCACCCCGGGTCGCCCCCGGAACCGGCGGCATCCGGCACAGCGCGCACCGCCACGAAGACCGACACGGAGAGGATCGCCCGATGACCCGGCAACTGCACCTCAACGTCAACATCCTCAATGCGGGCGTGTTCGGCGGATCGTGGCGATTCCCCGACACCGACGGGCTCTCCGCCTATCGCATCGAGCACTACACCTCGATCGCCCGCAAGGCCGAACAGGCGCGTCTCGACGCGGTGTTCCTCGCCGACGGCCCCCTGCTCGATCCCGCCATCCGGCATCGCACCGGCAACAATCTCGAGCCGTCGTCGGTCCTGGCCCGGATCGCGGCCCAGACCGAGCACGTCGGACTGATCGGTACGCTGTCGTCGTCGTACAACGATCCCGACGAATTGGCCCGTCGCCTGGGCGATCTCGACTACCTCAGTGGCGGGCGGCTCGGCTGGAACGTGGTCACCACCGCCGGGCCGATCGCGGCCCGCAACTTCGGACGCGACGCCGAGCCCGAGCACGGTCTGCGCTACCGGCGTGCGGCCGACTTCGTCGACCGGGTGGTCGACACCTGGTCGACCCGTACGCGCCTGGTGAGCCCGCAGGGTCGGCCCGTGGTGGTCCAGGCCGGTGGCTCCAGCGACGGAAAGCGGCTCGCCGCCCGGGTGGGTGAGGTGATCTTCTCCGCCGATCAAGACCTCGACTCCGCCCGCGCCTTCCGCACCGAGTTGCGCGAAGGCGCAGCGTCGTTCGGCCGCGATCCGGACGAGATCGTGGTCTTGCCCGGTCTGTCGACCGTGCTGGGCGATACCGAGGCGACGGCGTGGGAGCGACGCGAGACCCTCGACGCTCTTCTCCCCGACGCCTATGCGCGGCAACGACTCTCCGGCCAGCTCGGGTTCAGCATCGAGGGGCTCGACGACGATCGGCCCATTCCTCGGGACCTGCTGGTCGATCCGGACGCGGCCGGTGGGTCACAAACCTTCTACCGGGTGGTGCGCGAGATCATCGACCGCGAGAACCCCACCCTGGGGGAACTTCTCAAGAAGCTGTCCGGCGGCGGTGGTCACCGCATCGTCGTGGGTACCCCCGAGCAGGTGGCCGACGACATCGAACGCTGGTTCCGTGCGGGCGCGGCCGACGGTTTCAACGTCATGCCCGACGTCCTCCCCTCCGGCTTCGACGACTTCGCCGAGCAACTGGTCCCGGAGCTGCAGCGCCGGGGGCTCTTCCGCACCGACTACGAATCCGACACCCTGCGCGGCCATCTCGGTCTCCCCGCACCGGCGATTCTTCGTCAACCACCCCGGACGCTGGTGAGCGCGCTGTGAGCAGGCCCGACAAGGAGAACGACGTGAGTGTCATCCTGGAACTGGCGGTCGGCGATGCCGCGGGTCAGACCTCTCCCGCAGACGCCGAGAAGCTCGTCGCGGCCGCACAGGACGCCGCGACCACCGCGATCCGGCTGGTCGGTGAGGCCGACGGCATAGCGGCCCTGGATCCGTCGGTGATCGGGGCCTATCTCGCCGGCGAGTACCCGCGGATCGGCTACCTCATCGACGCGGCCACCACGCACAATGCCCCGTACAACCTCGCCCGCCGTGTGCTGTCGGTCGACCGCGCGACCGGCGGCCGGGTCGGTCTGGTCCTGCACCCCGGCGACGGTGACGAGGTCAGCGATGCCGCCGCACCCGAGCCGCACACGTCCGGCCCTGCCGCCGATCGGGCAGCGCGGTGGGCGGAGTACGCACAGATCGTGACCGCGCTGTGGGAGTCGTTTCCCGCCACCGCCCTGCTCGGTGACCAGGCCGCCGGGATCGTGGCCGATGACTCGCTGATCAGACCCATCGACCATGACGGTGCCTTCTACCGGGTTGCCGGGCCACTCGACGGACCGTCGTCGCCGCAGGGTCGTCCCGTGCTGGTCGCCGCCGACACCGGCCGGCTGGGCTGGGACCGGGTCGTCGACGTCGCCGACGCGGTGATCGTCGATCACACCGAGGTCGATGCCGCCGAGCTCGCCCTCACCACCGCACTCGAGCGGATCGACCGATCCCGGCGTGATGTCGCCCTCCTGGCCCGCGTGGACCTCGCGAGGGCCGATATCGCCACTGCCGATCTCGTCCGCCGGGTGTCGGCGTCCGCCGCGGTCGACGGCGTGGTGGTGATCCATCGCGACGACATCGACGCGACCATCGACGTGATCGGCTCGATCACCCGGCGATCCACGTCTTCCGAACCCCGGCACCTGCGAGATGCACTCGGTCTCCCCCACCGACAGGACACCCTCCGATGACCACTCTCGACGCCGGACCCAGAACCCCCGACGCGCGAACCCCCGACACCCACGCTCTCGACGCACGACAACCGCTGAGCCCCAACAGTATCCGTTCCACCATCACGCCGACCCTGGCCCGCCTCGCGGAGTCCGCCCGGGCTCGTGAGGAGACCCGCGACTACCCGTTCGACGATGTCCGTGCCCTGGGCGAACACGGGGTCGCGCTCACCGGGATCGCCCGGGAGGACGGCGGCGCCGGTGGCACGGTCCGCGACGTCGCCGAGGTGATCATCGACATCGCCCGCGCCGACTCCAATGTGGCCCAGGCACTCCGGGCCACGTTCCTGCTGGCGAATCAGGTCGCGGGCCGCGAGGATCTGCCGTTGCGGGAGATCAACCTGGCCCGGCTCCGTGCCGGTGCACTCTTCGCCGGAACCGGCAACGAGCGCAACGGCGGCGCCGGCGGAAGCATCGCCACCACCGCCACGCGCACCGACGGCGGCTATGTGATCAACGGCCGCAAGTACTACTCGACCGGCGGACTCTACGCGTCGTACTTCTCCGCGCAGGCCGTCACCTCCGATGGCACCGTCGTGCGGTTCACGGTGCCGACCGACCGGGCCGGCGTGGAACGCGTCGACGACTTCGATGCCGTCGGTCAGCGACTCACCCAGAGCGGGACCACCCGGCTCGACGACGTCCGCGTCACCGACGACGAGGTCGTGCTGACCGCCGAGCACACCCCCGACAACCCATGGCAGGGCGCATTCGCCCAGCTGTACCTCGCTGCGGTGCAGGCGGGTATCGCCGCTCGTGCCCTCGACGACGCCACTTGGTTCGTCCGCGAGAAGGCCCGACCGATCAAACACAGCAGCGCCGACGCCAGCGTCGACGACCCGTACGTGCGTCAGACGGTCGGTGAGATCGCCGCCCGCGCGCAGGCCGCCCGCGCCGTCGTCCTGCTCGGCGCCGATGCCATCGACGACACCCGCGGCCGGACCGGCGACGACGCCCGCCGGGCCGGGGCGCAGGCCTCGGTCGTGGTGGCCCAGACCGGTGTGGTGGCCATCGAATCCACCTTGCGTGCAACGGAACTGCTCTTCGATGTCGGTGGCGCCTCGATCACCGACCGGGGCCTCGGCCTCGACCGGCACTGGCGCAATTCCCGTACCGCCGCCAATCACAATCCGCGGCAATGGAAGGCGGCGGTGGCCGGTGCCTGGCATCTGACCGGCGAGGAACCGCCCACCACCGGCCTGTTCTGATCCACACAGCGCTCTGATCCACACAGCGCTCTGATCGACGCAGCGCTCTGATCCACACACCTCTTTCCCATCGAAAGGAAACACATGACCATCGAGGTCACCCGACCGCTGGGACGCACCGGTGTCCCGGTCTCCCCACTCACGCTCGGCACCATGGCCTTCGGACGCTGGCAGGAGGAGGACGAGAGCATCCGGATCATCCACGCCGCCCTCGATGCGGGGATCACGTCGGTCGACACCGCCGACGTCTACGCCCAGGGCGTCTCGGAGGAGATCGTCGGCAAGGCCATCGCCGGCCGACGCGACTCCCTGTTCGTGGCCACCAAGTTCCACGGCCAGATCGGCGACGACCCGCGCCGGTCGGGCAACTCCCGACGCTGGATCACCCAGGCCGTCGAGGACAGTCTGCGCCGGCTCGGCACCGACCGGATCGACCTGTACCAGGCGCATCGCCCCGATCCCGCCACCTCCCTGCTCGAGACGATCCAGACCCTCGACGGGCTGATCCGTCAGGGCAAGATCCTCTACTACGGCACATCGGTGTTCCCGGCACACCTCCAGGTCGAGGCGCACTGGCTGGCCGAGAAGCACGGGCTGATCGCCCCACACACCGAGCAGCTCCCCTACTCGCTGCTGGTGCGCGGTGCCGAACGTGAGGTCTTCCCCGTGGTCCGCAAGTACGGGGTCGGCGTGCTGTCGTATGGGCCGCTCGCCGCGGGATGGCTGTCGGGGAAGTACCGACTCGGTGTCGCACAGCCGGAATCGGCTCGTGCCGATCTCATCCCCGGGCGGTTCGACGTCGCGTTGCCGCAGAATCGGCGCAAGCTCGAGGCCGCCGACGCCCTCGCGGCTCTCGCCGAGGAGAACGGGCTCTCGTCGGTGGAACTGTCGATCGCCTTCGCGCTCAACCACCCCGCGGTCAGCAGCGTGATCATCGGACCACGTACCCAGGATCATCTCGAGGCCTACCTCAAGGCCGTGAACGTCCGACTGACCGACGACACGCTGGATCGGATCGACGAGATCGTCGAGCCCGGAACCCAATTCCACGACCGCGACACCGGCCGGGACACCCCGTCGTTGCAACCGGCCGCCCTGCGCCGATCACAACCGGGCCGCTGACGGCTCCGCCACCGACAACCCTGCCGCCGGCATCTCCGCGGCCGGCGCGCCCTCCACCACACCCGTCTCGCCACAATCGAAAGGCTCTGCCACACATGGCCACCTTTGGACCGACCGAACTCACCTACACCGCCGATCCGACCCGATACGAGAAGATCCCCTACCGTCGGACCGGACGTTCCGGGCTCGACCTGCCGTCGTTCTCGTTCGGTCTGTGGCAGAAGTTCGGTACCGACTACCCCTTCGAGACCCAGCGCGAGATCATCCTGCACGCCTTCGATCTGGGCGTGACCCACTTCGACAACGCCGACCGGTACGGCCCACCGCACCGCGCCGCACAGCAGAACTTCGGTCGGGTCCTGGCCAAGGATCTCGCGCCGTACCGCGACGAGATCATCCTGTCGACCAAGGCGGGCAATGCCATCGGACCGAGTCCCTACCAGCGGGGCGGCTCACGGAAGTCGCTGTTGGCCTCCCTGGACCACAGTCTGCGGGACCTCGGCACCGACTACGTCGACATCTTCTATCACCACAGCCCCGACGAGTCGACACCGCTGGAGGAGACCGTCAGTGGACTGGTCTCGGCCGTCCAGCAGGGCAAGGCGCTCTACGTCGGGGTCTCGAACTATCAGCCCGACCGCGCACACCAGATCGCCGTACTGCTCCGGGAAGCCGGCATCGACCTGCTGATCCACCAGCCGCGGTACTCGATCTTCGATCGACGCATCGAGCAGAACGGGCTGCTCGAGTTGGCCGAGCAGGACGGCTTCGGACTCATCGTGTACTCGCCGCTGGCCCAGGGGCTGCTCACCGACAAGTACCTCGAGTCGATCCCCGAGGGTGCTCGTGCCCTCAACAGCACCTTCCTGAGTCCGGACGTGATCGACGAGACCTACCGCCGCCGCGTCAACGAGCTCAACAAACTGGCCGAGGCACGCGGACAGTCGTTGGCGCAGTTGGCCTTGCAGTGGGTGCTGCGTCGGCCCGCGGTGGCCTCGGCACTGGTGGGTGCGAGCTCCACCTGGCAGCTCGACCACAACTTGAAGGCCCTGGAGTTCCCGGATCTCACCGACGAGGAACTGGCGATCATCGACGAGCACGGTGTGCATGGCACCGGACTGAACCTCTGACATGAGCGGTCCGGACCGGCCGTTGCGGCTCGCCTTCCTGCTCCACCTCGACAACGACCTCCCGGTGGCGCAGGCCTATCGCGAGGCGATCGAGATCTTCGTCGCGGCAGAGGAACTGGGATACGACTCCGGGTGGGTGATCCAGCGTCACTTCCGGCAGGGCAGGGAACAGATCTCCTCGCCGCTGGTGGCGCTCGGCGCGATCGCCCAGCACACCACCCGGATCGGCCTGGGCACCGGAGTCCTCGTGCTCCCCCTGGAGGACCCGCTCCGGGTCGCCGAGGACGCCGCGACGGTCGATGCGTTCAGCGACGGCCGACTGGAGCTGGGGGTCGGGTCCGGACCGTTCCCGGGGGCATGGGAAGCGTTCGGCAGGGATCTGGCCGACCGGCAACGGATCTTCGGGGAGTCGGTGACCCGCCTGCACGAGGTACTCGAGGGCTCACCGGTGAACGCCGCCGGAGAATCCCTGTATCCGCCGGGTGCCGGAGTGCGTCACCGGCTCTGGCAGGCCACCACCAGCCATCCCGACTACGCGCACGCCTCGGCCGCGGCCGCCGCTCTCGCCGGCGACGGCCTGCAACTGTCGCGGGCCAACACATGGAGCGGTGGGACGGTGGCCGAGGCGCAGGCCGCGCAGGCCTCGTGGATCCGGTCCTATCTGTCCGCGTGGGCAGACCCCGATCACCCACCGCGGGTACAGGTCTCGCGGGCGGTCTACCCCCACCCGGACCATGCCGAAGCGGTACGGCTGGTGACCCCCGGTGTGCACCGATGGCGCAGCTGGAGCACCTCCGGCGGACCGAAGCACGCCCAGGGCGTCGACGAGTATCTCGCCGCCGACCACGCGCTGTTGGGTCCGGCCGCGACACTCGCCGACGAGCTCGCGGCCGACCCGGCGGTGGCGTTGGCCACCGACCTGCTCGTCAGCTTCGTCCCCGGGGTGCCCGACCGTGACGAACACATCCGTCTACTCGAGTCCACCGCCCGTGACCTGGCGCCACGGCTGGGGTGGGCTCCGTCCGAAAGAGGCCGTCCATGACCGGATTCCACCTCACCATCTCTCTGATGACGCCGGGTCACTTCCGGCAGGCGTGGCGGCTGCCGCACGTCGATCCGCTCGCCTACCTCGACATCGACCACTTCCGGCGACTCGCCCTGATCGCCGAGGAGGCGACGATCGACGCGGTGTTCCTCGGCGACGGGCCGGCGCTGCGCGGTGAGATCGAGGAGGCTCCCGGCACCGGCCTGGATCCGGCTGTGCTGCTGGGGCATCTGGCCGCGATCACCGAGAACCTCGGCATCGTGGTGACCGCCTCCACCACCTACAACTCGCCGTACAACCTTGCCCGCCGCTTCCAGGCACTCGATCACGTGACCAGGGGACGGGCGGCGGTCAACATCGTGACCACCGGAACTCCTGCGGCCGCAGCCAACTTCGGGCTTCCGGCGCACCCCGACAAGGAGTCGCGGTATCGGCGGGCATGGGAGTTCCTCGAGGTGGTCACCGGCCTGTGGGACAGCTGGCAGCCGGATTGGCTTGTCGCCGACAAGGAATCGGGTCGCTACGCCGATCCGTCGCGGATCGGGGCGATCGACCACGAGGGTGAGTTCTTCTCCGTGGCGGGCCCATTGCCCGTCGCCCCCGGACCCCAGGGCCGACCCGTCGTCGTGCAGGCCGGTGGTTCGGAGGGTGGGCTGAAGCTCGCCGGTGACCACGCCGACGTCGTCTTCACCGTTGCCCAGACGCAGGCCAAGGCGATCGCGTTCCGCGACGAGATCCGTTCGCGCGCTGCGGCCGCGGGTCGTCACCCGGACGCGGTCAAGGTGTCGCTCGGCGTCGTCGTCCTGGTCGGGACCTCCCCGGAGGATGCGGCCGCCCGCGCGCAGGCACTGTATGCCACGCTGCCCATCGATCGGCTCGGTGCCGACCTCCTCGCGAATCTCGGTCTGCCGCCCGGTTCGTTCGGTCTCGACGATCTGATCACCGTCGACGATCTCCCCGATGCCATTCCGGGTGCCGCGTTCTCCACCGGCTTCAGCGTGTCGACGCGCGCGCTGATCGCGCAATCACCGCGTACACCACGCGAACTCGTCCAAGCCGGGGCGGGCGGATCCGGCCACCGCCTGGTGGTCGGCTCGGCCGTGCAGGTCGCCGACGACCTGCAGTCGTGGTTCGAGGCGGGCACCGCCGACGGGTTCACCATCATGCCCGCCGATACCTCGGTGGACCTGGAGAACTTCGCCAGGCTGGTGGTCCCGATCCTGCAGGAGCGCGGGCTGTTTCATCGCGACTACCCGGCCAGGACGCTGCGTGAGCGGTTCGGCCTTCCGTTTCCGCATGTTCGGGGAACGGGCGAGAATGCCTCGGCCGCATCGGCATAGGTTATTGCACGGCAGACCATCCCACGCGTGATGGGCGCCCGGACACCGCAGAAGCCCCGCCACATCACGTGTGGCGGGGCTTCTGCGGTGTCACATCACTTGCGCTTGGTGACCTCTTCGGTCAGCTGCGGTGCGACGTTGAACAGGTCGCCCACGATGCCGAAATCGGCGATCTCGAAGATCGGGGCCTCTTCGTCCTTGTTGACCGCGACGATGGTCTTCGAGGTCTGCATACCCGCACGGTGCTGGATGGCGCCCGAGATACCCAGGGCGATGTACAGCTGCGGCGACACAGTCTTGCCGGTCTGACCGACCTGGAACTGACCCGGGTAGTAGCCCGAGTCGACCGCTGCACGCGACGCTCCCACGGCCGCACCCAACGAGTCGGCCAGTGCCTCGACCACCGAGAACTTGTCGGCCGAACCGACGCCACGACCACCCGACACCACGATCGAGGCCTCGGTCAGCTCCGGACGGTCACCGCCCACGTTAGCCTCGACCTTGGTGATCTTGACGGCGTTCTCCGCAGCGGCGGGAACCTCGACGTCGACACGCTCACCGGCACCGGCCTGCGGAGCCGCCTCCACACCACCCGGACGCACCGAGAACACCGGGGTGTCGCCCTTGGCCTGCGCCTCGACGGTGAACGCGCCACCGAAGATCGAGTGCACACCCACCGCACCTTCCTTGACGTCGATGACGTCGGCGAGCACACCCGAGCCCAGGCGGACGGCCAACCGGCCCGCGATCTCTTTGCCGTCGGCGGTCGCCGCGACCAGGATGCCGGCCGGGGCGGCCGACTCCGCGATCGACGACAGCACGTCGACCTGCGGGCTGATCAGATAGGTTGCGGCGTCGTCGGACTCCGCGACGTAGATCTTCTCCGCACCGGCCTCCTTGAGACCGTCGATCACGCCGTCGGCCGAACCGGGCTTGCCGACGACCACCGCCGACGGGGTGCCCAGCGCACGTGCGGCGGTGATCAGCTCACTGGTCACCTTCTTCAGGGCGCCCTCGGCGTCCTGCTCGACCAGAACGAGAACTTCTGCCATTTCCTCTACTCCTGAATGTCTTCTGAGATGCCCTGCGCCACACCGTCGAAACCGGTCGGCGCGGGCTGTGATGGTGGGATCTGCCGGTCTACCTAGATGATCTTCTGCGAGACCAGGTACTCGGCGACCTTCACGCCACCGTCACCCTCATCGGCAACGCGCTCACCGGCGGTCTTCGGGGGCTTCGGGGTGGAGCTGGTGACCGTCGACCCGGCGTTGGCGAGGCCCACGTCGGTCGGCTCGACGTCGATCTCGGCGAGCGTGACGACGGCGACTTCCTTCTTCTTCGCGGCCATGATGCCCTTGAAGGAGGGGAAGCGCGGCTCGTTGATCTTCTCGTTCACCGACACGATCGCCGGCAGTTCCGCGGTGATGTGGTAGATGCCATCGTCGGTCTCCCGCTCACCGGTCAGCGTCTCACCCTCGAGGGTCAGCTTGCGCAGGTGCGTCAGGTGCGGCAGTTCGAGGTACTCGGCGATCATGGCCGGGATCGCACCGACACGTCCGTCGGTGGCCTCGTTACCGGCGATGACCAGCTCCACACCCTCGACGGTGCCCAGCGCGCGGGCCAGCACATACGCGGTCTGCACCGCATCCGAACCGGCGAGCAGATCGTCCTTGATGTGGATCGCCTTGTCGGCACCCATCGACAGGGCCTTACGGATCGCCTCGGTCGCCCGCTCCGGGCCCGCGGTCAGCACGGTCACCTCGCCGCCGTTGGCTTCCTTGATCTGCAGTGCTTCTTCCACCGCGCGCTCATTGATCTCGTCGAGCACGGCGTCGGCGGCCTCACGGTCGAGAGTGAAGTCGTCGTCGGAGAGCTTGCGCTCAGACCAGGTGTCCGGGACCTGCTTGATCAGAACGACAATGTTGGTCATGGGTCTGCGTCGACCTCCTGCGTCGGGTTCGGCAACTTACCGGCGGGTAAGGCCATCGGTCCCCCCACTTTAACCCGTCATATCCAGCGGTAGAACATCGACTACCTCACAGTACGCCGGGCGACTAGTGTGGTGGGGATGACCGACGTACACCGGGTGCCCTCGCCCGGCGCATACCAGGCACTTTCGGCAGATGACCAGCTCGCCCTGACCGGAGAGCGAACCGTTCCCGGTATCCCCGCGGAGAACTATTGGTTCCGCCGCCACGAGATCGCCTACCAGCACATTCTCGAGCGGTGTGCCGGTCGGCAGGTCCTCGAGGCCGGGTCCGGGGAGGGATATGGTGCGGCGATGCTCGCCGACGCCGGAGCCCGAGTGAGCTGCGTCGACTACGACGAGTCCGCCGTCGCCCACACCCGCCGCCGGTACCCGCAGGTGACGATCCAGCAGGGCAATCTGGTCGACCTCCCCCTGGCGGACGCCTCGGTGGACATCGTGGTCAACTTCCAGGTGATCGAACACCTGTGGGATCAGCCCGCGTTCATCACCGAATGCGCCCGGGTACTGCGTCCGGGCGGCGAGCTGCTGATCGCCACCCCCAACCGCATCACCTTCTCTCCCGGCCGCGACACCCCGCTCAACCCGTTCCACACGCGGGAGCTGAACGCCGGCGAACTCCGTGAGCTGCTCGTCGACGGTGGCTTCGACGTGACGACGATGCTCGGTGTCTACCACGGCGCACCGCTCGCGACCCTCGACCGCAAGTGGGGTGGTTCGCTGATCGACGCCCAGATCGAGCGGGCGCTGGCCGGTGAGGACTGGCCGACCGAGCTCGTCGACGACGTCGCCGGGGTGCAGGCCGCCGATTTCGCGGTGCTCGATCCGGCCGCGGCCGGTGTCGCGATCGACGACAGCCTGGACCTGCTCGCGATCGCGGTGCGTCGCCCATCGTGACGACTCCTCCACAGACGACTCCCGGCGTCGAACCCGTACCGGGACAGTTCACGCTGGTCCTGCACTCCCATCTGCCGTGGCTGGCCAACCATGGACGGTGGCCGGTCGGCGAGGAGTGGCTGTATCAATCGTGGGCCGCCTCGTATCTCCCCGTGTTCGCGATGCTGCGCCGGCTCGCCGCCGACGGATACCGGGATCTGATGTCGCTGGGTATCACCCCGGTACTGGCCGCCCAGCTCGACGACCCGCACTGCACGAGGTCGATGTACGAGTGGCTGGCCGACTGGCAGCTGCGCGCCACCGAGGCCGCGGTCTCCGACGACGCCGACCGCCGCACCCTGGGTCATCGCGAGTACCGAACGGCCGCCGACGCGATCACCGAGTTCGAGCGCCATTGGCGTCACGGTGGGGCGCCGACGATCCGGGCGATCGCCGAGACCGGCGTGGCCGAGATCCTCGGCGGCCCACTCGCACATCCGTTCGCCCCGCTGCTCGACCCGCGATTGCGGCAGCTCTCGCTCGGTGAGGGTCTCGCCGACGCACAGGGCCGCTGGGGACACACCCCGCGCGGGATCTGGGCACCGGAGTGCGCGTTCGCGCCGGGAATGCAGGACGAGTACGCCGCGGCCGGCGTCGAGCACTTCATGGTCGACGGTCCGACGTTGCGCGGTGACACGACGCTGGGCCGTCCGGTCGGCGACACCGGGGTACTCGCCTTCGGGCGCGACCTCACCGTCAGTTACCGGGTGTGGTCGCCCAAGTCCGGGTATCCCGGCCATGCGGCCTACCGCGACTTCCACACCTACGACCACGAGACCGGGCTGAAACCGGCCCGGGTGACCGGGAAGTCGGTGGCGGGTCCGGACAAGAAGCCGTACGACCCCGCCCGTGTGGACGCGGTCATCGACCGCCATGTCGAGGACTTCGTGGAGCATGTGCGCCGACGTCTGATCGACGAGTCGGCGCGGATCGGCCGACCCGCACTGGTCGTCGCCGCCTTCGACACCGAACTGTTCGGGCACTGGTGGTACGAGGGCCCGATCTGGCTGGAGCGGGTGCTGCGCCGACTGCCCGAGATGGGGGTCACCGTCGGGACTCTCGCCGGGGCCGCCGACGCCGGCTTTGTCGGTGCACCGATGGATCTGCCCGCCTCGTCATGGGGCTCGGGCAAGGACTGGCGGGTGTGGAACGGCCCGCAGGTGTCGCATCTGGTGCAGCTGAACGCCGAGGTCACCCAGACCGCCCTCGACGCGGTGGACAAGCTCCTCGAACCAGGAGCCGGCCGCAACCGGGTGGCCGACCAGATCGTGCGTGAGGCGCTGATGACCGTGTCGTCGGACTGGCCGTTCATGGTGTCCAAGGACACCGCCGCCGCCTATGCGGTCAACCGTGCGCACACCCACGCGCACGCCACACGCGAGATCGCCGACGCCGCGTTGCGCGGGCAGGACGACGAGGCGCGACGATTGGCCGGGAACTGGTCTGCCGCGGACAATCTGTTCGCAGATCTCGATGCCCGTCGCGTGGGAGACGGGTCGCACACACTGCGTGGGGGGAACCGATGAAGATCTTGCTGGTGTCCTGGGAGTATCCGCCGGTGGTGGTCGGTGGGCTGGGTCGGCATGTCCATCACCTGGCCACCGAACTCGCCGACGTCGGGCATGACGTCGTGGTACTGACCCGCCGGGCGTCGGGCTCCGACGCGGTGACCCACCCGACCACCGACACCCGCACCGACGGCGTACGGATCATCGCGGTGGCCGAGGACCCACCGGAGTTCGACTTCGGCACCGACATGATGGCCTGGACACTGGCGATGGGACACGGTTTCATCCGAGCGGGGCTGACCGTCCTGGCCGGTGAGCGCGGGTCCACCGCGACCAGTTGGACCCCCGATGTGGTGCATGCCCACGACTGGATCGTCGCGCATCCGGCGATCGCGCTCGCCGAGATCTTCGACGTGCCGTTGGTCTCGACGATCCACGCCACCGAGGCCGGACGGCACAGCGGCTGGGTCAGCGGCGCGATCAACCGCCAGGTGCACTCCGTCGAGTGGTGGCTGGTCGCCGAGTCCGACGCGGTGATCACGTGCTCGGAATCGATGCGCGACGAGGTCACGCGCCTGTTCTCCCCACCCTGCGAGGTGCAGGTGATCCACAACGGAATCGATGCGGGTGCATGGCCTTTCGCCCCGAGGACGAAGCACTCGGGGCCGCCCGAGCTGCTGTTCGCCGGGCGCCTGGAATACGAGAAGGGTCTGCAGGACCTCCTCGCCGCGCTCCCCCGGATCCGACGCACCCACCCGGGCACCACCCTGACGATCGCCGGGACCGGCACCCAGCTGGACTGGCTGACCGAGTTGGTCACCAAGTACCGGTTGAGCCGGGCCGTGACATTCGTCGGGGCCGTCGACCATCGCCGGCTCGTCGAGCTGATGCACCGCTGCGATGCGATCGTCCTGCCGAGCCGGTACGAGCCGTTCGGGATCGTCGCGCTGGAGGCCGCCGCCACCGGCATCCCGCTGGTGGTGTCCACCGCAGGCGGGCTGGGCGAGGCCGTACGTCAGCCGGAGACGGGCCTGTGTTTCGCGCCCGCCGACGTTGCCGGACTCACCGCCGCGGTCCGCCGCACGCTGTCGGACCCGGACGCCGCGGCGGTTCGTGCCCGCCGGGCCCGCGCACGGTTGGGCGCCGACTTCTCCTGGACCGAGGTGGCCGAGCGCACCGTCTCGGTCTACACCGCGGTCAAGCGACGGGTACGCCAGCCGCAGGGACGGCCCACCATCGTCGAGCGTCCCCTACCGGAACGCGACCCGGGGAACCCTTAGGACCGCACACGGGCCCTCGCCCGTCAGGCTCGGTCCCGGCTCAATCACCGTGCTACAAACGATGGTTGAGCCGACGAGGAGCGAAGCGACAAGTCGAGTCGAAACCTCCACCGCCCGACCTCGCCGAAGCGACCACCTCACCAGGTTTCGACACGGGTCCTCGCCTAGCGGCTCGGTCCCGGCTCAACCACCAAGCCGCAGTTGACAATTGATGGCTCAGCCGACAACGAGCGTACCGGTCCCGGCTCAACCACCAAGCCGCAGTTGACAATTGATGGCTCAGCCGACAACGAGCGTACCGGTCCCGGCTCAACCATCCACTGGCCGTTGATGGTTGAGCCGACGAGGAGCGAAGCGACAAGTCGAGTCGAAACCTCAGACAGCCGACCTCGCCGAAGCGACCACCTCACCAGGTTTCGACACGGGTCCTCGCCTAACGGCTCGGTCCCGGCTCAACCATCCACTGGCCGTTGATGGTTGAGCCGACGAGGAGCGAAGCGACAAGTCGAGTCGAAACCTCTGCCGCCGAGCTCGGGACGCAACCACCACCGACCGGGTCCTCACAGACCGGTCACTTCTCCGATCGGGCGGCGGCCGCTGCCTTCTTGCGTTCGATGTCGGCGAGTGCGCGTTCGAGTTCGGCGCGCTGTTCGGCACCCGCAGCCCAGGCATCCTGCCGGTTCTTGACGACACGGGCCGGAGCGCCGACGGCGATCGAGTAGTCCGGGATCTCGCCCTTGACCACCGAGTGCGCACCCAGGACGCAACCGCGGCCGACGATGGTGTTGCGCAGGACGGTGACCTTGGCGGCCACCCACGTGTCGGGACCGATCCGCACCGGGCCCTTCACGATGCCCTGGTCCTTGATCGGCATGGTGATGTCTTCCATCTTGTGGTCGAAGTCGACGAGGTAGCACCAGTCGGCGACCAGGGTCGACCCGCCGATCTCCATATCCAGGTACGCATTCACCACGTTGTTGCAACCGAACACGGTCTTGTCGCCGATCCGCAACGAACCCTCATGGCAGCGGATGGAATTGCCGTCGCCGATGTGCACCCAGCGCCCGATCTCCATGCGTGCCATCTCGGGCGTGGCATGGATCTCGACGTTGCGCCCCAGGAACACCATGCCGCGCAGCACGATGTGCGGGTTGGCCATCCGGAACTTCGCCAGGCGGTAGTAGCGCACCAGGTACCAGGGGGTGTAGGCCTTGTTGCGCAGCACCCAGCGCAGCGAATCACGCGTCAGGAATCGCACCTGCGCGGGGTCGCGACGCCGCCCGGCCCGCCACCGGGAACGGTAGCTGGCATTCCACATCGTCGTCATGGGCAGCAACCCTACGCGTCGCGGTCGCAGGCACCGCCGAGCCCACACGCTAGGCTCTACCGATGGTGCTGCCGGGTTCCGACCGGCGGCTCGAGGACAAGGAGCATCGATGGCGGCTGCCCTCCGACCGCACCGGGCGCGTCGACTTCCGGCAGCCGTGGCCGTGGTGCTCGGTCTGGTGACCGCCCTGCTCATGAGTTCCTGCTCGGACGGCCACATCGACGTCCGCTCGATCGCCGGCGCCGGGTGGTCGAGTTACGGAGGCAACGCCGCCAATTCCAACTTCGCGTATGCGTCGGTTCCCGACGATCTCGCAGTGAGCTGGACCCGCCCGACGGGCGGAACCGTGACCGCTCCGGTGACGATCTCCGGCAGTGGCAACGTGGGCGTCACCTCCAACTCCGCCGGCTGCGATCTCCTGGTCCTCGACCCGCGCGGCGGCCGCAAGAACTTCTGCAAGAACATGCGAGACGGTGTGTCGTCGAATGCGATGCTCACCGACCAGTACGACCAGCCCTACATCGGCGAACAGGGAATGTTCCTGGCATTCAACGCCGGTGGCGCGATCCGATGGCGGATGCCGATGATCGGGGTGCCCTTGTCGGCGAAATTCGCCGGCCCGGGGATGGTGCTCACGGTCACCACGCAGGGCCAGATCCTGTTGCTGAACGCCCAGTCCGACGAGTTCATGGCCCCCGAGGTGCGGTTGCGGCCGGACGCCGATCCGGCAGACCCGCTGTACGGATTCGGGGACTGTATCTCCAACGGTCCACGGTGTGTGGTCCCCGCCCCGCCCGCCGTCGACGCCGCCCATGAGCGGTTCTTCCTGAACGTCTGGCCGAGCGGCGCGATCGCCGCCGAGGTGCGCGGCTTCGCCTACGACGAGACCACCGGTGCCCGCACGGTACGCGAGCTGTGGACGGCGCAGGTTCCCGGTGGTGTCGTCGGCCCGACGACGGTCTCCGCCGACGGCACGACGGTGTACGCGTTCAGCCGACTCGGGCAGATCGTCGCCCTCGACGCCGCCACCGGATCGACCCGGTGGACCTACGACAACGGCGGCTACGGCTTCGCCACGATGACCGTCTCCCCCGACGGCCTGATCATCCCCACCGGGGTGATCGGCGCCCCGCTGACCCTGATCCGGGACCGCGGTGACCGCGCCGAACGGGTGTGGCAGCGCACCGATCTCGCCGCCGTGAGCCTGTCCACACTGACCGCCGCGGGTACCGCATGGACGGTGGTCCGCGAACCGGGCAAGGACACACTGGCACTGACCGAGGTGTCGGCGACCGACGGCAAGACCCTACGCAGCATCGAGATGCCGGAGTCGGCGGGTTTCACCACCGGTATCGCGGTGTCGGCGGCCGGGCAGATCGCCACCGCCACCAATCTCGGCGAGGTCTACTACTTCGACGCCAAGGGCAACATCCCCGGCGCCTGAGCCGACCCGCTCAGACCCCGCGGAAGGTGCGACGGTACGCCGACGGCGCCATCCCGAGCTCGATACGCAGGTGATGACGCAGGTTGTCGGCGGACCCGAGCCCCGACCGCGCGGCGATCGCCTCCACCGACAGATCGGTGGTCTCCAGCAACTGACGGGCCACGTCGAGACGGCGTTCACGCAGCCACGCCCCCGGGGCGCGACCGGTCTCGGCCCGGAACCGGCGGATGAAGGTGCGGGAACTCATCCGGGCGTGGGCGGCGAGGCGGTCGACGGTCAGCGGCTCGTCCAGACACGACAGCGCCCACTGCTGGGTCGCGGCGGTGCTCCGATCGGCCTCCACCGGCATGCGGTGTTCGATGAACTGTGCCTGCCCGCCCTCACGCCACGGTGGTACCACGCAGTGCCGGGCCACGCGGTTGGCCACCGCCGCGCCGTGATCGCGGCGAATGATGTGCAGGCACAGATCGATTCCCGCGGCCAGCCCCGCCGAGGTGAGCAGGTCGCCGTCGTCGACGAACAGGACCGACTCGTCGAGGTCGACGTCGGGGTAGAGCCGGCGGAAGTCGTCGGCGTAACGCCAGTGGGTGGTGATCCGGTGTCCGTCGAGCACGCCCGCGGCCCCGAGGACGAAGGCACCGGTGCAGATCGACACGAGGCGGGCGTCGGGTCGCCGTGTGGCGAGTGCCCGGGCCACGTCGTCGGGCAGGGTGCCCTCGTACCGCGCCGGCTCGAATCGGGTGCCGGGGACGATCACGGTGTCCGCGGTGGCGATCGCCTCGAGTCCGGCCTCGGCGACCCAGGCGTAGCCGCTGGTGGTGGGCACCGGTCCGGGGGTGAGGCTGACGGTGGTCACGTCATAGAGCGGTTCGCCGATGTCGTCACATGCCTCGCCGAAGACCAACGGGGGAATGGAGGCGTCGAATCCGACGATCGGCGGCAGGAGCACGACGACGACCGAATGCCTACCGCCGGTACGTTCCGCATCCGTATCCAGCGCCCGGTGGCCGGCGACCATGTCCGGACCCACCGTGACCGGTCCCGCCGGTACACGACCGGTCGGCGCAGTGGCAGAATCTTCCGACATATTGTCAATCATGCCACTGGTCCCCGTGGCACCAGGAGATGGACCATGATTCGGTGAGTTCCTCAGCCCTCGTTCCCCGCCCTCGCCCCGTCCGTGTGCACTGGGCGTGGATCGTCGCAGGCGTCAGCTTCATCGCACTGCTGGGCGCCGCCGGTTTCCGTGCGGTCCCGAGCGTGATGATGGATCCGCTGCACATGGAGTTCGGGTGGTCACACGCCACCGTCGGCGCCGCGATGTCGATCAACATGGTGTTGTTCGGTGTCACCGCACCGTTCGCGGCCGCGCTCATGGATCGCTTCGGCGTCCGCCCGATCCTCGCCATCGCACTGCTGCTGATCGCCGCGGGCACCGGTCTGGGCGTGTTCATGACCGCCAGCTGGCAACTGCTGATCCTCTGGGGCGTACTGGTCGGCCTGGGCACCGGATCGATCTCGATGGGCTTCGTCGCGACCATCTCCACGCGCTGGTTTGTCGCCCGGCGTGGCCTGGTCACCGGCGTGCTCACGGCGGCGTCGGCGACCGGACAGTTGATCTTCCTGCCCGTGGTCGCCCATCTCACCGAGACCTACGGCTGGCGATGGGCGTCGGTGGTGGTCACCGTGTCGGCATTGGCCGTGGTCCCACTGGTGCTGCTGTTCATCCGCGATCATCCGCGCGACGTGGGCACCACGGCCTACGGTGCACCGCCGGACACCACCGACCCCGAGATCGCCGACCGCGGATTCGGTTCTGCGATATCGGGATTGATCCGAGGCGTGCGCGTACCGGCCTTCTGGCTGCTGGCCGCGAGCTTCGCGATCTGCGGGATGACCACCAATGGTCTGATCGGTACCCACTTCATCCCTGCGGCCAACGATCACGGTATGCCCACCACCGTCGCCGCGTCGTTGCTGGCGACGGTCGGTATCTTCGACGTCGCCGGGACCGTCCTGTCGGGGTGGCTCACCGACCGTGTCGACCCGCGACTGCTGCTGGTGATCTACTACCTCGGGCGCGGGGCGTCGTTGATGGCATTGCCGGTGCTGCTGAGTCCACATGCCGAACCGAGTACCTGGGTGTTCATCGTCTTCTACGGTCTGGACTGGGTGGCCACGGTGCCGCCGACCATCGCGATCTGCCGGCACTACTTCGGCGCCGACACCCCGGTGGTGTTCGGCTGGGTGTTCGCCTCCCATCAGATCGGTGCGGCGATCGCGGCATTCGGCGCGGGCTACCTGCGGGACACGCAGGGGTCCTACGACATCACCTTCCACGTCGCCGCCGGGCTGTGCGGTGTCGCCGCAGTGTGTTGCGCGTCAATCCGTTTGCGGCGCGGCATCATCGAATCCGACGTTCCGGACCCCGGCCTCGCAGATGAAGGCGACGCCCTTGCGTCCGATCCGGGTGAGTACCAGCGCGAGGGGTCGTGATCCCCGCGGTTTGAGCCGCTTACGCAGCGCATCCGGGTCGACGTCGACACCGCGCACCAGGATCTCGAGGCTGCCACAGTCATGTGCTGCGACCGCTTTGCGCAGTACCTTGTCGCCGGTCGAGTCGAGCCGTTCGAGGATGTGGAAACCCCGTGCGCCGAGCGGGATCTCGTCCCCGGTGAGATACGCGATCTGGGGGTCGAGCTGCCACAGACGGTGACGGTGTGCGTAGTGGCGGACCAGCCCGGCACGCACCACCGCGCCGTCCGGATCGATGAGCCACCGGCCGGGGTCGCCGGCCGCATCGGCGTCGTCGGACTCGGTGGAGCTGATCTCCTCGGTCCACACCACGCCGTCGGATGTGGTCCGCAGGATCGTGGCGCGCTGACCGTCGCCGACACCCGGCCCCACCCACAGACACGCCTCCCGCACGCCGGAGTCCAAGGAGGTCACCTGCACCTCACCGACCACGCCGAACTGCTCGCGGAGCTGCCGGTAGTCCAGTCCGGGTGCGCATTTCACCACCAGCGGGCGGCCCGCGTAGACCATCAGCACATCCGTCAGCGGCGGGGTGAGTTGGTCGAGCCGGAACACCCGCGATCCTCCGGCCCGACGTGCGGGGTCGGCCACCACGACGTCGGCGGTCGAGGTGGGCGTGAGGGCGTCGGCGACGAGCAGGGTGGGCGGACGTCCGGTGTTCCCGACGGTGTCGGGTGCCGAGGTGTTGTGTCGGGCCATCGCCAGCCGCACGCGATCGAGGTCACTGCCGATCACGCCACCGAGGCCCGGTGCCGCGGCGAGTTCGACGAGTTCGGCACCGATCGAACAGGTCACATCGTGCACCACCGCGCCGGGGAAGCGGGTGGCCAGATCGGCGGCACGATGCGCAGCGACCACGGTCGCGGTGGCCTGCTGGACCGCGTCGTCGGAGGCGAGCAGCCGCGGTGCGTGACGGAGCTTGCCTGCCGCGCGGCGCCGGCACCGGACGGTCTCGATCAACGCCGCATCGTGGTCGGGATGATGTCTGCGCACGTCGCCGACATCGGTGAGCATCGATGCCGGCGTCAGCGCGAGCCGCGCCACCTCTGCGAGGGCCACTTCTCCCGCCGCGGACCGCAGGAAGGCGACGTCCTCGACGGTGAAGCAGTAGGACATGGTGGTGCGGCACTCCGGTGGCAGGGATTCACGGCTGGGAGTTCAGCTTCGCACACTCCCCTCGCCGCGCGTCGACCTCACCCCGAAGCGCCGGCCCAGCGGCGATAATCGAGGGATGAGCGCCGACGAGGTGACCGGTGACGACGTCCGGCCCGACGAGCTGGCCGGATCGGCCGAGGTACGCAGCGTGTGGTGGTCCCAGTTGCCCGACACCCGCCGCGACCAACTGCTGACCGACCATCCGGAATGGATCGGCAACAGCGACGGGATCCGCGCGGCCGATCGAGACGCCGCCAACCGGGCGACGATCGCCCGGGTCAAGGCCGACCTGCAGCGGCGCAGCGACGAGCTCACCGCGAGGTTGGCGGGGAACCGATTCGGAGGCACGTTCACCAGCGACGATGCACGAAAGTGGTACGTGGACCGCAAGATCGCCGACGTCAGCGCGATCGAGCGAGAGCTACGGCGCAGTGAGCCCGCACATCCACGGCTGCTGATCTCGTTCGACATGTACAGCGGTGAGCGGGGCCACGCGGCGGTCGCCGTCGGAAATCCCGACACCGCCGACCACATCGGGATCTCCACCCCTGGCCTGGGCACCACCGTCGACCCGTCACTGACCGGCGAGTTGCCCTATCAGGGCATGGGGGGCGAGGCCCGTCTCCTGCGCGAGGAGGCGTCGCGTCAGTTGCGACTCGCCGGACGTGAAGGCGAGACGGTGGCCGCGATCGCGTGGATCGGTTATGACACACCGAATTTCACCGGACCCGGCGGCAAGGTGTCGACGGCGCGGGGTGCTCTGCATGTGGCCACGGCGGGCAAGGCCCGCGACACCGCCCCGATCCTGTCGCGGTTCTATGTGGGGATCGTCGCGGCGTCGGATCGCGATCCGCACCTGGTGGCGCTCGGCCATTCCTACGGTTCCCTGGTGACCGCCGAGGCCCTGCGGATGACCCACGGTCTGGTGCACGACGCCATCTTCTTCGGCTCACCCGGACTCGGCGGCGACCGCGGCTACGACATCGACTACGGCCCGGAGGATTTCAACCTCGCCGGCGGGAAGTCGTATCTGTTGCGCAACGACGACGACCCGATAGCCACCCTCGGCATCTTCGGCAGCGATCCGGCGTCGAGCCCCCGATTGATCCGACTGACCACGCGTGCGGGCACCGACCGGACCGGCATCGTCCGGGTCGGCAGTACCGGTCACGCCACCTACACCCGTGACGTCGAGAACCAGGCGCCGATGGCGCAGTACAACATGGCCGCCGTACTCGCGAAGCTGCCGGGCAACCTGATCCACGACGAGGACATCGCGGTCTGACCGGCCCTGGGGGAGGTCGGGTCCGCATCTCGCGCACAACGACTCTCGTCGCCGGGGAATGCACGGTGAACGGGCTCCGGCGTCGGTCCACGCAGACGGCTGCCGGCCGACGACCCCCGAGGCGCGAGTCCGATGTGACCGATCACAGAGCCCGACAGCAGAGATTGACATATTAGGTAAGGCTAAGGAAACATGCTGCGCATGATCAAACGACTGCTTCTCCTGTCCACCGCCGTCGGCGCAACCGCGGTAGCCGGGCTCGCCGTCGGTGGTGGCGTGGCATCGGCCGCAGTGCCCGACGGAACGTACAACCTGTGCGTCGAAACCCGTTACGGCAGTTCGGTGGAGCAGAAGTGCTCGCCGTACGAGGTCCGCGGCGACCAGCTGATCGGTACCGCCGGCACCCCGTTGACCCTGGTCCACACCTCGACCGGCGCCTACGCCGACATCCCACCGGTCAGCCGCCTCACCCTGATTCGCTCCGGCGACGGCTTCAAGGCCATCAACTCGGTCCTCGGGGTTCCGGTCGCCACCTCGAGCTTCAACCCCGTGGAGAGCTGACCGACCTCCACTGCGAGGGGCTGCCCATCGCCGATCGCCGGCGGTGGGCAGTTCTGTCGGTCGGGTCCGTTCTACCCGGGATGAACCCGCCGGAGACCTCCACAGCCGTCCGGTGACCCGATACCGAACTGCCCACCGTCGATCGTCGACGGTGGGCAGTACTGTTGGCCCGGGCGCACTCTCGGTGCGCTGATCGGTTACTCGGGCTTGGTACCCGTGACCACGACGTTGTAGAAGAACTTCGGCGGCACGACCTTGCGCAGCACGTTCTCGTCGAGCCAGGTCATCCGCTTCCAGCCGCCGAAGGCGAATCCGGCCCAGCCCCAACCCAATCTCTCCGGCGGCACCGCGGCCTCGAAGGTGCGGACCGGCCAGCCGAGCATTGCCGCGGCGAGTTCCTCGGTGGCGGTGGACACCTCGGCCGCACCCGCCGAGCGCGCGATCCCGGCGAGCTCGTCGGGATCGAAGGTGTGGATGTCGACGACCGCCTCGAGGGCCGCCGCACGCGAGGACTCGTCGAGTTCTTCCTGCGGGCGGCGCCACCCCTTGAGCGGTCCGAACCTGGTGATGTTGGTGGTCAGATACCAGGTGGCACGACTCATCCACCGGGCATAGAAGTCACCGATCGTCGAAGGCTCCCCGGCGAACACGAAGCGACCGCCCGGCTTGAGCACACGCAGCACCTCGCGCAGCGACTGCTCCACATCTGGGATGTGGTGCAGCACAGCATGGCCAACCACCAGATCGAAGGTGTTGTCGTCGTAGGGGATCTTCTCGGCGTCGGCCACCCGGCCGTCGACGTCGAGGCCGAGGTTCTCGGCATTGCGCAACGCCACCTTGACCATGCCCGGCGAGAGGTCGGTGACCGACCCCTTCTTCGCGACGCCCGACTGCATCAGGTTGAGCAGGAAGAAACCGGTTCCGCAGCCCAGTTCCATGGCTCGCTCATAGGGCAGCTCGACGTCGGCGGCCACGGCGTCGAAACGGCCGCGGGCGTAGTCGATGCAGCGCTCGTCGAAGCTGATCGACCACTTCTCGTCGTAGGTCTCGGCCTCCCAGTCGTGGTAGAGCACCTGCGCGAGCTTGGTGTCCTTCAGCGCCGCCTGCACCTGCTCCTCGGTGGCATGCGGGTTGGGTGCCGGATCGTCGATCGGGGTCCCGGCCGACTCGTTCTCGGTCGTCGTCATCGTCTGATGTTCCTCTCTGGCCGTGTCACGGCGTTTGCGTCGGTGGGGCCCTCCCCGGCCCCGGCGCCGTCTCGGCCCCGCGCTCCGCGCTCCGAACGAACCTACCGGTAGTCCGCGCTGCGCGGGCCGATCCATCCCGAATCCCCGCTCGCGATCAGCGGCCGGTGAAGACGGCCTTGCCCGGCCCGTTCTCGACGAACGACTTCATGCCGATGGCCCGGTCGTCGGTGGCGAACAGTGCGGCGAACAACTGCTCTTCGATCTTCAGACCGGTGTCGAGGTCGACACCCAGACCCTGGTCGACGGCCTTCTTGGCGGCGGCGAGCGCCACCGAGGCGGCGTTGCGGAACTGTCCGGCCCACTTCAGTGCGGCGTTGTACACCTCGTCGGGGGCGACGACCTCGTCGACCAGACCGATCTCGAGTGCCTCGGCGGCACCGACGAAGCGGCCGGTGAAGATCATGTCCTTGGCCTTCGACGGTCCGACCAGACGTGCCAGCCGCTGGGTGCCCCCGCCACCCGGAATCACGCCGAGGAGCGCTTCGGGCACACCGAGTTTCGCGTTGTCACCGGCGATACGGCGATCGGCACCGAGGACCACCTCGAGGCCACCGCCGAGCGCGTATCCGGTGATCGCGGCAACGGTCGGCTTGGGGATCTCGGAGATCGAGCCCAGTGCGCGCTGCAGGCGACCGGCCACCTTCGACATCTCCGCGTAGGTCATGTCGTTCATCTCTTTGATGTCGGCGCCGGCGGCCAGCACCTTGGGCCCGCCGTAGACGATGACCGCCTTGATGTCGTCGCGGTCGGTGGCCTCGGCGGCCGCGGCCGCCAGCTCGTCCTGCACCTGCCGGTTCAGCGCGTTCATCGGCGGCCGGTTGAGCAGGATGGTGCCCACGCCGGGATGGTCGTCGGAAGTCTCGAGGGTCACGAACTCAGCCATGGGGGGAAGGCTACCGTCCCCGGCGTGGCGGGTGACTGTCGGGTAAGTAGGTGCCACCGGCCTCCGCGGCTCACTCCGGACGCCTACAGTGGCACCCATGAGCCCGGCCCCGGAGTCCTCGTCCGCCGGCGATCCGGTGATGCTCACGGTCGGTGAGCGGACCGTCCGATTGTCGAGTCCGGACCGTATGTACTTCTCCGAACGCGGGGAGACCAAACTCGACCTGGCGAACTACTACCTGTCGGTGGGTGACGGCATCGTGCGCGCGCTTCGCGAACGTCCCTGCATGCTGCATCGCTTCCCCAAGGGCGTCGACGGCAAGAAGGTGCACCAGAAACGCATCCCGGCGGGCGCCCCGGACTGGGTGGAGACCACCGAGCTGTGGTTTCCACGGTTCGGCCGGACCGCCGACGAACTGTGCGTCACCGAACTGGGCAGCGTGATCTGGGCGGTACAGATGTCGACGGTGGAGTTCCATCCGTGGAACTCGCGGCGCGCCGACCCGGAATCCCCCGACGAGTGGCGCATCGACCTCGACCCGATGCCCGACTGCGACTTCCCCCGCATCCGCCGGGTGGCACAGGTGGTCCACGAGGTGCTCGACGACCTGGGGATGCGCGGCTTCCCCAAGACCTCCGGCGGCCGGGGGTTACACATCTACGTGCGGATCGCACCCGAGTGGGGCTTCGCCGAGGTCCGTCGGGCCGCGCTGGCGTTCGCCCGTGAGGTCGAACGCCGCTCACCCGACGACGTCACCACAGCCTGGTGGCGCAAGGACCGTGATCCGGCCGCGGTGTTCGTCGACTACAACCAGAACACCCGCGACCACACGATGGCCGCGGCGTATTCAGTGCGTGGCAACCCGCGTGGCACGGTGTCGGCGCCGGTCACCTGGGACGAGATCGACGACGTCGAACCCGACGACTTCACCATCGCGACGATGCCCGCCCGCTTCGCCGACCTCGGCGACCTGCACGCCGAGATCGACGACGTCGCCCACCGTATCGACACCCTGCTGGAGTGGGCCGACAACGACGACCTCACCTCCGAGGCGCACCCGGGCGAACCCGACGTCGTCGACCTCGATCGCTGAGCCCTCCCCAGCTCGGCACCACAGAAGGTCAGAGACCCAGATTCTCGGGCACGTTGTCGGCCATGCCGGCGAAGTAGTCGGCCGACCGCTCGAACGAGAGCGAGGTGAGCTGTGTGCCCGACCCCACATCCGGCTGGATCGGGTGGATGTCGTGCTCGACGGCCATCAACGATGCGACCGTCGGATGCGCGGCCACCTCGGTCAGCTGCGCCCAGGTCGGTGGCAGCAGGAAGTGCCGCCCCGCCGACCACGCGTCGAGCGCGTCCTGCGCTCCGGCCCACCGGGCGACGTCGGCCTCGGAGGTCGCGCCGTCGGGGTCCTGCCCGGCCGGGACCCGCGCAAGGAAGAAACGGGTGTCGTAACGCCGGGACTCGTTGACCGGGGTGATCCAGTGCGACAACGGGCGCAACAGGTCAGCGCGCAGTGAAAGCCCTTGTCCACGCAGGAACTCCGCGAACGACAGGCTCTTGTCGACCAGCGCGGCCCGTTCGGTGCGCAGCGACGCCGGGTCGGGGAACCGCTCCCCCGACGACGCGAGGAGCACCCCGCACTCCTCGAAGGTCTCACGCACCGCAGCACACACCAGCGCCTGGGCGAGTTCGGTGGTGGTGGCGAACTGCTCGGCCCACCACGCCGGATCGGGGCCGGTCCAGGCGAGGTCGGCGTCGGCGTCACGAGGATCGACGCCTCCGCCCGGGAACACCGTCATCCCGCCGGCGAACGCCATCTGCTTGACGCGCCGCTGCAAGAACACCTCGATCCCACGGTCGGAATCGCGGACCAGGACGACGGTCGCCGCATCGCGCAGCGGAGCCGGTTGTGCACTCATGAAGGACCTCCTGCCGACACCGCGGGACCGAGTGTGTCCCGGGGCACAGACCGACACTATCGGCGGGTCGTACCACCGAGGGCACCCGGGGTTGTCCTGCGGCGTGACCGGGACCCACTCGGCGGCTCACCGGTACCTCTACTCGGCGGCTCGCCGGTACCTCTACTCGGCGGCTCGCCGGTACCTCTACTCGGCGGCTCGCCGGTGCCCGCCCGCACGTCGGCTCCGGCGGGCGAAGAACCGACCGTCTACCTTCGAGAGCGTGATCTGCTGCCGGAACGCCTCCGAGAGGTTCTTCGACGTCAGGACCTTGCCGAGTAGCCCTTGCGCCACCACCCCACCCTCCGACAGCAGCATCGCGTGGGTGAATCCGGCCGGGATCTCCTCCACGTGGTGGGTGATCAGCACGATCGCCGGCGAGTCGGGATCGGCGGCCAGCACCGACAGCCGTTCGACGAGCTCCTCACGACCACCGAGGTCGAGACCGGCGGCGGGCTCGTCGAGCAGCAGCAGTTCGGGGTCGGTCATCAGGGCACGTGCGATGACGACGCGCTTGCGCTCGCCCTCCGACAGCGTGCCGAAGGCGCGATCGGCGAGGTGCTCGGCACCCATCGACTCCAGCGACTCCAACGCCTGGGCGCGGTCCATCTCGTCGTAGGTCTCACGCCAGCGGCCGATCACCGAGTACCCGGCCGAGATCACCACGTCGGCGACGATCTCGCTGTCGGGGATGCGGTCGACCAGCGCGGGGCTCGCCACACCGATGCGGGTGGACAGCTCCCGCAACTCCACCCGGCCGAGCTGCTCGTTGAGCACGAACGCCACGCCCGACGACGGGTGCACCTCGGCGGCGGCCATCCGCAGCAGCGAGGTCTTGCCCGCACCGTTGGGCCCGATGATCACCCACCGCTCATCCAGTTCGACCTGCCAGTCGACCGGCCCGACGAGGTTGTTACCGCCCCGGACCAGTGCGACGTCGCGGAAGTCGATGAGCAGGTCGGGATCGGAGGTGGATCGGTCGGTGTCGGCGGGTTCGGAATCACTGGCGCTCACGCGTTCTATCGTGCCCTACCCGGCGCAGTCGGGGGTACCGGGACACGGCGACGAATGCCGGTCACGAGAGAGTTCATCATGTCAAACGGCAAGGCTGCCAAACGACCACGCCGACAACGTCTTCGACCCCACCTCACGCGACGTGCGAAAGATCACCGACCGGCCTGCGCGGAATATCGGGGCCATCACCGACCTTGAGGACTACATGGCCTTTCCACTGTCGATCCTCGACCTCGCCCAGGTGGGCCGGTCCCAGACCGTCGCCGAATCGTTGTCGGCGTCCACCGATATGGCGATGCACGCCGAGGACTGGGGTTATCACCGGATCTGGTACGCCGAGCACCACAACATGTCGACCATCGCGTCGTCGGCGCCGGCGGTTCTGATCGCCCACGTCGCCGCACACACCTCCCGCATTCGGCTCGGCGCCGGCGGTGTGATGCTGCCCAACCACGCGCCACTCACCATCGCCGAACAGTTCGGCACTCTCGCCGAGTTGCATCCCGGACGGATCGATCTGGGTCTCGGCCGTGCGCCCGGCAGTGACCAGCAGACCTTCGCCGCCCTCCGCCGCGACATCTCCTCGGCCGACCGCTTCCCCAACGACGTCCTGGAACTGCAAGGATTTCTCGGTGATTCGACCCGCGTCACCGGCGTCAACGCCACCCCCGGACGCGGCACCGACATCCCGCTGTACATTCTCGGCTCATCGCTGTTCGGCGCGCAGCTCGCAGCGGCGTTGGGGTTGCCCTATGCCTTCGCCTCACACTTCGCACCGGCCGCGCTCAACCAGGCGGTCGCGATCTACCGGGAGAAGTTCCAGCCGTCCGAGCAACTGGCCGAACCATATGTGATCGCCGGCGCCGGAGTCATCGTCGACGAGGACGGCGATGTCGCACGCGCGCAACTACAACAGGCCAAACGTGCACGGGTCACCGCGCTGTTCGGGCGCGGCGGACGGACGTTCACCGATGAGGAGGCCGACGCCGTGCTGTCGATGCCGCAGGGCCGTCAGATCGACGAGATGCTCACCTACTGCGGGGTGGGCACGCCCGAAGAGGTGCGCAGTTATCTCGACTGGTTCGCCGGGCATGCCGACGCCGACGAGGTGATCGTGGCATCGCTCGCCCCGGATCGGGACGTGTGGCTGCGGACGCTGGAACATCTGGCACCGGCACCTGCGCCCGCCGAACCGACCGGTCGGCAGGAGATCTCCACCGTCCAGGGTTGACGACCGCGCCGTCAGCAGGGATGTGGTTGCGCCCCAACGCAACCGACAGGGGTGTCGACGGCCGTGGGGTACGCCCGTCGACATCGCCCGGTCGACGTCGAGATGGCAGTGGACATCGCCACACACCAGGCCTCCACACGGGTCCCCGCCCTTCGGGCTCGGTCCCGGCTCGACCATCGAACGCGATCACCGGACCCGCTCGAGCGTTGCTCGCCGCCACACCCGGAGGAGCGGGGTACGCGAATTCGGTTCAGGCGAGCCGGAAGTCGGCGAAGTCGAAACCCGGAACGACGATACAACTGACCAAAGAGGCCTCGTCACCGCCACATCGGGCACGCTGCCAGGTACCGGGCGGGACCAGCGCCTGCGGTTGCTGCCCGTCCTCCACCCGCGGCCCCACGTGCACGGTCTGCGGATCCGATGCAGGGGTGTCGTCGCCACCACCGAGGTCGAGTTCGACCGGAGCGCCGCGATGATGCAGCCACAGTTCGGCGCCGCGCACGGTGTGCCACGCCGATTCCTCGCCGGGTAGCAGAAGGAACAGGATCGCGGTGCCTGCGGCCCGCGGCGCGTCGTAACCGGGCAGGGCCTCGGCGGGCACGGTGATGTCACTGCGCCAGGTCTCCCGGTACCAGCCTCCCTCGGGATGGGCGGTCAGTCCGATCCCCTGTGCCCACGCGGGCAGGTCCGCTGCTGTGCTCATGGGAATTCCTCACTCGCCGGGACGATCTCGGCGATCACGGTGACCGATCCGGGTGCAATCTCGGTGAATCCCGCGTCTCGCACGGCGATCGCCCGCCCCGTCGCGTCGGCGGCCAGCAGCCGCTGCCAGCCTGCGTCATCGGCATGACAGACATACAGCGGACAACCCCCGTCGCGCCACCGGCGGACGGCGGCGTCGTCGAGCAGCCGTACCGCGAGCATCGACGCGTGACCGACCTGGGCGGCCAGTTTGCCGACCGTCATCTCCAGGGTCGGACTGACCCACAGACAGATGCCGGGACCATCCGGCGCCGTGGGCAACTCGCCGTCGACGTCGGTGCCGCCGATCTGCAAACGCGAGATCCGCTTGTCCACATCGCCGACGCGGCCCGGCACCAAGGCCCTGGCCTGCGCGTCACCCGACTGCGCGGTGATGCCCCAGACCTCTTGCGCTGCAGCCCACTGACCCGCGCGCGCACGTCGCGAGATCTTGCGGATGCGGGCATCGCACCAGGCATCCATCGGCGCCGCCCACGGTCCGTCACCGCCGGCGCGGTCGTCCAGGCACAGCAGGGCGACGGCGCGGGCGGCAGCGGTGAGCAGGTCGGTCCGATCCGGTGGAGCGGACTTCTCGATCCGCAGCACCATCTGCATCGCGAGGACGTCGGCCGGATCCTCCGGATCGTCGGCCCCGCCGACGTACCGGGTCAGACGGTGGTAGTCGTCCTCGAACGGATCCCGACCGGACGAATCCCCCGCGAACGCATCAGGTCCCGCGGCACCAGGGACCACCGCATCAGGGACCGACGCATCAGGGACCGACGCGGTGTCGTCGAACTCGTCGGGAACGCTCATTCCAGTGGTACGCGACGCAGCACACCGTCGGCCGCGTCGGCAGCCTCGATCTCGTCGCGGGTCACGCCCAGGATGAACAGCACCGCGTCGAGGAACGGATAGTTCAGGGCGGCGTCGGCCACCTCGCGCAGCGCAGGTTTGGCGTTGAAGGCGATGCCGAGTCCGGCCACCGACAGCATGTCGATGTCGTTGGCGCCGTCACCGACGGCGATGGTCTGCTCCATCGGCACCCCCACCTCGTCGGCGAACATGCGCAGTGCGCTCGCCTTGCCGGGACGGTCGATGATCTCTCCGATCACCTTGCCGGTGAGCCTTCCGTCGATCACCTCGAGGGTGTTGGCGCGAACGAAGTCCAGTTCGAGCTCGTGTGCCAGCCCGTCGATGACCTGACGGAATCCGCCCGAGACCACACCACAGTGGTAGCCGAGGCGGTGCAGGGTGCGGATCGTGGTGCGGGCACCGGGGGTCAGCTGCAACGAGCCGGCGACCTCGTCGAGCACGGCGGCGTCGAGACCGGCGAGGGCTGCGACCCGCTGATGCAACGACTGCGCAAAGTCCAACTCGCCCCGCATCGCGGCCTCGGTGACCGCGGCCACCTCGGCTTCGCGGCCGGCATGGGCGGCGAGCATCTCGATGACCTCACCCTGGATGAGCGTGGAGTCGACGTCGAAGACGATGAGCCGTTTGGCACGCCGCGCCAGGCCACCGTGCTCGACGGCGATGTCGATCGCGTGATGTGAGGCCACCTCGGCCAACCCCTTGCGCAGGGCGGCGTCGGCGGCGGCGTTGTCACGTCCGGCGACGCTGACCATCAGTTCGAGACCGGTCAGCGGGTAGTCGGCGACGCCGCGGATGGAGTCGATGTTGCCGCCCTGACCGGCCAGTTCGGCAGCAACCGCGCTGAACGCGCGGGCGGTCACCGGACTGCCGAGGATCACCACGGCGTGGCTGGACGGACGGTGCCCGTCGGTCCGGGCGTCCACCTCGACGGTGACGGCCATCCCGATCGACGACATCGCCTGTTCGATCACGTCCTGGACCCGTTCGGGGTCACCGGTCGCAGCGACGAGCACGCCGAGTGTGAGTTGATCGTGGATCACCACCTGCTCGACGTCGAGCAGGCTGACCTGCTGTCCGGCGAGTGCGCCCATCAGCACCGACGTCACACCGGGCTTGTCCGGTCCGGTGACGGTGATCAGGAGGGTGGTCTTCACGACTGCACCCGGAGCGGACGATGCCGATCCGGGTGCAGACGTGGTGTGGGATTCCGGGGAATGTGCCACCAATGTTCAGCCGCGACTCAGGCGTCTGCGTCGTGACGGCCCGCTCCGGCCGCAACCGGCGCGTGGTCATCACCGTTGTGGCCTGGGCCCACGTGTGCCTCCGCATGCATCCGCTCGATCATGTGCGGATAGTGCAGCTCGAACGCCGGACGCTCCGAACGGATTCGGGGCAGCTCGGTGAAGTTGTGGCGCGGCGGCGGGCAGCTGGTGGCCCACTCGAGCGAGTTGCCGAAGCCCCACGGATCGTCGACGGTCACGACCTCGCCGTAGCGGTAGCTCTTGAAGACGTTCCACAGGAACGGCAGGGTCGACAGGCCGAGGATGAACGCACCGGTGGTGGAGACGATGTTCAGCGTGGTGAACCCGTCCGACGGCAGGTAGTCGGCGTAACGACGCGGCATGCCCTCGTTACCCAGCCAGTGCTGCACCAGGAAGGTGGTGTGGAAGCCGATGAAGGTCAGCCAGAAGTGCCACTTGCCGAGGCGCTCGTCGAGCATGCGTCCGGTCATCTTGGGGAACCAGAAGTAGATGCCGGCGTAGGTCGCGAACACGATGGTGCCGAAGAGCACGTAGTGGAAGTGGGCGACGACAAAGTAGCTGTCGGACAGGTGGAAGTCCAGCGGCGGGCTGGCGAGCAGCACACCGGTCAGGCCACCGAACAGGAAGGTGACGATGAAGCCCACCGAGAACAGCATCGGCGACTCGAAGGTCATATGACCTCTCCACATCGTTCCGATCCAGTTGAAGAACTTCACACCGGTCGGGACCGCGATCAAGAAGGTCATGAAGGAGAAGAACGGAAGCAGGACGGCACCGGTCACGTACATGTGGTGTGCCCACACGGCCACCGACAGGGCGGCGATCGCCAGGGTCGCGTAGACCAGGCCGGAGTAACCGAAGATCGGCTTGCGCGCGAACACCGGGAAGATCTCCGAGACGATGCCGAAGAACGGCAGCGCGATGACGTAGACCTCAGGGTGACCGAAGAACCAGAACAAGTGCTGCCACAGGATGACGCCACCGTTGGCCGGGTCGTAGAGGTGCGCACCGAACTGACGGTCGACCTCGAGGCCGAGCAGCGCCGCGGTCAGCAGCGGGAAGATCAGCAGGATCAGGATGGTCGTCACCAGGATGTTCCAGGTGAAGATCGGCATGCGGAACATCGTCATACCCGGTGCACGCAGGCAGACCACCGTGGTGACCATGTTGACGCCACCGAGGATGGTGCCGAGACCCGAGACACCGAGGCCCATGATCCAGAGGTCACCGCCGACACCGGGCGAGTGGATCGCGTCGGTCAGCGGGGTGTAGGCGGTCCAGCCGAAGTCGGCGGCGCCACCGGGGGTGATGAAGCCACCCAGGGCGACGGTCGAACCGAACACGAACAACCAGAAGCCGAAGGCGTTGAGGCGCGGGAACGCCACGTCCGGCGCACCGATCTGCAGGGGCAGCACGAAGTTGGCGAAACCGATCACGATCGGGGTCGCGTACATCAGCAGCATCACCGTGCCGTGCATGGTGAACAGCTGGTTGAACTGCTCCGTCGACAGGAACTGCATTCCCGGATGGGCGAGCTCGGCGCGCATCAGCAGCGCCATCAGGCCACCGATCAAGAAGAACGCAAAGCACGCGACGATGTACATCATGCCGATCAGCTTGTGATCGGTCGTGGTGATCAGCTTGTAGATGAACGATCCCTTGGGCTGATAGCGCTCCGGGAATGGTCGCACTGGTGCCACTTGCGTGGCTGGCTGGTCTACCGCAGTCACAGATCCTCCTCTTGCCCGACCGGATCGGGACGCGTATTCCCGGGTCGGCACATGAAACAACCGAGCGCTGGTTACCGATCCTAAACCCTTCCCCCCGCCCCGTCCGAACGGGTCCTACGATCTGTCGTACTCAATTTCCCGGTCGTCTCGTTCGGCCAGGTCAGGGCCGGTGATCGGGTGCGCCACGCCGTGCCGGAACGGCCTGTCGGGTGTTGCTCGACGACGTGTCGCACCGGCACGCCGAGGCACCACGGTCACCGATGGCTCCCCTGCTAGGTTGTCGGTGTGCAGGACGGTGGCGAGATGCAGCAGGCAACGGGTATGCGACGCGGCGGCAGGACAGGTCGTCGGCGTTCGGTGCTCGTGGCCGCGGGCGCGGCATGCGCCGCCCTGCTTGCGCTGACCGCGTGCTCCGACGAGCAGACCGCGCTGACCACCCCGGACGGCAAGACCATCTCCACCTCGACCACCCGGGTGGCCGAGGTCAACATCGTCTCCGCCGACCGCGACTACGCGCGGACCTGCCTGGCACCGACCGCGGTGAACGATCCACGCTCGGATGCCACCCGGATCGTCGTCACCGATCCGGCCCTGCTCGACGATCTGTGCGCCCTGGGCCTCGGCCCGCGTGTCACGGCTGTCACCGCGGCGCCCGGATCGGTCCCTGCCTACCTCGGACCGCAGCTGACCGCGGTACCCACGATCGGCGCCTCCCCCGACGCCGCCGCGGTGCGCACCGCGGCGCCCGATCTGGTGTTGACCACCGCGCAGACCGTCGGATCGGCCGGTGCGTTCACCGGCACCCGGTCGGTGACCATCCCGGCCGGCGACTGGCGGGCACGGTTCCAGTCGGTCGCCGACGCGGTCGGGCGTTCCGACGAGGCCCGGCGCCTGCTCGGCGAGTTCGACACCGAGGCCGCCAAGACCGGTCGCCGGATGGATGCCGCACACACCCAGGTGTCGTTGGTGCGGTTCACCGCCGACGCGGAGAAGATCGCCGGAACCGGCAGCTTCGCCGGCCAGATCCTGGCGCAGGTCGGGGTACAGCGTCCGGCATCGCAGCGTGGCGCGAAGGGCTTCACCGTGACCGACGCGACCTTCACCGACGCCGACGCCGACCTCATCTACGTGAGCTTCGAGGGCGCCGGCGGACTCGAGCACGGCGAGCAGGTGCTGCTCAGCGACCGCTGGCTCGACATGGGCGCACCCACCTGGAAGCGCGTGCTGTCGGTGAACGACGAGGTCTGGTACGGCGGCGACGGGCTCGCCGCGGCATGGCTGGTGCTCAACGACATCAAGGGATCGTTGAACGGCAACTCCTGAGTCCGGGCGCCGGCCTCACCACCGATGACCGGACCCATGGCCCGACGTGCATGAATCCGCCGGGAATGCCAGCATTGTGGTCCCGGCGAATCCAACCCTCACCGGACACCGCCCGGCTCGGCACGGTGGACCCATGACCGTCACCGACGAATACCTGGCCAACAACGCCGACTACGCCAAGACCTTCACCGGTCCCCTCCCCCTGCCGCCGAGCCGCCACGTCGCCGTCGTCGCCTGCATGGACGCACGCCTCGACGTCTACCGCATCCTCGGTCTCGCCGACGGTGAGGCGCACGTCATCCGCAATGCGGGCGGCGTCGTCACCGACGACGAGATCCGATCGCTGGCGATCAGTCAGCGCCTGCTCGGCACCACCGAGATCATCCTGATCCACCACACCGACTGCGGCATGCTCACCTTCACCGACGATGCCTTCAAGCGGGAGATCCAGAACGAGACCGGGCAGAAGCCGGCCTGGGCGGCCGAGGCGTTCCCCGACGTCGACGAGGACGTCCGGCAGTCGCTGACCCGGATCCGCACCAGCCCGTTCATCACCAAGACCAGTTCGCTGCGCGGCTTCGTCTTCGACGTGGCCACCGGCAGGCTGAACGAGGTCACCGACTAGGCCGTGCCCCCGCGGGCCCGTCCCGCGATCACGGCCAGCCCGGTGCCGACGGGATCGACCCGTCGGCCACCGCGGCCGCCAGCTGCGCATGATCACGCTCGGTCTGATCGGCGTAGGCCTGCGCAAAACGCACCACCGACTCCTCGGCCTTGGCGGACTTGCCGAGGTAGTCGGCGATCGCGCGGGCGTCACCACTGCGGGCGTGGGCCCGCGCCAGCACGTGGCCGCAGGCGGTGGCGAACTCGGCCAGGATGCCGGCCACCAGGGGGCCGTTGGGGATGAGCTTGCCGTCGCGGAACTGCCGGACATAGAAGTCGAGATCGCCGATCCGCGTCCAGCCCAGGAAGCGGTCGGAGGCGCTCTGGATGAGCTGCTGCCCGTTGACCACGCGCTGCCCGTGGTTCTCGTACCCGCTGGGTGCCAGGAACTGCTCGTACACCGACGGACCGGCCTGCTTGACCTGGAAGAAGAGCGGATCGCCGCCGGCATGCTCCTCGACGAGGTTGAGGAACACGCGCATCCCCACGCTGCCCACGCCCACCACCTGCTGCACCGCGTCGACCAGGTCGAAGCGTCGTAGCAGGGCGGCGACGTTCTCCGGAATCGAGGAGTAGTAGGCCACGATCACGTCGTCGAGCAGTTCGCCGTAGTCGCTCAGTGCATGCACCCGGTACGGCGGCGCCTCGATGATCTGGCGGCGACCGTCGACGAGGTGGGTCAGCTTCTTCGACGCCCCGCGGCTGGTCCGCTTCTGCGCACGTTTCTCCAGGTAGGTGTCGATGCGGTCCTCGTTGTCGGGGGTGGAGAGATAGGTGACGAGATCGTCGACGGCGATCTTCTCCCCCCAGACGTCCAGGATCGGCCAGCCGGCATAGGTACGAATCCAGGTGCGGTAGCCGCGGAACCCCGCACGCACGGCCTCGGTCGCGGTCCCGGCATCGACACCGTTGTCGCGGGCGAGCACCACCAGGCTCGCCAGGAAGCGCAGCAGGTCCCATTCGAACGGGCCCGGCAGTGTCTCGTCGAAGTCGCGCAGGTCGAAGGCGAGAGTGCGTTCGGGGGTGTTCCAGAGACCGAAGTTGAGGACGTGCGCGTCACCACACATCTGCACGGTGATGCCGGTGTTCGGACGCGACGCGAGGTCGGCCGCCATCACCGCGGCCGCCCCCCGATAGTAGGTCCACGGCGACGCCGACATCCGGCCGTGCCGGATCGGTAACAGCCGCTCGTCACGAATGTCGTTCTGCGCCAGGATGGTCTGCAACGCATCATGCCCACGGGTGTCCGGGTTCCAGTCACCGAGCGCGGTACGTGGCACGATCTTGCGGGCGGCGCGCCCCGTCGAGCGTCCCTCATCGGGGTACTCGGTGGGCCCGGCGGCGAGCGCCTCACCGTGGGTCGGCGGCGGCGGAACGAGCGGATCGGTGATCGTCATCCCGACAGTCTCACCCAACCGGGCCCCGCATGCGAGCTCCCCCCGCGTGATGTCCCGGAGTCGTGTCCGGACCGGTCGCTAATCTGGGTGCCATGCCGACACCGCTCCCGACGACGCAGGTCGGCCTGCATGCGCTGTGGCGCCCGGGGATCGGGCTGGCGGTGTGGGTTGCCGCCACCCCCGGGCGTGGACCCGGGCCGGACACCGAACCATGGCCCGACGAGATCCCCGAGCCGTTGCGGTCGTTGCTGTCGGGCAAACGCTTTCGCCGTCAGGTCGGTGTGATCGACGCCGACGGCCGACGACGCTTCGTCGCGACCCTCACCCTCGGCACCGCGTCGGCGGTGTCGTTCCTCGATGCGACCCGCTCCCTGTCGGTGCCGGGGGACATCACCTGGTATCGGCATCTGCTCGACGGGGTCCGGCGCTTCACCGCGGCGGGGTCGGTGGTGCCCGCCCTGGCCGAGGTGGCCGGCGAGACCGTGATGCGATGGCAACCGGCATCGACCTCGGCGTGGCGGGCGTGGTCGGCGGTGATCACCGGTGGCGCGCCCGCCGCGCTCGGCGAGAACGGCGGAGCCGCAGCACTGATGGACTTCGCGGTGGAGCTGACCGACCACGAGTGCCGGTCCCGGATCGCCGCGTCGCCGGCCGCCCTCGGACCGATCGGCGTCACCGCACCACTGCTGCGGGCACTGGTCGCCGACGGGACGGTGCCCGCCGAGGCCACCGTCGCCGCGGCGCTCGCAGCGTGGTCGGCCTGGGCGGCGAGTGTCCCCGCCGCCGACTCGGCCCTGGTGTTCCGGTTACACGAGCCGGACGACCCCGACGCACCCGATCCCCGGTTCGACGACGACGATGACTTCATCTCCACGACAAGAGCTTCCGGTCCTGTCGATCCGGATGTGCTGCGCTGGCGTCTGCAGGTGTGTCGACGCTCGGCGGACGGGCATGTCGAACCGGTTGCGCCCCAACGCCTCGACGCCGACGATCTCGACGAGATCACCACCGATCTGGCGGCGGCCGTGCGCGCCTTCCCCGACCTCGCCCGCGCCGACCCGGATCGCGCGACCCTCGACTTCCTCCTGCCCACCGCGATGGCCGAGTCACTGTTCGCCACCGGGGCGGGTGCGCTCGCCGACGCCGGGTTCCCGGTTCTGTTGCCGCGCACCATCGCCGAGATACGACCCACGCTCGGGGTGCGGGCCCGGCCGGTCCCGGGCGGCGGCGCGCCGGCCCGCATGGTGGGACTGCGGGAGATCCGCGAGTTCGAGTGGCGGCTGGCACTCGGTGACGGCCCCGACGCCCTGACCCTCGGCGAGGCCGACCTCGACGAACTGTCCCGACAGAAGGGCGATCTGGTCCGCATCCGGGGCGTCTGGGTGCGCGCCGAGGGAGCCGCCCTGACCCGGGCCGCGTCGTTCGTCACCGCACAGCGCGCCCTGTCGGGGACCGGACATGAGGTCGACATGGGTGAGCTGTTCGGCATGATCACCCACGAGAGTGAGAAGCCGCCGGTTCCGGTCACCTCGGTGCAGGGCCTCACCTGGCTCGACGAGATCGCCGAATCCGGTGCGCTGCGCCCGGTTCCGATCCCCTCGCCCCGACTGCTCGACGCCTCGCTGCGGCCCTATCAGCAGCGTGGGCTGGAATGGCTGGCCCATCTGTCCGGGCTGGGGATCGGCGGGGTGCTCGCCGACGACATGGGTCTGGGCAAGACGGTGCAGGTGATCGCCCTGCTGTGCCATGAGGCGGCACTCGACGGCGACCCACGATCCGAGGCCGACGCGCGGCCCGCACACCTGCCGACGCTGATCGTGTGCCCGATGTCGGTGGTGGGCAACTGGGCCGCCGAGATCGCACGCTTCGCGCCGTCGTTGCGGGTGGCGATACACCACGGCGCCGATCGCGCGAAGGGCGAACGGTTCCGCGAGGTCCACGACACCCATGACGTGGTGCTGACCACCTTCGCCCTGGCCACGCGGGATCGCGATGCGCTGGCGGCGCACCCGTGGCGACGCGTCGTCGTCGACGAGGCACAGCATGTCAAGAACGTGAGAACATCTGCGGCACGGGCTCTCCGGACGATTCCGGCCGAGCACCGGATCGCCCTGACCGGCACCCCGGTGGAGAACCGGCTGGAGGATCTGCGGGCGGTGATCGATCTGGTGAATCCGGGCCTGCTCGGTTCGGCCTCGACATTCCGTAACCGGTTCGCCGAACCGATCGAACGTGACCGCGATCCGGCCACGATCCGACGGCTGGCCGGGTTGACCCGTCCGTTCATCCTGCGGCGGGAGAAGACCGATCCGACCATCATCACCGACCTGCCGGAGAAGAACGAGATCACCGTTCGCGCCAACCTGACCGTGGAGCAGGCGGCGCTGTACCGGGCGGTGATCGACGACCTGATGGAGGCATTGCGCGACCGGCAGCAACGCGCACTGCGTCGCCGGACCGTCCTCGCCGCGCTCACCCGCCTCAAGCAGATCTGCAATCATCCGGCGCACTACCTCGCCGACGGGACCCCGGTGACCCGCCGTGGACGGCATCGGTCCGGCAAGCTCGAGTTGCTCGAGGACATCGTCACCACCCTGGTCGCCGAGGGTGATCAGGCGTTGATCTTCACCCAGTTCGCGGTGTTCGGGGAGATGTTGTCGGAGTGGCTGACCGAGCTGCTCGACACCGAGATCCCACTGCTGCACGGTGGTGTGGCGCGTGACGAGCGAGATGCGCTGGTGCGGCGCTTCCAGCACGGCGAGGGTGGTGACCGTCCGCCCATCCTGCTGGCCACCCTCAAGGCCGGCGGCACCGGACTCAACCTGACCGCCGCCAATCATGTGGTGCACGTGGACCGGTGGTGGAATCCGGCGGTCGAGGACCAGGCCACCGACCGTGCCTATCGGATCGGGCAGACGCAGCGGGTGCATGTGCGGCGCTTCGTGTGCGTGGGAACCCTCGAGGAGCGGGTGGACGACCTGATCGCCAAGAAGCGGGAGCTGTCGCGACTGACGGTGTCGACCGGGGAGAACTGGATGGGTGACCTCGGCGACGAGGAGCTGTTCGACCTGTTCCGGCTGCGTGAGGAAGCGGTGAGCGAGTGAGCGCCCGCCGTGGCACGGTACCGGTGCGAGGATATGCGGTGACGCCGTGGTCACGTGCGCTGATCGACGTGGTCGAGGGTCGGCATGCCGGGAACGGTGGCGCTCCGGCCGTCGACAGCACACGGATCACCAAGGCCCGCAGATACTTCCGGGATCGTCACGTTCATCAGCTGTCGGTGCGGCCAGGAAGCGTGACGTCCTCGGTGCAGGGCAGTCAGCTCGACCCGTTCGACGTCATCGTGTCGTTCCGGACCGTCGACACCCCGACCGTGGTGACGTTGCTCTCCGCTCGTGACGGTGTGACCGAGGTGATGTCGTTGGCCCGGGGCGAGCAGCCGCGCACGCTGGGCGAGCTGGTCCTGCCGACCGAGTCCGCCGACGTCGCCGGCGACTGCACATGCCCGGACGATTCGGGTCGCTGCATCCATGTGCTGTCGACGATGTTCGAGGTGGCCGCCGAGATCGACCGCTCCCCCACCACCCTGCTGACCGTTATGGGGACGTCGCTGTCGGAGTTGCTCGACGCTGTCGAGGAGCTGTCGCCGACGCGACCGGACGCCCCGGCCGACCTCGGGGACACCGAGTCCGACGAGCCGTCCGGTGCACCGCCACGCGTCGACTTCTACGGCACCGGTGCGAAGGCACCGTCGGTGCCGTCGCCACCACGGATGAATCCCCTGACCGACCTCGACGGCACCGCCCTGCGCGCCGCCCTGCGGGCGTCGGGCATCGCCCCCGGCGACATCGCCGAGGCCATCGACGATCTCACCGATCTCTACGACCGGATCATCGAGGAGTGAGTCCGGCACCGTTGCCGATGACCCGACGACATGCACGACCAGCGATCGACAATCGCGCCCACAACCCAACGACCAGCGATCGACAATCGCGCCCACAACCGCAACGACCAGCGATTGGTGATTGAGCCGATGAGGAGCGCAGCGACGAAGCGTGTCGAAATCTCGGCGAGCCGAATTCGACGACGCAACCAGCTGCTGTTCGACGCGGCCCCGCACGACGCGCGGATGTGTGCACCGACGACCGACAGGACGAAATGCGACCGGCGGGATCACCCCGCCGGCCGCATTCACGTTGTGGTGACTAGAAGTCCCAGTCCTCGTCTTCGGTGTTGACGGCCTTGCCGATCACGTACGAACTGCCCGACCCGGAGAAGAAGTCATGGTTCTCGTCGGCGTTGGGCGAGAGCGCCGAGAGGATCGCCGGGTTCACGTCGGTCTCGTCCTTCGGGAACATCGCCTCGTAACCCAGGTTCATCAGCGCCTTGTTGGCGTTGTAGCGCAAGAACTTCTTGACGTCCTCGGTCAGACCGACCTCGTCGTAGAGAGCCTCGGTGTAGTCGGACTCGTTGTCGTAGAGCTCGAAGAGCAACTCAAAGGTGTAGTCCTTGAGTTCCTGGCGACGCTCCGCCGACTGGGTCTCGAGTCCGCGCTGATACTTGTACCCGATGTAGTAGCCGTGGACCGCCTCGTCTCGGATGATCAGGCGGATCAGGTCGGCAGTGTTGGTGAGCTTGGCGCGACTCGACCAGTACATCGGCAGATAGAAGCCCGAGTAGAACAGGAACGACTCGAGCAGCGTCGATGCCACCTTGCGCTTGAGCGGGTCGTCGCCACGGTAGTAGTCCATGACGATGTGCGCCTTGCGCTGGAGGTTCTCGTTCTCCTCCGACCAGCGGAATGCCTCGTCGATCTCCTTGGTGGAGCACAGGGTGGAGAAGATCGAGCTGTAGCTCTTGGCGTGCACCGACTCCATGAACGCGATGTTGGTGAGCACCGCCTCCTCGTGCGGGGTGACCGCATCGGGGATCAGCGACACCGCACCGACGGTGCCCTGGATGGTGTCGAGCAGCGTCAGGCCGGTGAAGACCCGCATGGTGAGCTGCTTCTCGTACTCGGTCAGGGTGCCCCAGGACGGGATGTCGTTGGACACCGGCACCTTCTCCGGCAGCCAGAAGTTGCCGGTCAGGCGATCCCAGACCTCGGCGTCCTTCTCGTCGGGGACGCGGTTCCAGTTGATCGCCGAGACCCGGCTGACCAGCTTGATCGGCGCACCGTCGGCCGGACTATGGCTCTCGGTGGATGTCATCGGTCTTCCCCTACTCGCTCGCTGATTCGGAAAGTGTTGTCGGTCTGAGAGAATCGCATGCCTGTCGCCGGCTCACAGCATGCAGGACACGCAGCCCTCGACCTCGGTGCCCTCGAGCGCCATCTGCCGTAGACGGATGTAGTAGAGCGTCTTGATGCCCTTGCGCCATGCGTAGATCTGCGCCTTGTTGACGTCGCGGGTGGTGGCGGTGTCCTTGAAGAACAGCGTCAGGCTCAGACCCTGGTCGACGTGCTGGGTGGCCGCCGCGTAGGTGTCGATGACCTTCTCGTACCCGATCTCGTACGCGTCCTGGTAGTAGTCCAGGTTGTCGTTGGTCATGTAGGGCGCCGGGTAGTAGACGCGACCGATCTTGCCTTCCTTGCGGATCTCGATCTTCGCGGCGACAGGATGGATCGAGCTCGTCGAGTGGTTGATGTAGCTGATCGAACCGGTCGGCGGCACGGCCTGCAGGTTCTGGTTGTAGATGCCGTCACGCTGCACGTCGGCCTTCAGCGCACGCCAGTCGTCCTGGGTCGGGATGTGGATCCCGGCCTGCGTGAACAGCTCTCGCACCCGTTCGGTGGCCGGCGCCCACTCCTGATCGGTGTAGCGGTCGAAGAACTCGCCGGAGGCGTACGTCGAGTCGGCGAACCCGGCGAAGGCGGTGCCCCGCTCGCGCGCGATGGTGTTCGATGCCCGCAGGCAGTGGTAGAGCACCGTGTAGAAGTAGATGTTGGTGAAGTCGACACCCTCGTCGCTGCCGTAGTGAATCCGTTCGCGCGCAAGATATCCGTGCAGGTTCATCTGACCGAGGCCGATGGCGTGGGACTCGTTGTTACCCCGCTCGATGGACGGCACCGAGGTGATGTCGGTCTGGTCGCTCACCGCGGTCAGGCCGCGGATGGCGGTCTCGATGGTCTGGCCCATGTCGGGCGAGTCCATCGTCTTGGCGATGTTGAGCGAACCCAGGTTGCACGAGATGTCCTTGCCCACATGGGAGTAGGACAGGTCATCGTTGAACTCCGACGCGGTGGAGACCTGCAGGATCTCCGAGCACAGGTTGGAGTGGGTGATCTTGCCGGCGATCGGGTTGGCCCGGTTCACCGTGTCCTCGTACATGATGTACGGGTAGCCCGACTCGAACTGCAGCTCGGCGAGGGTCTGGAAGAACTCGCGGGCCTTGATCTTGGTCTTGCGAATCCGCTTGTCCTCCACCATCTCGTGATACTTCTCGGTCACGTTGATGTCGGCGAACGGCACACCGTAGACGCGCTCGACGTCATACGGGGAGAACAGGTACATGTCGTCGTTGGCCTTGGCCAGCGCGAAGGTGATGTCCGGGATCACCACTCCGAGACTGAGCGTCTTGATGCGGATCTTCTCGTCCGCGTTCTCGCGCTTGGTGTCGAGGAAGCGGTAGATGTCGGGATGGTGGGCGTGCAGGTACACCGCCCCGGCACCCTGACGCGCACCGAGCTGGTTGGCGTAGGAGAACGAGTCCTCGAGCAGCTTCATGATCGGGATGACACCCGAACTCTGGTTCTCGATCTTCTTGATCGGAGCACCGTGCTCACGGATGTTGCTGAGCAGCAAGGCAACTCCGCCACCGCGCTTGGACAGCTGCAGTGCCGAGTTGATCGACCGGCCGATCGACTCCATGTTGTCCTCGATGCGCAGCAGGAAGCAGCTGACCGGCTCGCCGCGCTGCTTCTTGCCCGAGTTGAGGAAGGTGGGGGTGGCCGGCTGGAACCGGCCCGACATGATCTCGTCGACGAGGTTGCGGGCGAGTGCGGTGTCGCCGTCGGCCAGCGTCAGCGCCACCATGCAGACCCGGTCCTCGAACCGCTCGAGGTAACGCTTGCCGTCGAAGGTCTTGAGCGTATAGCTGGTGTAGTACTTGAATGCGCCGAGGAAGGTCGGGAACCGGAACTTCTTGGCGTAGGCATGCCCGAAGAGCAGCTTGACGAATTCACGGTCGTACCTGGCGAGCACCTCGGGCTCGTAGTAGTTCTCCTCGACGAGATAGTCGAGCTTCTCGTCGAGGTCGTGGAAGAACACCGTGTTCTGGTTGACGTGCTGCAGGAAGTACTGCCGGGCCGCCTCGCGGTCCTTCTCGAACTGGATGTTGCCGTCCCGGTCGTACAGGTTCAGCATCGCATTGAGTGCGTGGTAGTCGAGATCGCTCGGATCGTGGCCCGCCGGACTCACGTGCACGCCCGACTTGCTGGCCGAGGTGGTCGAATCGGTGGTCACGTCGGAGACGGAGGCGGTGGGCGACACGAAGGCTTCTCCTGTGCTTGTTTCTGGATACTTGGCGGACGGACGACGTGCCGGCCGATCTCGATGGCCGACGTTACGCGCGGGGTCCGACAGAGACGTCGAACCTGGCCGAGTCTGGATCGGCGAACGCAGGACTGCCGGCGAACTCGGCGAGACCATCCCGGACCCGGGTGACGTCGTGGTCGGTACCCATCAACTCGAATCGATAGAGGTAGGGCACCCCGCACTTGCGGGACACGATGTCGCCGGCGAGACAGTACTCCTCGCCGAAGTTGGTGTTTCCCGCCGCGATCACGGCACGGATCAGCCCGCGGTTGTGCCGGTTGTTCAGGAACTTGATGACCTGCTTCGGCACAAAGCCTCCACCGACCGCCGACGACGACTTGCCGCCGCCGTAGGTCGGGCAGATCAGGACATAGGGCTCGTCGACCTCGAAGATCCCCTCGCGGTCGATCAGCGGGATGCGGCTCGATCGGAGACCGAGCTTCTCGACGAACCGGTGCGTGTTCTCCGACACCGAGGAGAAGTAGACGACCAGTGGTGCCGTCGCCATCTCAATCACCTGCCGAAATCAGCTGTTCTCGTGTCGCGGATACGGGTCGTCGTCCTCGGCGCCTGCGGGATCGGTCCCGACTTCCCGTCCGGGCCGATCGGCCATCTCGACGCCGGCCGGGGCAGTCCCTCAGGCAGCAGCGGTGGCGAGGGCCTTGATGCGATCCGGACGGAACCCGGACCAGTGGTCATCACCGGAGACGACGACCGGCGCCTGCAGGTAGCCGAGCGCCATCACGTAGTCGCGGGCGTCGTCGTCCATGCTGATGTCGACGACCTCGTAGGACAGACCGGCCTTGTCGAGGGCCTTGTAGGTGGCATTGCACTGCACGCATGCGGGCTTGGTGTAGACGGTGATGGCCATCGGTAACGCTCCTGTGGTCGCGGGATGATCAACGGTGCCGCATTGGCGGTCTGTACTGGCTTGCCTGGTGTCGGGTCTTGTCCGGTGTCGGGTCTTGCCTGGTGTCGGATATCGGGTCGCTCGGATGTCCCCATCCGAGCAGACGTCGCTGTCTGCTTCTCGGTCGTCGACGGCGTCGGTGACCGGTTTTCCAGCGTGAAGAACGTGATCCGGATCACTCCCCGGACTGCACTTCACCGACTCGGCGGGCTCTCGCTCCCCTCGGTCCTGCCGGTGTCCAGAACACTACACCTAGTGGCCGACGTTTGCCCAAACCACTAGAACTTGTGAATCACATTCATGAAACTCGCAGGTCGCCAGGGGTACAGAATCACAAATCCCGGCGTGTCTCGGCGTGTCGTCCACAACCACACCGAGAAACGCCGGGATGTCAGTTCGTGAGGGCTCGGTCACACCCACGGTGACCGAGATGTCATCACACTCCGACGGCCACCTGCGAGGCCAGCACCGACACCGCGGAACGGACGCCGTCGACGACGTCGCCGGGCAGCACACCGTCGGCGATCTCGGCGGTCCGCAGACCGAAATCGATGTCCTCCACCACGCGGCCGCCGGCGATACCCACCGACTTGCGGGTGTCCTCGCGCGACCAGGTGCCCGCGTACTGCCCCAGTGCCGCGCTCACCACGCCCACCGGCTTGTCCTTGATCGCACCGGTTCCGTACGGACGCGAGAGCCAGTCGATGGCGTTCTTCAGGACGGCCGGGGTGGAGCCGTTGTACTCGGGCGTGAAGATCAGGACGGCGTCGGCGGCACCGACGCGCTCACGTAGTTCGGCGGCGGCCGCCGGACCCGGATCGATGTCCTCGCTGTAGAAGGGGAGCTTCTCCAGACCCTCGACCAGCGTCACCGTCACGCCCTCGGGTGCGTTGTCGGCAGCGGCCTGCGCGAGGCGGCGGTTGATCGAAGCCTGACGAAGGCTGCCCACGAGAGCCACGATATCCACGGTCGAATCGGTCACGATGTTTCTCCTGTTGTCGATGAACGAACTGATAAAATCAACCGGACCACGGTCCGAATATTTCCCGCCCCGGCTCAGAGTTAGGTAAGTCACGTGTCCGACGAACAGCGCAATGCGATCCCCCTGTGGATCGGTGGAAACGGTGATGGCGAACGAGCCGACGCCGCGCGCAACCGTCGGCTCCTGCTCGCCGCCGCCAAACAGCTCATCGACACCCACGGGGCCGCCGCGGTCACCATGGACGCAGTGGCCCACGCCGCCGGAGTCGGCAAGGGCACGGTGTTCCGCCGGTTCGGCAGTCGCAGTGGTCTGATGCACGCCCTGCTCGACCACTCCGAGTCGGAGTTGCAGCAGGCCTTCCTCTCCGGCCCCGAACCCCTCGGACCCGGCGCACCGCCGCTCGAACGCCTCGTCGCGTACGGCCGCGAACGCCTCAAACTCACCGCCGATCACCTCGACATCCTGCTCGAGGCGGGCGCCGACAGCGGCGAGTTCATGACCCACCCGGTCTGGCGCGCTTCCACTGTGCACGTCCAGATCCTGTTGCGGCAGATGGGTTTTGCCGATCAGATCGAGGCCGCGGCAATCGCCATCCAGGCGCCGATCGGCGCGTCGGCGGTCTCCCACCTGATCAACGTGGTCGGTATGGACATCGCCGTCATCGGAGACCAGTGGGAGCGGATGGTCCGCACCCTCGCAGCGGGCGCCGCCGACCGCTGAATCCGTCACCCGCGGTGCCCACCGTGTGCGCCATCACCGTCTCGAGCCCTTCTTCGACGCGCACGATGTCCCGATCCGTCCTAGCCTGAGTTGAACTCAGCGGGAAGGAATGTATACGTGAAGGCTGTCATCGTGGGTGCCGGGATGGGCGGACTCTCCGCGGCAATCGCACTCAAACAGATCGGCGTCGACGTCGAGGTCTATGAACAGGTGACCGAGAACAAGCCCGTCGGTGCCGCGATCTCGGTCTGGTCGAACGGCGTCAAGTGTCTCAACCACCTCGGTCTCGAGAAAGAGGTCGCCGCGCTCGGCGGAATCGTCGACACCATGAGCTACGTCGACGCGCACACCGGAGACGCCTTGTGCCGCTTCTCGATGCAGCCGCTCATCGACGAGGTCGGCCAGCGCCCGTATCCGGTGGCCCGCGCCGAACTGCAGTTGATGCTGATGAACGCGTACGGCATCGACGACATCCACTTCGGCAAGAAGATGGTGTCGGTGACCGACGGACCCGATTATGCGACAGTCGAATTCGCCGACGGGACCACCGACACCGCCGACCTGCTGATCGGTGCCGACGGCGCGAAGTCGCTCACCCGCGAATACGTCCTGGGCGGACCGGTCACCCGGCGCTACGCCGGTTACGTCAACTTCAACGGCCTGGTCTCGATCGACCCGGCGATCGGTCCTGCCACCGAATGGACCACCTACATCGGCGACCACCGCCGGGTGTCGGTGATGCCGATCGCCGGTGACCGCTTCTACTTCTTCTTCGACGTCCCCATGCCCGAGGGCGAACCATTCGAACGGGGAACCGCGCGTGAGGTTCTCACCGAAGAGTTCGCCGACTGGGCGCCCGGGGTACAGAAACTGATCGCCACCCTCGACCCGTCAACCACCAACCGGGTCGAGATCCTCGACCTCGACCCGTTCCACACCTGGGTCAAGGGCCGGGTGGCCGTCCTCGGCGACGCCGCCCACAACACCACCCCCGACATCGGTCAGGGCGGATGCTCGGCCATGGAAGACGCGGTCGCACTGCAGTTCGCGGTCAAGGACAACCCCGACGACGTCCACGCGGCACTGGCGGCCTACGAGGCCGCCCGTACCGAGCGCGCCGGGGAGCTCGTGCTGCGTGCCCGCAAGCGCTGCGACGTCACCCACGGCAAGGATCCCGAGAAGACCGCCGCCTGGTATGCCGAACTGAAGGGCGAGGACGGCACCAACATCATCCGCGGGATCGTCGGCAACATCCAGGGCGGCCCGCTGACCTCCTGAGCAGACCACGACCGACCACACCCGGTCGAGCACATCGCGCCACCCGACACCTCACTCGTCGGGTGGCGCGATCATCTGTCCGTCGGGGTCGGCACCGACCCCGTCGTGCGACACCAGTGCGGCGTGGCGGCTCAGGGTGGGCCCGGCCACCAACAGCGACACCACCGACCACGGCGCGGCGTGCGGCGAGTCGCCGAGGCCGAGAACCTGCGCCGTCCCGGTGTCCGGGATGCCGAATCGTACGCCCGAATCACTCAGGTAGAACAGGGATTCCGTGCGTGGGCTGTCGGCCTCGTCGCCGGTCACCTGCAGATACTCCCCCGAACCCGGTCGCAGATACACCTGATCGATCCCCGGGCCGGCACCGTCGGCACCACTGACCCGTACCGGCCGGGCACCGGATGCCAGCGGCAATCCGGTGCCGACGAGCAGTGCGGTCTCGGCCGGGCGATCGGACGCCGGCCGCGACCACACGGAGCAGACCGAGGACGACTCCTCCCCACCCACCAGATGCGGTGGGCGGAGGGGGAACTCACCGACCGGCAGGGCCTGGGTGTGCGGCACCGAGGTGAGATCCGCCGGGGCCACGGTGACCACACGCTCGGCGTCGTCGCGTCCGGCCAGGCGCAGCATCTCGGCGGCCACCTCCCCGACCTGCTGCACACCGCCGGGGAGAACCACGAAGAACGTTGTGGCGTCGTCGATCCCGACGGTACGGATCACCGATCCCACCCGGACCCCGGGCACCGGTAGCGCCGACGGCGTCCCGACCCGGTCGATGACCGGTACCGCGAGCGGATCGACCTCGGGAAAGGTGTTGAGCAGTCCGCGGCTGATCGCTCGGGCGTCGTGGTCCTCGAGCCCCAGCGCCCGCATCACCGCGACGTCGTCGGTGTCGACCGCGGCGCGCACCGGCACCCGGTGGTCGCCGCGCATCACGGTGTACACCAGAAAGGTTGCGGCGCCGTCGGTCACGAGGACCGCGTCATCGGGATCGGCGGTGGCGACCCCCTCGCCGGTCTCCGGACGCTCGCCGATCACCGTCAACTCCACCGGCGCGGTGGCGGATTCACCCCCGGACCGGTCGCAGACGGTCCACACCGATTCCCCGGGGTGCGCCGAACCCGGTAGCGCCCCAGGTGCTCCCGGGATGCCGAGCAACGGCCCCCGCGGATACTTCGCGAGTTTGGAATCACTCACCGAATCCGGTTGGGCGGCCGAGCCGGTCACCAACCGTGCCGACGCGAGATTCATCGCCGGATGCAGGGTGCCGTCGAGCAGGAGGTAGAGGCCGCCGCTGCCCTTGCCCACCAGGATCGTCGAGTCGCCGACCGAGCCCTGCGGACGCACGAGCCCCCAGATGCCACAACCGGCCACCACCAGCAGGGCCAGAACCGCACCGATCATCAGCCCGCGCGCCTGACCGCGCATCGGATCGTGCAGCATCCGGACGTCCCGGCGCACCAGGGCATGCTCGAGCCGCCGCAACAGGAATCGATACCCGTTGACCTGCGCACGCGTCGTCAGCTGACGTGCCACCCCATCCCCTCCCCCTCTTCCGGCGCGAACGGCCGGCACCGAACAAACACCGGCACACCCTCAGACGCAGCGCGATGCCCCACGGTTCCCCCGCAGACGAGAATTCCCCACACCCCGCGATCGTCGGTGATCAGCGCGAATGCAGGGGTAGCCTAACCGATACACCGCATCATCCGGGGGCCGTTGACGTCTCCCGGATGAGCTGCCGGCGACGACGATACGGGGGGACCGTGACGATCGGCATCACCGACGACCGCTCGACAGACAACCGCTCGACAGACACCCGGATCACAGACGGCAACTCCAACGCCGGTGGCACCGGCAACCGTCGCGAGCCGGAACCTGCGGCAACCGGCCGTTTCCGGCCCACCACGCGTCGTCGTGGGGCGACACCCGGCCTCACCACCCTGGTCGTGATCGAAGTGCTGCTCGGCGCAGGGCTGACGGTCGCGGTGATGCTGCGGTCGCCGATCGGTGTGGCCGCACCGGCGATCGCCGCCCTCGCAGCGCTGACCCTGATCCGGTGGTCCGACCGCGGTTCGCTGCTCGGCCGGTTCGGGCGTCGCATCGCCTTCGCCGTGTCCCGACTGCATCGACCGCCCGCGAGTGTGCCCGCCCCGTTCGACATCCCCACCGACACCCGTCCGGCACCGGGCCGTTCACCACGGGCCGGGTCCGGCATCGGTCCGGTCATCGGGGCCCGGTGGACGGGCGACACGCTGATCACGGTTCTGCGGATCAGTCCCCAGGACACCGCCCCGGTGTTCCTGACACCACACGCAGCGGTCGGCGAGGCGACACGGGGACAGGCGATTCCGCTCGACGTGCTCGCCGAGTGCCTCGACCCGTTCGACATCCCTCTGCGAAGTGTCGACATCGTGTCGACCACCCACGCCGTCGGCGGGAACGGCAGACTCACCCAGACCTACCGGCAGTTGCTCGGGCCGCTGCCGGCCACCGCTCATCGCGGTGTCCTGGTGATCCTGCGACTCGATCCGCGGGACTGTCCGGACGCCGTCGCCCGACGCGGTGGCGGCGCGGTCGGCGCACTCCGTGCCGCCACCATCACCACCACCCGGGTGGCCCGGCGCCTGTCGGCGCACGGACTGTCGGCGACCCCGCTCACCGCAGGTGAGATAACCACCGCCACACGACGACTCCTCGACGGCGCCGAGCCCGGCGACGTCGTCGAGAACTGGGATCGCCTCACCGTCGGAACGCTGCACCCACGCATGTACGCCACCGATCCGGCGACACTGGAGTCGGTGCTCGCGGGCGCCTGGACCTCGACGGTCCCGACCGCCACCATCGTGACCCGCCTGACCCGGAACACCGAGGACCGGCTTCGGGTGACCGTGCTGGTACGACTCGATCAGCACGACTGCCCGACCACTCCGGACGACGGTCGGCCCGTCGGCACCCTGGGCCGGCTCCGCGTGCTTCCGGGTCGACAGCTCGACGCCCTGACCGCCGGACTGCCGATCGCATCACCGGCCCGCCTCGACCGACATCTGCCGGGTCTCGAGGGAGTGGCCGCCCATCGGCTCGTGCAGCAGATGCTCCTGCCCGCGGCGGGCTGCGGGCAACTCGTCGGCGCCGATGCGGCCGGCCGTGCGGTGTCGGTACGACTGAACGGACCGGGCGTCGGGACCGTGATGGTGATCGGCACACCGGCGTTCGCGATGCAGACCGTCGCCCGCACGGTGGCCATCGGCGTCCCGGTGGCCATCCGGACCGCCGACCAACGCCGATGGCGCACCCTGATCGCCTCCGTCGCCGACCCCCACCGCCTCGCCTTTGCCGACCGGTCGCCGGTCGCGCGCACACAACGGGTCGACGTGTACGACGAGCACGCGCCGGTCGGCTCGCCCGTGCCCGGGCCGTCCGCCGGCATGGTGATCATCGTCCCGGACAGGGCGGCAGCCGGCCGGTATCCCGCGGCCACGGTGACCCTGGAGCAGGATTCACACTCGCCCCAACGGATCTCGATCACCACGCCGACCGGTAAGGTCGACGTCACGATGGTCACGACCCCGCAGGAGTGGGCGTTGGTCGGCGGACCGACAACCGCGGCAGACTGGCCCCGCTGACCCCCTGCGGGCCGGCCGGCGCACACGGGACGGTCAGTCGGCGATCGGCACCAGCGTTCGGAAGAAGACCGCCCGGGCGGAGTCCGCCCGCACCACGACGTCGGGGTCGGCGTCGGTCAGCCACGCCGCCTGACCGCACGGCACCCGGATCGGGGCACCGCCGACGGGCCGGATCTCGATGGAGCCGGCCAGCACCGCCAGGATCTGCGGGCCGGGCATGTCGAAGGAGATCGACGACGGCGCCGTCATCCCGGTGCCGTCGAGTTCGACGCGGGAGAGCCGGAACTCGGGAGCCGGTGTCAGGTAGACGCGTTCGGCACCGACCGTGTGGATCCTCGGGATCAGATCGGCGGCCGCGACCGGGGTGAAGTCGAGGACCCGCAACAGTTCCGGGACGTCGATGTGCTTCGGGGTGAGACCGCCGCGCAAGACGTTGTCGGAGTTGGCCATGACCTCCACACCGGTCCCGTTCAGGTAGGCGTGGAGATTCCCGGCCGACAGGTACAGTCCCTCACCGGGATTCAACCGCACCCGGTTGAGCAGCAGGGACGCAAGGACACCCGGGTCGTTCGGGTACATCTCACCGAGCTCGAGCAGGGTGCGCAGCTCTGCGTCGAAGACACCGGCCCCCTTCGCCAACGCCGACACGGCCGCAGCGAGGACCGGCGGCATCAACCTGGCGATCGTGCCCTCGGGCAGTGTCAACCAGGTGGTGAACAGTGCCCGCAGGCCGTTCGCATCGGGTTGGCCGGCCAGCATGCCCAGATAGGGATCGAGTTCTGCCACTTGCAGTTCCCGAAGCAAGCGGATGGTGTCGGCGGGATCGCGGAAGCCGGCCAGTGCATCGAACTCCGACAATGCGACGATCAGTTCGGGTTTGTGCCATGGATCGCGGTAGTTCCGGTGCTGGGCGTCGAGGGCCATGCCTGCGGCGTTCTCCCTCTCGAATCCCTCACGGGCCTGTTGCGACGACGGATGGGCCTGCAACGACAACGGCTCCTCGGCCGCGAGCACCTTGAGCAGGAACGGCAATCGCCCATCGAACCGGGCGGTGGTCACCGCACCCAGCGCGCGCGCCGGGTCGGCGTCGATCGCCGCCAGCAGATCGGTCACCCCGGCCCCGCCGCCGGCGATCCGGGCCGGACCCGCGGCATGGGCACCGAACCACAGTTCGGCCTCGGGATGCGGTGACGGGACAGGCTTTCCCCGCAACGAGGCGATCGCGGTGCGCGACCCCCAGGCGTAGGGACGCACGACTCCGTCGAGCACTCTCATTACTGTCCGGCTCCGATCAGACGAAGGTAGACCGCCGCCATCTCGATGCGCACCATCAGCACGAGCATCGAGGTGAGGTCGGCAGGAACATCGGTGAGATCCTCGATCCCGCCGCCCCATCCCGCACCACCGTCGGGCACCGGGGATGTGGACGACAGGTCGCCGCCTGCGACGACCGTCTCGGCCGTCGAGACCGTCGCGATCCGCCTGCGGGTCTGCCATTCTCGGGCTGCGGTCGTCACCATCAACACCCGCGGTGGCACCTCGCCGAGCGGGCCGTCCAACTCGGGGTCGTGGAAGATCGAATCCGCCGCCGACGTCGCCCCCGACCACCGTCGGTGCCATCCGCGGAGCAGGTCGGGCAGATCGACCGTGGCGCCGGCCTGGCCGGTGATCGAGAAGACGACAGCCGCAGCCCGAGCCGCGAGGACGAGCGTGGCAGGGGTGTCGCCCGACCAGAGCACGGCGTTCTCGTCGAGCCGCGCGGCCAATGACTTGGCCTGATTGTGGAAACTGTCGTGCGACGGGTGGCCGGCCATCGCCTCGGTGTCGAGCGCATCGGCCAGGTCGCCCAGATCGGGTGGGCTGCCGGTGAATCGGACCGCGCGCAATGCGGTGAGTGCCGCCAACAGGGCCGCGACGAAACCGGCGAATCGGAAACGCGGGTCGATCTCGATTCGCGGCGAGAGATCGATCCCGTTGCCACCCAGCGCATCCCGCAACGGACCCTCGATCGGTGCGGCGACCACCACCTCGGCCCGACGTCGCAGGGCGCGGGCCGCGGCATCGGCCAGGACCATGTCTCCGCCGTCGACACCGGCGACGACCACCACGTCGAGCGGGCCGATCCAACCGGGGAGTCCGGGAGTACAGACGATCGGGACGTCGATTCCGGTGGCCACCGACGAGGTGACCAGTGCCGCCGCGGCGGCCGCCGGGCCCGCGGATGGGCACACGATGACGACGCTACGGGGTCGCAGGTCGGCGAGCGGCGCGGTGACGCCCTCCCGGACCGCCTCGGCCACCGAACGCACCTGCGCGCCGGCCATCGCCACGGCGTGGAGCAGCCCGTCGGAATCGGCGGCGATCAGCTCCTCCACGTCGTCGAGATCGGGTGCTCCTGTTCGCATGACACCTACAGTAGTCAGCGGCCCCGGCCTCCGCCCGGAGACCACTGAGCCCGATCCCGTAGGGCCCGATCCCGTAGGGCCCGATCCCGTAGGGCCCGACTCCCCGGCGACGAATTCCCCGGCGCCCATCTCTCCGAGGTGCTCGGACAGGGCGGTCAGTCCACCGGGTCGGGCAACACGCGCAGATGTCCGCGGCGTCCCGGTCGTGGTTTGGCACCGCTACGGCGACCGGTCAGTCCCTCACCCGGCGCCGGGGGCACATCGGGCCGGAGCGGCGCGCGGTGCCGTCCGGGGGTCATGTCGTCGAAACCGTCGAAGGCATCCGCACGAGGACGCTCGGTTCCCCGCCGGTCCGCGCCGATCCAGTCGGCTCCCCTGCGGTCCGCGCCGATGTTGTCAGTACCCACTCTGCGGCGCCCGCCGGCACCGACCTCGCGCACCGCCTCGGCGAGCGCGGTCAGTTCGTAGTCCTCAGCCGGAGGTGCGGAGAAACCCCGCTCACTCCGCAGCATCTCCCAACCCCGCGGCACCGTGATCCGGCGGGCGTGGTCCTCACACAGATCCCACGAATGCGGTTCGGCCGAACTCGCGAGCGGCCCGATCACAGCGGTCGACTCCGCATACACGAAGGTCAGCGTGGCCACCGCGGAACGAGCACAGCCTGGCCTACAACACTGACGGGGAAGCTTCACGCCATCGAGGTTATCCCCCCGGGTGCCGATCCCCCGCGTCGACACGCGCGCCGGGGTAGGCGGAGCGAGACATCGGGGCGTCGGACTCCTACACTCACGCCATGCGCATCGATGGGCTCCGACGATCCCGGGGCGGAGGTTCCGGACGCCCGACGGGCGGCGCGGGCGCGCCCGGCCGCCAGGGCGGGCGCAGGCGTGACCGCCGCGGACGCGGTCTGCGCGCCCCGCTGCTGCCACCGCAGGTACCGGCCTGGCGCAGCCGGTCCGACGAGTTCGACGCGGTGGTCCTCGACGCGTTCGGCGAGATCGATGTCCGGTGGCATGACGAACTCGCCGGGCTCGACATCGCGGTGGACGAGATCCCGCGGATGCTGCCCCGTGACCCCGACACGATCCAGTGGCCCGACGAGGTCACCGCCGACGGCGCCGTACCACTGGCGCGACTGATCCCGGCGGGTGTCGACGTCCACGGACAGCCCACCCGGGCGCGGGTGGTGCTGTTCCGCCGGCCGCTGGAGAGCCGTGCGCGGCGCGACATCGAATTGGTGGAACTCATCCACGAGGTCCTGGTGCAACAGGTCGCGACCTACCTGGGCGTCGACGAGGACACCATCGACCGTGGACTCGACTGAGCCCCGGTCCGTGGCGACCCGACCGGCGACCGCGGACGCGACGACGCCGCGGGTCGGTGTCCACCGATCCCCGCGGCGTCGCAGAGCACGATCCGTGTGATCGAAACGTCAGTCGCTGTGCCGACCGACTTTCGAAAAATCCATGTGGATCAAATGATCCCGCGCTTGAGGCGACGACGCTCCCGCTCGGAGAGTCCGCCCCAGATACCGAACCGCTCGTCATTGGCCAGCGCGTACTCGAGGCACTCCGCCTTGACCTCACACCCGGAACAGATCCGCTTGGCCTCGCGGGTCGAGCCGCCCTTCTCCGGGAAGAACGCCTCGGGATCGGTCTGCGCACACAGCGCACGGTCCTGCCACTGCTCTTCGACGGTGTCGAAGAGCTCCTCGAAGTCGTTGGGCACCAACGACAGATGCCGCCGATCCTCGTCCGCGTCCGCCTGCGTCGCCTCCGGCGCCGGGATCAGAGCCGACTCGTCCACCGGACCCATGGTCCGATAGAGGTCGTCGTCGGACGTGAAGTCGGAATGACCTTGTGATTCAAGGGGATTGCCGATCGGGTCGCTGAATGCCATCGTCGGCGCCTCCTGCCTGGGAAGTCGTTCTTGGTCTACCGTCTCGCGCCACGGCACCACCGCCGCGTCACCCCACTCATCCGCACTCGTTCGATCTTCAACCCAGTGTCCCCGCAGGACGGACTCCATACCCCCGAAATCCGGAGCGACCCCGTTCGAACATGTTGTCGAAGCACCTTCGGGTGCAACGATTCTCGATCTCGAACGGAAATGACACTGATGTGATTACACACGGTCACGCCCGTCGGGGTCAAGCCGAGAGACGAATTCCCCTAATACCATCGACCGACATAAACGTGCGTTGCGACACGTCTCGGGGGCGATTCGTCGGCAATCTCACACCGCGACATGGTCTGCCGCACCCCTCGGTGGATGGACCGGGATTGGGCGTGCATCGCATCGCCGATGCACGTGGACCGGTATACCCGACCAGAGACCACCCCGCCACCTCCGGGCCACTACAGTGGGCGGACGTGAAGGTGACCGTTCTCGTCGGCGGCGTCGGTGGCGCCCGTTTCCTGCTGGGTGTGCGCGAATTGCTGGGCCCGACACCGTTTCCGCCGCCGGTCGACCCCGACCCGGCCGCCACCGCAGACCTCGGCCACGAGATCACGGCGATCGTCAACGTCGGCGACGACGCCTGGATGCATGGGGTGCGGATCTGCCCGGATCTCGACACCTGCATGTACACCTTGGGTGGAGGGATCGACCCCGAGCGCGGATGGGGACGACGCAACGAGACGTGGAACGCCAAGGAAGAACTGGCGAACTACGGTGCCGACCCGGACTGGTTCGGTCTCGGCGACCGCGATCTCGCCACCCACCTGATCCGCACCCAGATGCTCGACGCCGGCTACCGGCTCTCCGACGTGACCGCCGCCCTGTGCCGCCGCTGGCAACCGGGCGTGCGCCTGATCCCGGCCACCGACGATCGACACGAAACCCATGTGGTGGTCGCCAAACCCGACGGCGAGGAGGGTGATCGGGTGGCCATCCACTTCCAGGAATGGTGGGTACGGCACCGCGCGAAGATCCCGACCTTCGGTTTCGCTCAGGTCGGGTCGGACGAGACCGCCGCCGCGCCCGGCGTCCTCGAGGCCATCGCCGAGGCCGACGTCGTGCTGCTGGCCCCCAGCAATCCGGTGGTCAGCATCGGGGCGATCATCAACGTCCCCGGTGTCCGCAGTGCACTGCGGACCACCACCGCACGTGTCGTCGGGGTCTCACCGGTGATCGACAACCGTCCGCTGCGCGGCATGGCCGACGAGTGCCTGTCGGTGATCGGTGTGCAGACCAGCGCCGAGGCGATCGCCGCCCACTACGGGGCGCGCACTGCCAACGGCATCCTCGACGGGTGGCTGATCGCCGAGGGCGATCATGCCGCCGTGGAGGGTATCGCCATCGGCGCCGCCCCGCTGCTGATGTCCGACCCGGCCACCACCGCACAGATGGTGCGCGACGCCTGCGCCCTCGTCGGCGTCGACACTCCCGAGGTGAGCGCATGAGCACCGCGGGCATCCGCGATCACCGCGCACCCGGCGAGATCGAGATCCGGCCGGTCACCGGACTCCCCGAATTCGACACCTCCAGCGATCTCGCCGCCGAGATCCTGCGCGCCGCTCCGTGGTTGACCTCCGGCGACGTCGTGGTGGTGACCAGCAAGGTGTTCTCCAAGATCGAGGGCCGCATGGTGGTCTCGCCCACCGATCCCGACGCGCGGGATGCGCTGCGGCGCAAGCTTGTCGAGCAGGAGTCGGTCCGGGTGGTCGCCCGAAAGAACCGCACCCTGATCACCGAGAACCGGCTCGGCATCGTGCAGGCGGCCGCCGGGATCGACGGTTCCAACGTGCCCGGCGACAGCCTGGCGCTGCTGCCGGAGAACCCGGATGCCAGCGCCCGGGGACTGCGCGCCGCACTCGCCGCGGCGGGGCGTGATGTCGCCGTGATCGTCACCGACACGATGGGCCGTGCCTGGCGCACCGGACAGACCGATGTGGCCATCGGGGCCGCCGGGATCGCCGTCAGCCACCCGTACGAGGGTGGTGTGGACGCGCACGGGAACCCGTTGATCGTCACCGACATCGCCGTCGCCGACGAGATCGCCGCCGCCGCGGACCTGGTGAAGGGCAAGCTGGCCGGTGTGCCCGTCGCGGTGGTGCGCGGACTGACCATCACCGACGACAACTCGTCGGCCACCGACCTCATCCGGCCGATCGGCGAGGATCTGTTCCGGCTCGGCACCGAGGAGGCCGTCGCGCAGGGGCGTCTCGAGGCGCTCCTGACGCGTCGATCCATCCGGTCCTTCGCCGACAGCCCGGTCGACGGCGACGACATCCGGGCGGCCTGTGCGGACGCGCTGACCGCTCCGGCCCCGCACCACACGCACCCGGTGCGGTTCGTCTGGGTGCGTGACGGACGGCGCCGACGCACCCTGCTCGATACGATGGCCGCGCAGTGGCGGACCGACCTGGCCGCCGACGGCAAGACCACCGAGTCGATCGACAAGCGGGTGGCCCGTGGACAGATCCTCTACGACGCACCGGAACTGGTGATCCCGTTCCTGGTCGCCGACGGCGCTCACACCTACCCGGACGACCGCCGGAACGCCTGCGAGCACACCATGTTCACCGTCGCCGCCGGTGGTGCGGTCAACGCGCTGCTGGTGGCACTGTCGGTGCGGGGGCTCGGCAGCTGCTGGATCGGCTCGACGATCTTCGCCGCCGACATCGTCCGCGAGGCCCTCGATCTGGAGGACAGCTGGGAGCCGTTGGGCGCCATCGCGATCGGTCATCCGGTCGAGATGGGTTCACTGCGCGCACCGGCACCGGTCGACGAGTGGCTGGTGCAGCGGTGAGTACGGAATCGTTGCACGCCTCGGCGGTCGAGTTGCTCCGCGCGTGGGAGGCCCCGAACGCCGAGCAGGATTCGTTGCGGCACACTTATCTCGCGTTCCTGGCGGCCGCCCCCGATGCGTGCATGCGGGCCTCTGTGCCGGGACATCTGACGGCATCGGCCATCGTGTTCGACGCCGGCCGTACCCACGTGTTGCTCACCCTGCATCCGCGGGTGGGCCGGTGGGTACAACTCGGCGGGCACTGCGAGCCCGATGACACCGACATCGCCGTCGCGGCTCGCCGTGAGGCGCGAGAGGAGTCGGGGATCGCCGACCTCGAGCTGACCGGCGCCATCGCCCGGCTGCACACGCACCCGATCACCTGCTCGCTGGGGGTGCCGACCCGGCATCTGGACGTACAGTTCGCCGTGGTCGCACCGCCGACCGCCGACGGGTCGCTCCCGGCCATCGAGTGCAGTTCCGAATCGGTGGATCTGCAGTGGTGGCCGGTCGACGGACTGCCCGCCGACGCCGACATCGACACGCTTCCGGCACTGATCGAATTCGGGTTGCGGACGTAGCACCCCCGGTCGGACGTCCGACCCGGGACATCCTCCTCGATCACCATGCCGCAAACCCCTCCGGTCGAGCCGGAACACGGCCGACCACCGACCGGCAAACGATGGCCGAACCCACACACACCACACCCAACCCGCAAACGATGGCCGAACCCACACACACCACACCCGAGCAGCAAACGATGGTTGAGCCGACGAGGAGCGAAGCGACGAGTCGAGTCGAAACCTCCGCCACCCGACCCCGCTACGCAACCACCCTCGAGGCGATCACCACCCAGCGCACCTCCGACTCGCCCGTCAGATCTGCACGCCCTTGCCGACCGTCACGACACCGCCGGCACTGACCGCGAAACGCTGACGATCGGACTCGAGGTCCACACCGAGCTGTTCGCCATCGCCGACGACGACGTTCTTGTCGAGGATCGCGTGTCGGACCACTGCACCCTTGCCGATCCGCACGCCCGGCATCAACACGCTGCCCTCCACGATGGCACCGTCCTCGACGTAGACGTTCGCCGACAGCACCGAGGTACTCACCGACGCGGCCGACACGATGCATCCGGCACCGACCACCGAATCCTGGGCGTGGCCGCCCTGGACGAACTTGGCCGGCGGCAGATGCAGCGTCTCGCTGCGGATCGGCCAGCGACGGTTGTAGAGGTTGAACACCGGATGCACCGACACCAGATCCATGTGGGCGTCGTAGAACGCGTCCAGGGTTCCGACGTCCCGCCAGTAGCCCTTGTCGCGCTCGGTGGCACCGGGCACCTCGTTGTCCTGGAAGTCGTACACGTACGCGCTGCCCTGCGCCACGAACGCCGGGATGATGTCGCCGCCCATGTCGTGGTCGGAGTCCGCATCGGTGGCGTCCGCACGGATCGCGTCGACCAGCGCCTTGGTGGTGAACACATAGTTGCCCATCGACGCGAACGTGACGTTCGGGTCGTCGGGGGTGCCGGGCGGGTCGGCCGGCTTCTCCAGGAACCGGGTGATGCGATCGTCGTCGCCGGCGTCGATACAGCCGAACGCACTGGCCTCGGCGCGCGGGACCCGGATACCGGCGACGGTGACGTCGGCGCCGGAATCGATGTGCGCCTCGACCATCTGCGCCGGATCCATGCGATACACGTGGTCGGCACCGAAGACCACGATGTACTCGGGCTCTTCGTCGTAGATCAGGTTCAGCGACTGGAAGATCGCGTCGGCGCTGCCGGTGTACCACCGCGGACCGAGACGCTGCTGCGCCGGTACCGGGGTGATGTACTCGCCATGAAATCCCGACGTCCACCAGGTTTGCGAGATGTGTCGGTCAAGTGAATGGGACTTGTACTGTGTCAGAACACAAATGCGCTCATACCCGGCATTGACGAGGTTGGACAGCACGAAGTCGATCAGCCGGTAGGCACCACCGAAGGGAACTGCGGGTTTCGCACGATCCATCGTCAGCGGGTAGAGCCTCTTACCCTCCCCGCCGGCGAGAACGATTCCGAGAACGTGCGGCTGAGATCTCACGCTCTCACGGTAACCGTGAAACAGCGACCGGGCCAGACGAACGGGCAAGGCGCGCCGGACGAGTCGCGAGACCCGCCGCACACCGACTCCGTCTGGCGAACTCGCCGCGCGCCCACTAGCGTCTGTAGCCATGCGGGTGGCGATGATGACTCGGGAGTACCCACCCGAGGTCTATGGTGGTGCCGGCGTCCACGTCACCGAGTTGGTACGGCATCTCGCCGACCTGATCGACGTCGACGTCGAGTGCATGGGTGTGGAGCGATCGGACGCACGGGTGTACGGTCCCGACCCCGGTCTGGCCGGCGCCAATCCGGCGATCACGATGCTGTCGACGGATCTACGGATGGCGGTCGGTGCCGCCGGCGCCGACCTGGTGCACTCGCACACCTGGTACACCGGGCTCGCCGGACATCTGGCCAAGGAACTCCACGGCGTCCCGCACGTTCTCACCGCGCACTCCCTGGAACCGCGCCGGCCGTGGAAGGCCGAGCAGCTCGGCGGCGGATACCGGGTGTCGAGCTGGGTCGAACGCAATGCGGTGGAATACGCCGACGCGGTGATCGCGGTCAGTTCCGGCATGCGTGACGACGTGTGCGAGGTCTATCCCCGTCTCGATCCGAACCGGGTTCATGTGGTGCGCAACGGAATCGACACCACCCAGTGGTATCCGGTGGACGATCCGTACGGTCCGGACTCCGCACTCGTCTCTCTGGGGGTGGACCCCGATCGGCCGATCGTGGCATTCGTCGGTCGCATCACGCGTCAGAAGGGCGTCGCCCATCTGGTCGCCGCGGCGCACCACTTCTCCCCCGATGTGCAGTTGATCCTGTGTGCGGGCGCGCCCGACACCCCGGAGATCGGCGCCGAGGTGGAGGCTGCGGTCGCCGAACTGTCGGCGGCCCGCCCCGGCGTGTTCTGGGTGAGAGAGATGCTCCCCCTGCCCCGAATTCGCGAGATTCTCACCGCTGCAACGGTGTTCGTGTGCCCGTCGGTGTACGAGCCGCTGGGGATCGTGAACCTCGAGGCGATGGCGTGCGGAACCGCGGTGGTGGCTTCGGCGGTCGGCGGGATCCCGGAGGTCGTCCAGGACGGTGTGACCGGCACGCTGGTGCCCTACACCCCGGATGACGCGGCGAGCTTCGAACGTACGCTGGCCGAGGCGGTCAACGCGGTCGCCGGTGACGTCGCCACGGCCTCGGCGATGGGCGTCGCGGGCCGGGCCCGTGCCGCGGCCGAGTTCTCCTGGGCGACGATCGCCGAACAGACCGTCGCGGTGTACCGGACGGCTCTCGGTTAGTCGACGACCCGCGGTGTGGTGCGGGTCAGTCCGCGGTTGCGGACCCCACGCGCGACACGGTCAGTGTGACGGCGACGGTGACCGGTACCCGACCGTCGTGGGCCTCGGCCAACCGTCTGGCGGCGGCGTCGATCTCGGCACGGTCGTGGTGAAATGCCGACGGCCCCATGGCGACGAGATCGGCGATCGTGGCGGCGTCGACGTCGACGGCCGCGGTGACCTCTCGCCGATCGATCAGCTCGAAGGCCGGCGCCATGGCCGCGTCGAGACGCTCGGTTTTGTCCGGTGTCACCGACAGCATGCCGAGTGGTTCGATGAGTTCGGTCAGGTGCGACGGCAGGGGCGTCACGACCAGCAGGTGTCCGCCGGGGGCGAGCATGCGGGCGATCTCGTCGACGTTGCGGGGTGCGAACACCGACAGCACCACCGCCGCGGCCCCGGATCGGACGGGCACCGCACGCCAGGCGTCGGCGACGACAGCGGCCGCCGCCGGGTCGCCACGGGTCACCGCCCGGGCACAGAACTTGGAGAGGTCGATCACCAGACCCCGCGCCGACGATCGGCGCCGCAGGCAGGCACGCAGATAGACGCCGGGACCACCCCCCAGATCCAGGATCAGGGGGCGGTCTCCGGGATCGTCGGGAAGAACACGGTCGAGCGCATCGGCCAGCGCGTCGACGACGGCGTCGAGCACACCGGCCTCGTGGACCCGAAGCCGGGCGGCGACCATGTCCGCGGTGTCGGCACGAAGGCCGCCGGAGCGTCCGTCGAGCAACGCGACATGGCCCTGCCGGGCGAGGTCGAAGGTGTGGCCCCGCGGACACCGCAGGGCACCGTGTTCGAGGTCTCCGACCAGCGGTTCGGTACACACCGGACACCGCAGGTCACAGATGACGTCGGCCAGGGCCGACGCCCGGGGGGTCGCCGTCAGCCGGTGACCCCGCGCAGTTCTTCGCCGAGTGCGGCGGCCTCGTCGGCGGTCAGCTCGACCACCAGGCGTCCGCCACCCTCGATCGGAATGCGCACGACGATCCCACGTCCCTCCTTGGCCGCTTCGAGGGGCCCATCGCCAGTCCGTGGCTTCATCGCCGCCATTCTCAAACTCCCTTCAGAGTTCTCAGTCGCCGAGTGCTCAGCGCGGCCCCACCGGTCGGTGGCGCCCTGTGACGCACACCTGGCCCCGGCCTCCTGGCCGGTCACGGTGGTTGCCGCCACAGTAATGATACGTGGCGTTGCGGCCGCAGAGCCGCCGCCGACACGCGGGTCAGTCGTCTGACGCGTCACGGTCGGTCCTGGACGGCCCGTCCGGCCGGGTGTCGCCCGGCGGCACGTCCCCGCCGTCGGTCGGACCCCCGGTGTCACCGGCCTGCGCAGAGCCGGCGTCGGCGGGACGGTCGACCCCGGCCTGCGGTGAGTTCTCCGGTGCCTCGTGCCGTCCCATCTGGGCGGTGTCGTCGACACCGCCCGCCGGCGCCGTCGCGGTGAGGAGCGCGTCGCGGTCCTGGAGTTGCTGGACAAGGGCACGCAGATCGTCGATCTCGTCGGCCAGACGGGACAACGCCCAGTCGACCTCGCTCTGCTTGTACCCGCGCAGGGTGGACGCGAACCGCAGCGCCCGGACGTCGTACCCGTAGATGCTGCTTCGGGGCAGCCGGGTGAGGGTGGTCGCGTCGTCGAGTGGCGGCAACTCCTCCCCCCGCCCGAAGACGAACCACACCAGCGCGAACACCACCGCCACGACGACCGCCATGATCAGCAGGTACAGCAAGATGGTCTGCATGGGGACAGAGTCTAGTGCGGCCCGCACCGTGGGTGCGGGCCGCGACGCTCAGCGTCTCAGCTGGCCATCTCCTCGTCGTCGACGTCGATCCGGTAGCTGCTGACGGTCTTCATCGGCGGCCGGTCCTCGAGGTACACCTCGGTGGTGTGCGGGGTGAAGGTGCCGTCGGATTCCGCGGTGAACTGGGTCAGACCCACGCCGCTGTCGGCAATGCCGCACCGGCGCATCAGGGTGCCGACGATCTGGCGGCTCATCACGCCGAGCTCGACGAGCGGACGGTTGCGGTGGGTACGGACGCCGAGGTTCACCTGGCCGATCCCGTTGAGTCCGAACATGTCGTAGGTGTCGATCAACAGACCGATCTCCACACCGTAGCCGGGCGCGAACGGCACCGACGACAGCATCTCGCGGGTGCCGGCGTACTCGCCGCCGAGCGGCTGCAGCACGGCCGTCAGGTCGGGCTTCTGCGAGGCGAGCAGCGGGCGGGCGACGAGCTCGGTGACGCGGCCGCCGCCGTTGGCCTCCTGGGTGCCGCCGGTGAGCAACGGACGACGGTAGTAGCCCTTGACCAGGTGGATCTCCGGATTGATCAGCAGCGGGCCGAGCATCTTGGGCACGAACATCGGGTCCGGGTCGATCAGGTCCGAGTCGACGAAGGCGATGATGTCGCCGGTGGTGACGGCGATCGACCGCCACAGCACCTCGCCCTTGCCCTTGATCGGTTCGAGCTCGGGGACGGCCTCCTCGCGGCTGATCACCTCGGCACCGGCCGCGCGGGCACGCTCGGCGGTGGCGTCGGTGGAGCCGGAGTCCAGAACGATCAGTTCGTCGACGAGGGTGCCGAGCAGGGGACGGATCGTGGCGATCACGTCGGCGACGGTCTCTTCCTCGTTGAGCGCGGGCAGGACCACGGACACGGTGCGCCCGTCCTTGGCCGCGACGAGCTCGTCGACGGTCCAGTCCGGCTGCTCCCAGGTGTGCGTCGTCGACCACGTCCCGCGGTTTCCGGAGGTGTCGGCGGAGGTGGGCCACATGCTGGCCTTGTCCCGGTTGTTGGCTGCGGACGGCTTGCGTCCGGCGACGACTGCCGCCTGTCGACGGGTTTGGGTTCCACGAACCTTCTTGGTCATGCGAGTCCCCTGACTGTTCTGGCTGGAGGCCGTGTGCCCGCTATCGCGGCGACCATGTCGACCACACGCCGGGTGGCGGCAACCTCGTGGACGCGGAAGATCCGCGCACCGTGCTCCGCGGCCAGAGCGGTTGCTGCGAGGGTGCCCTCCACCCGGTGTTCGAGATCCACCCCCAGAGTCTCCCCCACGAAATCCTTGTTGCTGAGCGCCATCAGCACTGGCCAGCCGGTCTTAACAAGATCTTTCACGTGACGTAACAAGGCCAGCCCGTGGTGAGTGTTCTTGCCGAAATCGTGCGTCGGATCGATCACGATCGAGTCACGGTCCACGCCCGCGGCCTCGGCCTTGGCGGCCGCTGCGGTCACCGCGGCGAGCACGTCGTGGACCACCGCGTCCACCGAGTCGCCGTAGGCGACCCGATGGGGACGGGTACGCACCCGCGCCCCACCGGTGTGTGAGCAGACGATCCCTGCCCCGCGCGCGGCCGCGACCCCGACCAGGTCGGGATCAGCTCCCGCCCAGGTGTCGTTGATCAGGTCGGCGCCGGCCGCGCACGCCCGGTCGGCGACGTCGGCACGCCAGGTGTCGACGCTGATCAGCAGATCCGGGTAGGTGTCGCGAATCCAGCGGATCATCGGGACCACGCGGGCCGCCTCGGTGGCCGCGTCGACCTCGTCGCCGGGTCCGGCCTTCACCCCGCCGATGTCGACGATGTCGGCACCCTCCGCAACCACCTGCGCGATCCGCGCCTGGGCCGCGTCATCGGCAAAACTGGCACCGCGGTCGTAGAAGGAGTCGGGGGTACGGTTGACGATGGCCATCACCAGAGCGCGGTCACCGGCCACCGGCCGACCACACAGCGTCGACGGCCGGGTGTCCGCCGACTCGCCCCCGAACACGTTCGGTGCAGATCTGTCCGGGGCCGATCTGTTCGGGGCCGATCTGTTCGGGGCCGACTCCCGACCTGCCGCGACGTTCATGCGACCAGACTACGGAGGCGCGGCTCAGCCCTTCGGTGCGCGTCCCGCCGCGACGTCGTCGACGTAGGTGTCGTAGGCCTTCACGTAGCCGTCGGTGCGACCGGCGAGCACGTACAGCGGGTCACCACCGGTCTCGGAGTACGCCTCCTCACGAAGTTCCACCTTGCGATTCTTGAAGGTGGAGGTCGCCTCGAGGTGGTCGACGACCCGGATGATGAGCGGGATCGCGTACGACGGCAACACCTCGTACAGATGGGCGGCGAGTGCGGCACCGTCGAGGGGTGCGCCGTCGCGGACGGTGACCGCCCCCATTCCGGCCTTGCCGTCGGTGCCGGGTACCGCGACGCCGAAGACCACCGACTGCGAGATCCCGGTGAAGGCGTCGAGCCCGGCCTCCACCTCGGTGGTGGCCACGTTCTCGCCCTTCCAGCGGAAGGTGTCTCCGAGTCGGTCGACGAAGGCGATGTGACTGAAGCCCTGGTCGCGGACGAGGTCACCGGAGTTGAACCAGGCGTCGCCATCCTTGAAGGCGTCGCGCAGCACCTTCTTCTCGGTCTCGGCCGGATCGGTGTAGCCGTCGATGGGCACCCTGTCGTTGATCCCGGTCAGCAGCAGTCCGGTGCCCCCTCGCCGGACCCGGGTGAGTCGTCCGGTGGCGTCGCGGGCGGGTCTGCCCTCCTCGTCGTACTCGACGATCGCGTACGGCAACGGGCAGAATCCGGCGGTGTGGTCGGCACTGAAGACGTTGATGAAGACCAGGTTGAGTTCGCTGGCGCCGTAGAACTCGACGATCCGGTCGATCCCGAAGCGGTCCTTGAACTCGTCCCAGATGTCCGGGCGCATGCCGTTGCCGACGACGAGCCGGACGCTGTGGGCGCGGTCGGTGGACCTGGCCGGCTGGGCCAGCAGATAGCGGCACAGTTCACCGATATAACAGAACGCGGTGGCCCGGTTGAGGATCACCTCGTCCCAGAATCGTGATGCGGAGAACTGCCTGCCGATCGCGATACACGCCCCGGATGCCAGCACCGACGACAGCGACACCGACAGCGCGTTGTTGTGGTACAGCGGAAGCGGGACGTACATGGTGTCGCTGGGGCGCAACCGCACGGCCAGGCCACCGATCCCCGACAGGCTCGCCAGCCAGCGGTTGTGGCTCATCACGCTCGCCTTGGGCATACCGGTGGTGCCGGAGGTGAAGATGTAGAACGCCTCGGTCGACGCGGGCAACGTTGCGGTCACGTCGGGATCGGTCTCGGGGCGGCCGGTGGCCGCGGCGTCGATAGCGGCGAAGTCGTACACGGTGTCGGGGAGCGCGGCGGCGGGGATCGACTCGAAGGCCTCCCGGCATTCGGGGTCGTGCACCAGCACCCGCGCACCGAGCAGGCGGACGCTGTGTTCGATGACGTCGCCACGCTGGTTGTAGTTGAGCATGCCGGCGATCGCACCGAGTTTGACGGTCGCGAGCATCAGGAACAGGTCGGTCGGGCAGTTCTTCGACAGGATCGCCACGACGTCGCCGGTGCGGACACCGTCGGCGGCCAGGACCGCGGCGTACCGGTTGACGGTGCGGTTGGCCTCGCCGTAGGTGGTGGTCCTGCCCTCGAACCGGAGGAACGGCCGGTCCGGATGCGATGCCGCGTGCTTCTGGAAGATCGATCCGATGGTCCGTTGCGCAGCGGCCGGTCGCCGGATCAGGCCGGGCGCGTGCCGCAGCATCAGCGGCGCCTGCGGCGCCATCTTCAGAACGCCCTTGATCAGGTCGGTGATTCCGACGACCGACTGGGTGTCGTGGGTGGACATCGCGTTTCTCGCTCTCCGTCGCGACGACGACAACGTGTGTGAGGTGATGATGGTCACCGCCACCTTACCCACCGGTAGGCAGATCTCCTTACCCGCCGGTAGTGAACTGGATCGCCTCCTCCACCGTGGCCGCCACCTGCAGTCGATCGAGCGACTCCGCGGTGACGAATCCCCGCTCGACGAGATCACGCAGCCAACTCAGCAGCGGCGCGTAGAAACCGTCGGGATCGAGCAGCACCACCGGCTTGGCGTGCATCCCGAGGTAGCCGCCGGTCCACGTCTCGAACAGTTCCTCGAGGGTGCCGATCCCGCCCGGCAGCGTGATGAAGGCATCAGCCCGAGAATCCATGAGCCCCTTGCGTTCCCGCATGGTCTCGGTGACGACGAGCTCGTCGGCGTCGAGGTCTGCCACCTCCCGTTCCATCAGCGCCCGCGGGATGATGCCGAGGGTGTGCCCGCCGGCGGCGCGGGTCGCCGACGCCACCGCACCCATCATCGACACGTTGCCGCCTCCGGACACCAGGCGGTGTCCGCCCTCCCCGATCGCGGTGCCGAGCCGGGTGGCGAGGTCGAGGTACTCCTCGGGCACGTTGCGCCCCGACGCGCAGTACACACAGATCGCGCTCACGGCTGCTCCCGTTCGACATCGGCCCCGGCGTCGGCTCGACCCCGGGTGGCGGCCGCGGCCGCGATGATCTCCACGGCCTCCTCCGGCTCGTCCACGACGTGCAGCAGGTCCAGGTCGGCCTCGGAGATCATGGTCGTCGACAGCAGGGTCTCGCGCATCCAGTCGAGCAGTCCGGCCCAGTGCGCCCGGCCGAGCAACACGATCGGGAAGCGCACCACCTTCTTGGTCTGCACCAGGGTCAGCGCCTCGAACAGCTCGTCGAGGGTGCCGAAACCACCCGGAAGACAGACGAAGGCCTGCGCGTACTTCACGAACATCGTCTTGCGGACGAAGAAGTAGCGGAAGTTCATGCCGACGTCGACCCACGGGTTCAGGTGCTGCTCGAACGGCAGCTCGATGTTGAGTCCGATCGAGCGTGACTGGGTCTCGTAGGCCCCGCGGTTGGCGGCCTCCATCGCGCCCGGTCCGCCACCGGTGATCACCGCGTACCCCGCCGAACCCAGTGCCCGGCCGAGGCGCACGGCGAGGTCGTACTCCCGCGAGTCGGGGCGGATGCGCGCCGAACCGAACACGGTGACCGCCTCGGCGACATTGCTCATCGCGTCGAACCCGGCGACGAACTCCGACTGGATTCGCAGCACCCGCCAGGAATCGCGCATCGTCCGCTCGGCCCGGCGCTGGTCGTCGCGGGGATCGACCCACTCGAGCAGCCGCCGGTCGGTGGTGCGGGCGGTGTCGGTCTCGCTGCGCCGCACCCGCATCGGACCGATGTAGCTGGTGCCGCTCTCGTCGTCGGGGATCGGTTCGGGTTGCTCGGCGTGCGGGGTGTCCATGCCCGCAACGCTAGTGCCCGCGGCGGACACCGATCACCTCACCGCGTCACCCGCGCGTGTCCGCGTGTCGGGTCGTGTCCCGGGCGATGCGGTGCATCGAGACAGGGCGGTCGGGTCAGGACAGGTAGCCGCGAAGCAGGTCGGTGACCTCACGGATCTGCGACACCGGCACCCGCTCGTCCCTGCGGTGCGCCAGGCTCGGGTCCCCCGGACCGAGGTTGACCGCGGGCACGCCGAGTGCGGAGAACCGCGACACGTCGGTCCAGCCGTACTTCGCGCGGAACCGACCCGACGCCGCGGCGACCAACTCCGCGGCGGCCGGGTGTGACAGCCCGGGCAGCGCCCCGGCGGCGGCGTCGGTGAGTTCCATCGTGATCTCACCGGAGGCCAGCGGTCCGGCGAACACCTCGCGGACGTATTCCAGCGCCGAGGTGATGCTGCGGTCGGGGGCGAACCGGAAGTTGACGGTCACCGCGGCGGCGTCGGGCACCACGTTGCCGGCCACACCACCGTCGACGCCCACCGCCGACAACCCCTCGCGGTACTCGCATCCGTCGATGTCGACGTGACGCGGGGTGTGCGCGGCGAGGATCGCCAGCACGGGTGCCAGTTTGTGGATCGCGTTGTCGCCCATCCATGATCGCGCTGAGTGCGCCCGGACACCGCTCGCCGACAACCGGACCCGCAGGGTGCCCTGGCAGCCGGCCTCGATCTGCCCGGCGGTGGGCTCGCCGAGGATCGCGACGTCGCCGTGCAACCAGTCGGGCAGGTCGCGTTCGATCGCGCCGAGCCCGTTGAACTCCGCCGCGATCTCCTCGCAGTCGTAGAAGATCAGCGTGAGATCGTGTGCCGGTTCGTCGATGGTGCCCGCAAGATGCAGGAACACCGCGTCACCGGCCTTCATGTCGACGGTGCCGCAGCCGTGCAGCACCTCACCCTCCACATCGTCGACGGTGCGGCGATGCGGCACGTTGTCGGCTATCGGCACGGTGTCGAGGTGCCCGGCCAGGATCACCCGGCTCGGCAACCCGCGATCGGTGCGGGCGAGCACCCGGTTGCCGTGGCGGACGATCTCGAATCCAGAGGTCTGCGCGCGCAGCGCGGCCTCCACGGCATCGGCGATCGCGATCTCGTCGCGGGATTCACTGGGGATGTCGACCAGCGCCGCGGTCAACTCGACGGGGTCGGCGTGCAGGTCGAGCGAGGGTGCGTCGGTCACCGTCCCACCGTATCGCCCGGCGGCGCGGAGCCGACAACGTGCCGTGTGGGCCGCTCTCACCGGGCAGGGGCCGGGACGTATGGTCGACCACGGGGGCTGACCGCCGTCGAAAGGGCCGAACCGCATGCGCGCAACCATCATCCACGCCCCGGGCGACATCCGTCTCGAAAACGTCCCGGATCCGACGATCACCCATCCGACCGATGCGATCATCCGGTTGTCGGCGACGTGTGTCTGCGGTTCGGATCTCTGGAACTACCGCGGTGTCAACAAGATCTCCACACCGTTCGCCATCGGCCACGAGTACGCCGGCGTGGTCGAGGAGGTGGGATCGGAGGTGACCTCGGTGCGCCCCGGCCAGTTCGTGGTGGGATCGTTCATCGCCTCCGACAACACCTGTGAGATCTGCCGCGCCGGTTACCAGTCCGGGTGTGAGCACCTGCAACCCGTCCGTGGGGCGCAGGCGGAGCTTCTGCGCGTCCCACTGGCCGACGGCACCCTGGTGGCCACACCGGAGCTGCCCGACGCCGACCTCGTCCCGGACCTGCTCGCGGCGTCGGATGTGCTCGGCACCGGCTGGTTCGGTGCGACGGCCGCGAACGTCGGGCCGGGAAAGACCGTCGTGGTGGTCGGTGACGGCGCGGTGGGCCTGCTCGCCATCCTGGCCGCCACAGAGCTCGGCGCCGAACGGATCATCGCGATGAGCCGCCACGACTCGCGGGCCGCACTGGCGCGCCGCTTCGGTGCCACCGACGTCGTCGCCGAGCGTGGTGCCGACGGGGTGGCGGCGATCAAGGAACTCACCGGCGGGCTCGGCGCACACTCGGTCGTCGAGGCGGTCGGCACCGACGAGTCGATGACCCAGGCGATCGACGCGACCCGTGCCGGTGGGCACGTCGGCTTCCTCGGCGTCGCACACGGTGTGGAGATCTCCGGCGACAAGCTGTTCCGCCGACTGGTGCACCTGCATGGCGGCCCGGCCCCTGTCCGGCGCTTTCTGCCCCACCTGATCGAGCTGATCCTCGACCGGAAGATCAACCCCGGGAAGGTCTTCGACCTCACCCTGCCGTTGTCGGAGGTGGCCGAGGGGTACGCCGCGATGGATTCCCGACGCGCCGTCAAGACCCTGCTGCAGCCCTGAGGACCGCCGCCACGGGCCGATGCCCGCTTCAGGCCGCCGGATGCAGTTCCGCCGCACCGAAGGACACGTTGAACCGCACGCACCACAACACGACCGCCGGGTACTCGGCGAGATCGGTGTCGGCGGGGATCGCATAGACCTGATCACCGCGGTTGCCCTTGATCTTGCCGAGATCGACCCGCGCGGCGTCACCTGCGGTGTGCCACCCGTCCCGGCCCGGGATCACCTCGCCCGCCGACAGCCACACGTGGACGTCGGGCCCGGTGGTGGTGTCGAGGTTCTTGATGGCGAGAACCCTTGTGCCGTCGTCCTTCTCGATTACCGATACGGCACCGCTGGTGTCGTGTTCATGACTGATGAAGTCGCCTTGCGACAGCAGGACCGGTACCGCAACGGGTTCGGTACCCGAGGGCGCCGAGGCGATCGCGCTGGGGATCTCGTCGTCGATCTCGGTGTCGACGAACAGCAGCCACGGCTGGAACACCAGCCCGCCGACCACGATGCCGACCACCAGCACCACACCCACCCCGCCCACGATCCACGGCCAGCGACGCTTCCGGCGTGGTGGGGACGACGGCCGGCCGGCGGGTGCGTTCGGGGGTGGACCGGGCTGATACATGCCCCGACCCTACGAAAGCGACCTCGCACCGACCAGGCATTTCCACTGTTCGGATGATGCGTCCACCGTGCTGCAGCCGGTGCTGCCATACCCCTTTCGCGACCGTGTGAACGGAGTATGGTCGCAGGTGTAGCGGATCTCACACCTAGGAGATGATCGTCATGACCGCTCACTTCATGCCCCATCATGTGTCGCACGGCGAGCATCCGGTCGGCCTCGGTGCATTCTTCCTGGTCTTGGTGGGATTTGCCTCTCTGGCCATCTGGGTGGTGTCCATCGCCGGCGGACACACCGCGGCAGCCATCGCCTTCGGGATCATCACCGTCGTCGCATTCGCGACCTCCGCGGCGACGATGACCGTGATGGGCCGCAAGCTGCATCACCTCCCGATGGTGCCCGACAACACACCACTCAACGAGCAGCACTACAAGGAGATGTACCGGCACTGAGCCGCACCCCGGGACACGGCAGTCGTTGTCGCGGCGCGGGGCCGTCGCACCGCTGCGACAGGACACGCGGAGATCGCATGCGGCCTCTGTAGACTCGACGCCCGTGACGAACAATGGCGCGCATGCAGTAGGTATTGCCACCGTGACCGACGGGCCCGGCGACACCGGAGTGGTCCTCGACGTCTGGTACCCCGAACCCGAGCTGGGCTCCGACACCGCGGCCGGGACCACCGAACTCGCCGCCGACGCGACTCCCGCACCGCTGCGCGAGCTCGTCGGTGCCGACGACGTGCGGCGGGTCAGGACGGTCGCCGTCGAGACCTCCATCGCCGACCTGTCCGACGCCCCGGTCGACGCCCACGACGTCTACCTGCGTCTGCACCTGCTGTCGCATCGGCTGGTCGCACCCAACACGATCAACCTCGACGGCATCTTCGGGCTGCTCGCCAACGTCGTGTGGACCAACCACGGCCCGTGTGCCGTCGACGGTTTCGAGACCACGCGCGCCGGCCTGAAGGCCCGCGGCGCGGTGACCGTCTACAGCATCGACAAGTTCCCGCGGATGGTCGATTACGTCGCCCCGACCGGCGTGCGGATCGGCGACGCCGACCGTGTCCGCCTCGGCGCCCACCTCGCCTCCGGCACCACCGTGATGCACGAGGGGTTCATCAACTTCAACGCCGGCACCCTGGGCGACTCGATGGTGGAAGGTCGTATCTCGGCCGGGGTGGTGGTCGGCGACGGCTCCGACATCGGCGGTGGCGCATCCACCATGGGCACCCTGTCCGGCGGCGGCAAGGAGCGCATCGTGCTGGGCAAGCGGTGCCTGCTCGGCGCCAACTCCGGGTGCGGTATCCCGCTCGGCGACGACTGCGTGATCGAGGCCGGCCTCTACGTGACCGCCGGTACCAAGGTGACCGGCCCCGACGGCACCAGCATCAAGGCACGTGAGCTGTCGGGGCAGTCGAATCTGCTGTTCCGTCGCAACAGCCTGACCGGCGCCGTCGAGGTGGTGCCGTGGAAGGGTGACGGTATCGCCCTGAACGCCGCGCTGCACAAGAACTGACCTCCCCCGACGAACGCCGTCGGCCCCGTGATCGGCTCGGCGAGCCGACCATCGGGGTCGACGGCCTTCGTCAGGGGTTCAGGAGGTGTACGCGGCGGAGATCAGGACCGGTCAGGCGCCGAGGCGTGCGACAGCGGCGTCGATGCGTTCGTCGGTGGCGGTCAGCGCCATCCGGACGTGGCGCACACCCGCCGGACCGTAGAAGTCCCCGGGTGCGGCGAGGATGCCGCGCTGGGCCAGCCACCCGATGGTGTCGCGACAGGCCTCCCCACGGGTGGCCCACAGGTACAGGCCCGCCTCGGAATGGTCGACGGTGAACCCGGCGCCGGTCACCGCCGCCAACAGCCGTTCACGACGCGCTCGGTAGCGTTCACGCTGCGCATCGACGTGCACGTCGTCGTCGAGGGCTGCGGTCATCGCGCCCTGGATCGGGAAGGGCACGATCATCCCGGCGTGCTTGCGAACGGCGAGGAGCTCACTGACCAGCTCCTCGTCGCCGGCGAAGAACCCGGCGCGATAGGACGCGAGGTTGGAGATCTTCGACAGCGAGTGCACCGCCAGCAGACCGGTGTGGTCGCCATCGGACACCCGCGGGTCGAGGATCGAGATTGCCTCGGTATCCCAGGCCAGCCCGAGGTAACACTCGTCGGAGACGACGATGGTGCCGCGTTCGCGAGCCCACTCGACCACCTTGCGCAGGTGGTCGACGCCGAGCACCTTGCCGGTCGGATTGGACGGCGAGTTCACGAACATCAGCGCCGGACGCGCCGGACCGAGCTGCAGCACGGAGTCGGCACGCACCGGCGTGGCGCCGGCCAGCAGGGCGCCCACCTCGTAGGTCGGGTAGGCGACCTCGGGGATCACCACGGTGTCCCCGGCACCGATGCCGAACGTCGAACACACCGAGGCGATCGCCTCCTTGGTGCCGATCACCGGCAGGACGCCCGACGGGCCGAGTCCGCTCACCCCATAGCGGCGGCGCAAGGCCGCGGCAGCGGTCGCACGCAACTCCGCGGTACCGGTGGTCAGCGGATAGCCCGGGAACTCCGAGGCGCCCGCGAGGGCGTCGCGGATCAACGGATCCACCGGATCCACCGGAGTCCCCACCGACAGGTCGACGATGCCGTCGGCATGCGAGGCGGCCAGCGCCTTGACGTCGGCGATGGTATCCCAGGGGAAATCCGGTAGGACCGAGCTCAGACGGCGACGGCCTGCGGTGCGCTCAACAGTCACCGGACGGTCAGTCCTCGCCCTCGTTCATCGGGGGCAGACCCTTGATGAACGCCGGATCGAAATCGGTCTTGCCGACCTTGGCGGCGCCGCCCGGCGATCCGAGATCGTCGAAGAAGTCGGCGTTGGCGCTCACGTAGGGCTCCCATTCGTCGGGGACGTCGTCCTCGTAGAAGATCGCCTCCACCGGGCACACCGGTTCGCAGGCCCCGCAGTCCACGCACTCATCCGGCTGGATGTAGAGACTGCGACCCCCCTCGTAGATGCAATCGACAGGGCATTCCTCGACACATGCCTTGTCCATCACGTCCACGCAGGGCTCCGCGATGATGTACGTCACCACTATCTCCTTCGTTGCAAGCACTCGGGTCGGCGCATCGCAGCGGATACGCACAATGGGCGCGAGGGCTGGTCGCGCCGGTCATGCGCGTGCCGACACATCCCCGCAGTTCACGCCGCGCACACGCACCCCATAGAGTATCCGCCCCGCCCCTCGGGATTCGACACCCGCCCCTCGCCGACCGCTGCCCCAGAGATGCAGATCACATCCGGGAGCCTTGCGTTCACGGTGACAACAACCCTGGCGAGGCCACCGACGGACCGCCACCCTGGCTGCGTGACCTCACTGCGACGCCGGTCGATCCCGCACTGTCGATGCGCCTGCATCCCCGCGATCGCCCAGCCAACCATCGACCGGTGAGGAGACACCACCCATGACCTCGACCATCTCGCGCCCCGACCCTGCCCTGCGACACACGGCCGCCAACCTGCCCACCCGACTGCGCCCCGCCGACCTGCTGCGGATCACCGACCAGGGCGTCGCCGACGTTCTCGACGGCCACTACGACCATCTGTTGCCGCCCACCTGGGACCCGGTGGAACGATGGTCGGCCCGACTGGAATCCGACGACGACCTCGATCTCTGGCTGATCAGCTGGACCCCGGACCGGTCCACCGATCTCCACGACCACGCCGGCTCGCTCGGCGCGCTGACCGTGCTGTCCGGCGCGTTGCGCGAGTACCGCTGGACCGGCAACGACCTGGCCGTGCGCATCCTGTCGGCCGGCGATCAAGCCGCATTCCCGCTCGGCTGGGTGCACGACGTCCAGCATCACGGCAGCACGCCGCCGCCCACCGGACTGAACGCGCCCGATCTCGCCACGGCGCATCCCGCGCCCGGCCCGACGCTGTCGGTGCACGCCTACTCCCCTCCGCTGACGGCCATGTCGTTCTACGAGGTCACCGACCAGCATTCGCTGCGGCGCACCCGCACCGAACTCACCGACGAACCCGAATGAGCAACAGGCAGGTGCCCATGACGATCGACGACATGCTCTTCCGTGCTCGCGAGGGACTGCAGCGGCTACAGCCCGAGCAGGTGGGCGACGAGCTCGCCGCCGGCGCGGTCCTCGTCGACATCCGTCCGACGGCCCAGCGCGCCGCCGAGGGCGAGCTGTCGGCGGCGCTCGTCCTGGAACGCAACGTGCTGGAGTGGCGCTGCGACCCGGCGAGCGACGCCCGGGTGTCCGAGGCCGTCGACCACGACGTCCGCTGGATCATCCTGTGTTCGCAGGGATACACCTCGAGCCTGGCCGCGGCATCACTCCAGCAGTTGGGTCTGCACCGTGCCACAGACGTCGTCGGGGGATATCAGGCCTTGATCCGGGTTCACCCATTCGCGTCGTCGCCGGGGTGATGGTTGAGCCGACTCATAGTAGTCACCACTCGATCAGCTACTGCCCCAGGATGGTTGAGCCGACGGCCGACCACACAACCCGCGAAGATCTCGACACGGGTCCTCACCCTTCCGGCTCGGTCCCGACCCAATCAGCAACGGCCCCACGATGGTTGAGCCTGAATCCACCGATCGGGTTTCGGCGGTCAGATGAATGATGTTGAGGCCCTTGACCACGATACCGACCGAGCGTGGACGCGTGTGT
>NZ_JBSFRM010000004.1:143653-349574 GCF_053589235.1 Gordonia sp. NPDC003376 | reverse complement strand
CTGAAACCTGGTGAAACAGGCCGACGTTGGAGATCGGCGGTACACACGCGTCCACGCTCGGTCGGTATCGTGGTCAAGGGCCTCAACATCATTCATCTGACCGCCGAAACCCGATCGGTGGATTCAGGCTCAACCACCAATTGCCTCTTGCTGATTGAGCCGGGACCGAGCGAGGACCCGAGTCGAAACCCGGTGAGACGAGCATGTCGGCAACCACACGATCGGCCCACCGGCGAACTCGACCACTCACCGCACCCCGGACTCGGCGAGGATGACGCGGTACACGAATCCGGCTTCGGGACCGAGGACCGTCCCGACGAGCTCGGTGAGGGCGAGGACGAAGCCGCGGCCGTGTGCCGGGCCGTCGCCGTCGTCGAGGTGATGGGCGAGCTCGTGGAGCACCACCAACTCCCGGAGTGCCCAGCGACCCTCGCGGGTGTCGGGGATGGCGATCTCGGCGTGCCCGCCGACCCGCCGGTACTCCGCGGATCGGAATCCACCGCGAGATCGCACGGCCACCGGTACCCGGGCACGCGGGAACCGCTCGAGCACCGCGGGCATCGACACCACCCGGGACACGTAGTCGCGGACGGAATCCACCGATCCGAACAGGGCCTCGGTGGGCAGGGTCAGTTCGGTCCCGGCGATCTGCACGGTCCGCGCCGATCCGGCGCGTTCGAACATCCGGAACACAAGACGCTCGGCGGCATACATCTGTGCCCGCCCGACGTCGCGTGGGCTCATACCGCTGTCCTCCCGTCTCGCCGGTCGCCGACTACGATCGCACCATCACCTGTCGGAAGGAGTCGGTGTCCCCATGCCCGATCAGGACCCTTCCGATCAGGCCGCACCCGATCAAGCCTCTTCCGAGCATGCCTCGTCGGACAGGGTGGCGATCCTGCGGGCCCGCGCCCGGGTCGCCGCCGAACGTGCCCTGACGCTTCCGGGTGCTGCCCTGTCGATGCGCATCGTGCGCGACGTGGTGACCGCCGGTCTCTCCGACCGCGCCATGACCCTGTCGGCCCAGGCATTCACCTCGGTGCTGCCGATCGTCATCCTGCTGACCACCATCCCGGTGGGGCGTCGGTTCCTCGACAAGGCCTTCGACGGGTTCGGCGTGGACCCGTCCCGGGTGTCGATCCCGGCCGCCCAGACCGATGCCGCCCTCGGGGCGTTCGGGGTGATCGGCGCGTTGATGGTGATCGCCGGTGCCACGTCGTTGTCCCGCGCCCTGGGCCGCATGTTCACCGACACCTGGCGGGTCGACCGCCTTCCCGCCACGGGATGGTGGAGGTGGGTGGTGGTCATCTTCGTCCTCCCGGTCGCCGTGATCGCACAGGGTCTGATCGTGCCGTTGCATCGGATCAGCCTGTCCGGGGTGCGTGTGAACGGGTTCGGCCTGATCGGGGTGATCCTGGAGTTCCTCGGCACTTTCGTCGTCTGGTGGGTCACCTGGATGGTGATCCCCCGACTGCTGGTGTCCCGGCAGGTCCCGATGCGATTGCTGGCCGTGTACGGCGCCCTGACCAGCCTTCTGGTCACCGCGCTCCTGGCGGGCAGCCGGGTGGTGCTGCCCACCATCCTGTCCGACACCCTGGCGCACTACGGCACCCTGGGCCTGGTGTTCGTCTCGATCAGCTGGCTGTTTCTCTACGCGGCGGCTCTGGTGATCTCGGCGACGCTGGTGCACACGGTGGTGGTCGACGACGGCGTGCTGGGGCGCCGTCTCGCCCGGATCACCGGCGTTCCGACCGCCGATCGCCGACAGCGCACTAGCATCGGCGCATGACCGTCATCCCGTCCCGACACCCGGTGGACCCGACTGGCGCGCGTCTTCGGCGTGCCGTGGCAGCAAGCCTGATCGTGCTGGGTGCACTTACCGCCGCGGCATGCAGTTCGCCGAGCGAGGACCGTGCGGTGGAGACCCAACTGCGCAGCAATCAGGTCGATCCGGCCACCCTGGACCAGCTGGCCGATGCCATCGCCGAGGCCGGTCGCCCGGTGACCGGCCGCACCGATGCGACGGCGCAACTGTGTCCCGACGCCGGTTGCACCCTCGCGCTCACCACCGATCAGTTCACCCTGATGAAGTTCCCGACCACCGGTCGCGCCGAGCTCTGGGCGGGTGAGCACCTCGATGCGTTCCAGCTGCTCGACATCGCCATGAGCTTTCCGGCGAACACGCCGCAGGAGCAGCAGGAGAGTTACGAGACCGCGTTGCACTCCGCGCTCGGCTGACCCCCGGCGCACCCGCCCGGCTCACGATCCGAGCTGCCCGCGGGGTGAGCCGAATTCGCGGTCGGCACCCAGTTTGGCGCGGCGTCCGGCCCGGTCGCCGGCTTTGCGTGCCCCTTCCGAATACCCGGCCGATGCGCTGCTCGGCCGCCAGGTCCCGCGGGCCTGCGATTCCGTACGGTAGTAGTCGGAGACCTCGATCTCCTTGTTGCGCAGGGCGATCGCCGTCGACGACGAGCCCGCCCCGGACGCAGACGTGCCGTCCGCGGCGGGGAGTTCCTCGACCTCCGCGGCGATCGCCTCCTCCCGTTGCGCATCGCGAGCCTCGGCGAGGCGCCTGCCGATCCGCTCGGCGAAGGCGGTCTGGAAGTTCAGCCGTGCGGTGATGGGAGCCAACGGTTTTCGTTCCACCACCTTGCGTGCTCGCCATCCCTGCCCACGGGTGACCACCCGCGCCGACATCTCCTGCTTGTAGTCCCCCGACCGCAGGTAGGCGTCACTGGCCGCCACCATCTGCACCACCAGCGAGGTGTAGAGCGCCTCACAGGTGTCGATGTCGGCCTCGTAGCCGTAGGCCATCACGAATGTGGAGTTGCCCGCCACGTCGACGGTCACATCGTTGGCACGCGCGATCGCGACGAACAGCAGCACATAGGTCTTGAGTCCGCGTTTGCCCGACTCCCCGATCGTGATCTGCCGAGAGATCGGGGTGGTGCGCCCCCGTGCGGCCGGATCGTGTGCGCGGGCCACCGCGAGATCGATGGCCGACGCTGTCGCCAGTCGCTGGGCGGCCGCCATGAAGGTCTCGGCCTCGTGCGGGTTGTCGGTGTTCTCGGCCTGCCGGAGCAGGCCGGCGATGCGGGTGAGCAGTTTGTCGTCGCGCATACAGATCAGACTATTTCCAACGCCATCTGGTTCCACTCGGGCCCGAATTCGTCGGAAACCTTGACTTTCCGGTCAGGAAAGTAGAACACTACTTTCCAGAACGGAAAGTTATCATCCGAGCCCCTCGGAGGCCCCCATGCCCGACATCTCCCCTGATGAGGCCCGCGCCGCCCTCGGCGCCGTGGCCACCGCACAACAGCACGTCACCGACGAGATCGGACTCCCCCGCGGCTACTGGTGGGCGATGGCCGGCGGCTGGGTGGCGCTCGGCGCGATCGGGCAGTTCGCACCGTGGTGGGTCACCACCATCGCGACCGTGGTGTTCGGCGCCGGCCATGCCGCCGTCGCCTCCCGCCTGCTCGACGGCCGCCGGCGCACCGCACGGCTACAGGTCGCCCGCGACGCCGGCGACCATCGCATCGCCCTGATCGTGATCGGCATCCTGGTGACGGCAGTCGCACTGACCATCGGCCTGGCCGTCGCCCTCGAGGCCGACGGCACCACGCACCCGAGCCTGTGGGCGGGGGTCCTCGTCGCCGCGGTGATCGGCTTCGGCGGACCCGACATCCTGGCCGCCCCGCGGCCCCGCACCCGGGTGCGTCCCGCGTGACCGACCCGCGGTTCGACGAGCTCATCCATCCGAGTACCCGCCTGTCGCTGATGGCCACCCTCGCCGCAGCCGACTGGGCCGAGTTCGCCTTCCTGAAAGACCGTCTGGGCCTGTCGGATTCGGCACTATCCAAGCAGTTGACCACACTCGAATCAGCAGGATATGTCACCACCGAACGGCCCACCACCGGCCGACGGCGCACCGTCCGTGCACGACTCACCTCCGCCGGGCGGGATGCGTTCGCGGGACATGTTGCGGCACTTCGGCAGATCGTCGGCGACACCCTGCCGGACGCTCCGGCGCCAACGTGACCGTCGAAGGCCACCTGTACCGGACCACCCAGATTCTCGGCGGGTCCGTCGCGACGACGAGCGACCCGACGATCCGGCCGGGAGAGCCGTGAGGGCCCGGCGGCCTGCGTGGTCGCACCGGCGCTTGCGCGACCACAGAGCACGATTCGAGTAGTCCACTACTCAGGTCAGCGCCGGTACCGCCCTGACACAGTCGGCACACGCACACCACGAACCCCCTGGGGACCCGATGTCGCAGGATCACGGCAGCACACCGACAGCACCACCGACAGCCGAACAGCGGGTCATCGCGTTGCCGGAGCGCATCACGTCCGCATGCGCCACCCTGTTCGGCACGGGCCCGGGCGTCGATCCCAGCCGGACCGCGGCGACCCCGCGATCGAGTCCGGTCCTGTTGTGGGGCGTGTGGGACCTGGTGGAGCACGGCGTGGCCGGTGCATCCCGGCCGACCTCACAACCCGAAGCGCGCCTGCATCTCCCGTAGGGTTTGAGCCGACGTCATCAGCCCGGCCCGCTCGACGTCGTCGACGCTGACATCGAATCGGCGCGCACACCCGGTGCGGTCGACCAGCGACGGCAGCGAGAGACACACGTCGTCGAGCCCCTCGACACCGGTGGCCAGGGTGGAGACCGGTAGCACCCGGTGTTCGTTCTTGAGCACGGCCTCCACGATCCGGGTCGCCGCGAGGCCGATCGCGTAGTTGGTGGCGCCCTTGCCCTCGATGATCTTGTACGCGGCGTTGACCACCTCGTGCTGGATCCGCTCCCGCTCCGCCTCGTCGAAGGAGCCGTGACCGGGCAGCGGGTCCCACTCGGTGAGGGGCACACCGCCGATCGAGGCCGAACTCCACAGCGGGATCTCGGAGTCTCCGTGCTCGCCGACGATGTAGGCGTGCACGTTCTGCACCGCCACCCCGGCGTGCTTGGCGATCAGGAACCGCAGACGTGAGCTGTCCAGGACGGTGCCCGACCCGAACAGCTGGTTGTTCGGCAACCCGCTGATCTTGAGCGCCGCACTGGTGACGATGTCCACCGGGTTGGTCACCATGATGAACACCGCGTCGGGTGCCACCTCGATGGCCTTCGGCAGGATCGCGCGGGTCAGCCCGATGGTGGCCTCGGCGAGTTCGAGCCGCGACTGCCCCGGCTTCTGCTTGGCGCCCGCGGTGAACACCACGACGTCGGAGTCGGCGACCACGTCCATGCTGTCGCCGCCGATGATGTCGGTGCGCGGCACGAACTCCAGTCCGTGCGACAGGTCGAGGACCTCCGCCTCAACCTTCTTGGTGTCGATGTCCATCAGCGCGATCGTGCGTGCCACGCCGCGGATCAGCGACGAGTACGCCACCGCCGTCCCGACGGCACCGGCCCCGATGATCGACAGTTTGGTCCCGTGGGTGTTCATCGCAACTCCTCGTTGATCAGACTCGGGGTGATCGAGTCTGTGCGGTTCGGCCGACGGACTCGTCCCCCTGTCCTATCGCATCTGATCGCACCCTGCCTGCCGACCACCCGGGATGTCACCGAGGTTTCACCCACGAGGTGACCGTCGCGCTCGCCCGCGGATGACTCGCCGGCGGGAACATGGCCCGCACCACCACCCTGATCCGGTCGAACTCCCCGTGGGACGAGAGCCCACGAAGAGACTGTTGGTGGTGAGCCGACGAGGAGCGCAGGGCGGATTCAAGGGGTCAGCGACGAGACGTGTCGGAACCTCTGTCAGCCGTACTCGCCGGCGCGGCCACCTCGCAGGTGATTGCCACCCAACGTACGCTGCGGAGATTTCGACACGGGTCCTCGCTTCGCTCGGTCCCGGCTCAATCATCGTTCGGGGGTTCCTCGCTTCGCTCGGTCCCGGCTCAATCAGCGTTCGGGGGTTCCTCGCTTCGCTCGGTCCCGGCTCAATCAGCGTTCGGGGGTTCCTCGCTTCGCTCGGTCCCGGCTCAATCAGCGTTTGGCCGTTGATGGTTGAGCCGATGAGGAGCGGAGCGACGAGACGTGTCGAAACCTCTGTCGGCCGTACTCGCCGGCGCGGCCACCTCGCAGGTGGCTACGCACCCGACGCGGGCTGCGGAGATTTCGACACGGGTCCTCGCTTCGCTCGGTCCCGGCTCAATCATCGTTCAGGGGGTCGTCGCGATGCTTGGTCCCGGCTCAATCAGCGTTCGGGGGTTCCTCGATTCGCTCGGTCCCGGCTCAATCAGCAACCAGCCGTTGATGGTTGAGCCGACGACGGGCGTAGCGACGAGGCGTGTCGAATGGGGCTCCCCAGACCGGAACGCTCCCTCGGCGACTCCCGGGTGACCCCGTCACCCGGGAGTCGAATTCCGACCAGGGCGGGCCCCTTCCCGCACCACCACCGCCTGGCCGGCGACCATCAGCACCACCGAATCCGACTCATGCGCCACCGCGGCATTCAACCGCCCCAAGAGATCCCGGAACAATCGGCCCGACGCGGACTCGGGAACCACACCGCTGCCGACCTCGTTGCTCACCGCGACCACCGGAACCGCACAGTCCCGCCACGCCGACACCAACTCCTCGACGTCGGCCTCCACCACCGCGACGTCACCTCCGGACCACACCGCATGCGCGTCCAGTCGGGCTGTCAACCATGTTCCCAGACAATCGATCACGAGCGGACTCCCTGACGATCGCAGCACCCCGACGAGGTCATCGGTCTCGATCGTCTCCCACCACGACGGCCGATCCGCCCGATGCCGCGCGACCCGCTCCGCCCATTCCCGATCGTCGGTGCCGATACCGCCGGTCGCCACATACGTGACCGCCGCATGCCCACCCATCAGGTGTTCGGCATACCGCGACTTGCCCGACCGCGCTCCCCCGACAACGAGCGTCCGCGACGAGGCCGCGTGATCGCCGACCGCCCCACCGCCGACCATCACCACTTCCCCGTCGACACCGGGCCGGGCACCCAGCGCCGCCAACCGTTCTCGTAGCCCGACAATGCCGGGATTGTGATGCCCGAGGTGCACGGCGACGACGTCACACGGATCATCGACCGCCCCCACCGACCGCAATCCCCCCAATACCTCGGCGAAACCCGCCAGCCCGAGATGTCCCACCGACAGCTCGCCCCGATCGCCGAACGTCTCCTCGAGGAACACTGCATCGAACCGCGCATCGTCCACCGCCGCATACCAGTCGGTCGGCCACACCCCGGTGTCCGTCGCCCACAGCATGCGCGTCCCGTCGGGGCCGGTGACGTCGTACAACACAGCATCACCCTCGCGAAAGACGGTGTGCTGCGCCGGAAGTACCCGCACGTCGTACTCCCCGACACGCAGCCGGTCCCCGGCCGACACCGCAATCAGCCGCACCGGGTCGTTCGGCCCCACCCAGGGCCGGCACACCTCGAGTGCGTCGGCCGGACCGTAGACCTCGAGCGGGTCGAGTCCGGTCACCCAAGACCGACTCAGCAGTGCCTGCGGCCCGAGATGATCGGAATGAGCGTGCGTGACCAGCACGTGGCGCACGGCGGACAGTGAATGTCCCTGACGCGCCGCGGCTCCCGGTGCATCCGGGCCGAGGTCCAGCATCAGCACGTCGTCGACGAGGGCCGCGGTCTGCCCGCGGATCTCGCCGTTCCGCACCGCGTCACGACACGAGTCGCACCGGCAGAACGGATTCGGCCAGCCATCGGCCGAGCCCGTTCCGAGCAACACCACCTTCATGCCGATGGGTTCCCCACCGGCCGGCACATGTCAGCTCCCCTCGGCACAACGGGCCGCGAAGGCCACGATCTCGGCTGTCACCTCGTCCCTGATCTCCGGCTCGTTGTGCACCTCGTGCCGAAAACCGGTGAAGACACGGGTCCGTACATCGGGATGGCCGGTCTCGATCAGCCGGTTGGCGACGTGGTAGGCGCCCTCACCATAATTCGTGACGGGATCGGCGTCGCCGGCGAGGATCAGCACCGGCAGATCGGCGCGGACGCTCGGGTACCAGTCCCCGTCGTTCACCTCGTCGTAGAGGTCCACGAACCCTTGCAGGAACCGCACCGACATCGGTGCACCGAAGTTGTTCAGCGGGTCGATCGCGTGATCGGCGACGACATCCGGATCGCGGGCCACCCACGCGGTCGGCCCCGCTCCCGGTCCGTAGCGGGAGACGAAGCCGTCGAACATCGACACCACATAGGACGCGTCGGCGGGAGCCGCCGGATCGGTCTCGGCAGCAAGTGCCGTCCGGTCGAGGAGTTCGTCGATACCCCGTATTCCGGCGGCGATGCCGCACAACACCAGCCCCGCGACGGACTCGCTGTCGTCACCGACCAGCCCCCGCGCGATCATCGACCCCCACGAATGTCCGAAGACGATGTAGGGCAGATCCGGGTACTGCTGACGGACCAGATGGCGCAGGGTGCGTTCGTCGTCGACGACGACCCGATCGGCGCGGTCTCCGGCGTCGGCCCACACCCCCGAGGTCATCGCCGTCTTCCCGTGTCCGGCATGGTCGTCGGCGGCCACCACGAATCCGGCGTCGAGCAGCTCGGTGATCAGCGGCAGGTAGCGTCGGGAGTGCTCGCCCAGACCGTGGACGAGCTGGATGATCCCGCGGGCCGGTCGCACCGGCTGATAGATCCAGCCGTAGACGGTGTCCCGTCCGTTGCTCGACGTGAACTCGACTTCCCTCAGTGCCATGCTTCCTCCGGGCCCGCGATCTGGTGACGTCGCACACGCTACCGCCGCAGCGCGGTGCCCGGTGCGACTTCGGGAAGGCACCCGGGGGACCCACATCCGGGGAGTACGAGTTGCTCCGCGTCCGTACTGGTCAACGCGCCGAAGTGAGCCGATTCTCGAACCACCGGGGGTCAACCGGTCACGACAGCCGTGTGGAGCTGAGCACAGACAGGAAATCGATCATGGATGTATCCCTGCCCAAACAAGCACTGAACAGAGTTCTCGTCTTCGGGGCCAACAATCACATCGGCGGTCCATGTGCCGAGCTCATCGCCCGGACCTCGCCGACCACCTCACTCCGGTTGGTCACCAGCAAGCCGGAGGTGATTCCGGTGCTGCAGGCGAAGTTTCCCGGCGCCGAGGTCGTCCTCGCCGACTACCTGGACCTGCCGAGCCTGGTCACCGCATTCGACGAGGTGGACGGATGCTTCGTCGTCACACCGGATTTCATGGACGAGCAGACCGCGATGACGAATGTCGTCGCGGCCGCCCGCCATCACGGCCGACTGCGGCATCTGGTGCGCCTCGTGGCCGACCCGATCGGCATGACCCTCGACCGAGTCCCCAAGGCACTGATCGAGTTCGACGGCGGAGGCACGGCGGTCCAGCACCTGAAGGCCCGTGCCGTGCTCGACTCGAGCGGGCTGCCGATCACCTACATCAACAACGCAGCCTACTTCATGGACAACTTCCTGACGTTCTTCGCGGCCCCGATCCAGCTGCACCGCACACTCGTCGTCCCCCGCAATCGACGGATGGCCTTCCTCGACACCACCGACACCGGCGAGTGTGCCGCATCGATCCTGTTGTCCGACAACGCACGCCACATCGGCCAGATCTATCACCTCGACAACGGCCATGACGTGATGCGCTTCGACGAGGTCGCGCAACTCGCCACCGAGGTGCTCGGCGTGCCGATCGAGTACGACGGGACGGACGAGGCATTCGAACGCCACTGCGGTGACGGGCTACGTGCCTACATCGGTAGTGACGACGCGGTCGAGTACTACCTGCACTACTTCCAGTTCGAGCAGGACAACGAGACGGTCTGGCGTAAGTCCGACATCGTCGAGTATCTGACCGGCCGGCGTGCACGCCGGCTCGAAGAGTGGCTCACCGCACACCGCGATGCCGTTCTGGGACAGGCGGTCCCGGCCTAGAGGCCTTCGCACAGGCCGGCGCCGATCCCCCCGCGGGATCGGCGTCACGACCCCGACGGTTCGGCGAGAACCGACAGCGCCGCTTCCAGGTTCAACCGGTCGGCCTCGATCGACACACCCAGGATCCGGGCCGCCCGTCGGAGTCGATACGCCACCGTCTTCTCGTGGAGGTGGAGCACCGCCCCCGCTGCGGCCTTGCTTCCGCCGCAGGCGAAGTAGCAGCGCAGGGTCGCACGAAGCCGCTGCGCTTCACCGTCCGCCGCGGACAGCGGCCCCAGGACGACCCGGGCGAGGCGTTGCGCCCGGGCGTCGTCGGCCGCCAGGGTCGCACTCACCGCCACGCTCCGGAACGTCGCGACATGCGCCGCGCCATTCGTGCGGGTCAGGACCCGCAACGTGTCCACCGCCTCGCGCCCGACCGTGGCGAAGCCGGCCGGGCCCGAGGCGACACCCGATATGCCGAGGAATTCCCCACCGGTCTCGGTGACCGCTTCCTTCGCCACAATGTCGGGGTCGGGTGGCTGGTCGCCCGACAGCCAGAGGATGTCGGCCCCCTCGACGTCGGCCACGCCGACCACGCGGGATCCCGGGACACGATGACGCAGTCGGTCGCCCAGTCGCCCGACACACTGGGCCCGGAACCGCCCGCCACAGGCCACGGCCACGTGGTGACCGTCGATCGGATGGTCGAGCAGATCGAGGTCCACGTGTTCACCGTGCATCAGCGCGGCGAGCACGATCTGCCTGCGATGCCCCGTCCGGACGGCCTCGAGGACCCGCTCCTCCCACCGGGCCGTCAGACACTGCACCGCGTGGTCGAGATACTCACCGAGATGTCTGCTCGCGGGAATCGTCAACCGGGCGAGCAGTTCCCGGTCGGCGATCACACGCTCGGCATGGCCGGCGAAACACTCCCACGTCGCAGCCGCACCCAACTGATACGTCCGGATCAGTTCGGGCAGTCCGGACGGGTCACTGGCGATCCGATCCACGAGTTCGATCGCCCCGTCGGACAGACTCACCGACCTCGGTGGCACGCCGCATGCCAGCGTCGACAGGAAGGTCCCGACGTTGACACAGGTCGACCTGACCAGCACGGCGAAGTACTCCGACGCCTCGTCCACCGGTTCGTGGCCGCCCCGCGTGAGTACCGCCCGGCTGATCTCGACCGCGATCCCGTCCAGATCCGGCATCATCGCGTGGCAGACCCGGCGCATCCCGGCCGACACCTCGGCCTCCCGGACGATGGGTGCGACGGCGGTACTCACACAGCAGCCCCGTCCTCGGTGAATCTCTGCCGCAGAGGACCTTTCACGAGCTTTCCGGTGGGGGTGCGGGGCAGGTCGGCCACGAAGCGGAACTCCCGCGGCACCTTGTACCCGGCGAGATGTCGCCGGACGAAGTCCTGCAGTCGCTGCGCCACCTCGTCACTGCCGACCACGCCCGGAGCGGGTGTGACCGCCGCGAGCACCCGCTCACCGTACTCGGGGTCGGGCACCCCGACGACGGCGACATCGTCGACATCAGGGTGCAGGGCCAGACAGTTCTCGATCTCCTGCGGGTAGATGTTCACCCCACCGGAGATGATGGTGAACGCCTTGCGGTCGTTGAGGAACAGGTAACCGTCGGCATCGACATAGCCGATGTCGCCGGTCGTGGTCCATGTCGGATGGTCGGGGTGCTGCGCCGACGCCGTCTTCTCCGGATCGTTGTGATAGCTGAACGGCACGGCCTCGCGCTCGAAGTACACCGTGCCCGACTCCCCGACCGGCAACTCGACGCCCTCGTCGGAACAGATGTGCAGGACACCGAGCTTCGCCTGCCCGACGGTGCCGGGTCGGGTCTGCCATTCACGCGGATCCACCATGGTGATGCCGTTGGCCTCGGTCGACGAGTAGTACTCGTGCAGGATCGGACCGAACCAGTCCATCATCGCCTTCTTGACCTCGGGCGGACACGGAGCGGCAGCGTGTACCGCATGTGTCAGGCTCGACACGTCGTGGCGCTCGCGCACCTGGGCCGGCAACCGCAGCAAGCGCACGAAATGCGTGGGAACCCACTGGGTGTGGGTGATCCGGTACCGCTCGATCAGCTCGAGACACTGCTGCGCGTCGAACTTGTCGACGGTGATGACCGTGCCGCCGAGGCTCTGCGTGATCATCCCGAAACGTAGCGGGGCCGCGTGATAGAGCGGCGCCGGCGAGAAGTACACGGTGTCGGCACTCATCTGGTAGGTGCCGCCGAAGACCATCACGTAGGGATCACCCGGATCACCGACCTGCCGATCCGGCAGGGGCGGCTTGACACCCTTCGGACGCCCGGTGGTCCCGGAGCTGTAGAGCATGTCGTTGCCGCGACGTTCATCTGCGGCGGGTGTGCTCGAGCCGCTCGCCACGAAGTCCTCGTAGTCGGCGAACCCGTCGACGAGGGAACCATCACCATGATCGGGGTCGAACGACAGCGCCACCTCCACCGCGGTGCATCCGACACGCGCTGCGGCAGCCGACTCGGCGAGATCGCTCGACACGATCAGACCCCGTGCACCGCAGTCATCGACGATGTAGGCGATCTCCTCGGGCGACAGATGGGTGTTGACCGGTGTCAGATACAGTCCGCTGCGTAGGCACGCCCAGTAGACGACGAAGACCTCGGCGTTGTTCGTGCTCAGCAGGGCGACGACATCACCGTCGCGCAAACCCGCCGAGCGGAGCGCGTTGCCGAGCTGGATCGAGCGACGATCGAGGTCCGCGTACGTGAGGGTCTCGCCGGTGTGCCCGACGACGACCGCAGGTTTGTCGGCGGATGCGACAGCATGGATTCCGGGGTACATGGATTTCCTTTCGTCGTGGCCGATCGTGTGATCGACGACACATCTTGCTAGAGTCTCGGGAATGCACCACATCGTCAGAGCGAAGGCGTCCACCTCCTCTGATGCAGGGCCGCTCGTCGACACGCGCGAGATCCTGGCCGCACTGCGTGAGCACGTGGACGAGTCCGACCGGAGTCTCATCCCGGTCAAACACCTTCTGCACCAAGCGTGGTCGGATCTCGCGGCAGTTCTCGACACCGACCTCGACCAGCTGTCCCCCGAGCTGAGCGCTGCTCTGGCCAATCTCCGGACCGTCGACACACTCCTCGTCGACCGACTGGCAGACAGCACCGGTGTCCCAGCGCGACTCGCGGAGGTCGTGTCCCGGTTGGAGGCCGCTCCGTGCAACACCGAGGAGCTCGTCACCCTCGCCCCGCGCCTGATCTGCGATCTCGGCTTCCACCGCGCGATCATCTCCCGCGTCGACGGCCGTATCTGGACCTCCGAGTGCGCCTATGTCCCCGACCAGCCCGACTGGTCGGACGCGATCAACCAGGCCGGTCGCCGACACCCCCAGGTCCTGGGCACGCAGATCCACGAGACCGAGATCGTCCGCCGACGCGAAGGCCTGCTCGTCACCGATGTCCAGGACGACGTCCGGGTGAACCGACCGATCGCCGAGGTCTCCCTGTCGCGATCGTATGTCGCCGCACCGCTGGTGTCGGAGGGCCGTGTGGTCGGGCTGCTGCACGCCGACAAGTACCGGCAGAACGGCGATGTCACCGGGGAAGACTGTCAGCTGCTCATGGGATTCGCGCAGAGCCTGCGGCTCGCGCTCAGCCGTGCTCGGATGAGCGAAGAGCTGAGCACGCTGCGCAGCGGACTCCAGTCGCTCACCGACGCGCTCGGACACACCGCCGACGAGGCGCACACCGTCACGATACGACGCGGCATCGCCGCCGACTACGACGAACCCGTATTCGCCGACGCCCCTGGCACGTCCGGACTTCGGGTCACGCGCTCGCGTCGGATCGCCGACTCCGGCCTCACCTCGCGCGAGCACGAGGTGCTGGCGCTGCTCGCCCAGGGACGCACCAACGGTGCGATCGCCCGAGAACTGGTGATCTCCGAGGGGACGGTCAAACAGCACGTGAAGCATGTCCTGCGAAAACTCCAGGCCGCCAATCGATCCGAGGCCACGGCGGCGATCTGGTTCAACGAGAACGGGTGACCGGCGGCACGCGCGAACGTTCACGTCAACAACACCGATCGGCACCGAACGCCACCCCGTCCGCCCACGATGCCCGCTGCGCGACCAGTCGCCGGTACTTCATGATGAGGTCCGGCCGGCCGATGGTCAGAACGCCGGCGAGCGTGTCTGCCTCGCGGTACAGCACCACGGTTCCACCGGTCTTGTCGACCCGGTGCTGCACCACCAGTTGGTCGGTATGCGGCACCCCGACGAACTGCAGCCGCACCCCGTACCAGTCCGACCAGAAATACGGGACGGTCTGATACGCGGTGAGTTGACTGTCCGACAAGGCATTACGTGCCGCCATCGCTCCCTGCTCGGCGGCACTCGTCCAGTGTTCGAGCCGCATGCGGCGGTCGAACAACCCATTCGGCCAGTGGGCGACGTCACCTGCCCCCCACACCCCCGGGATCGGCGCCCCGTCCACACCCAGGGCGGCCAGGTACTCGTCGCACTCCACGCCACCGTCGCGATCATTCAGTGCCACACCGGAATCGGCCAGCCATTGCGTGGACGGAATCGCGCCGACGCCGACGACCACGAGATCGGCCTCGAGCACCCGGCCATCCGAAAGCACAACCGCGGTGACATGCGGCCCGCTCGCTCCGCTCCCGGCGCCGGTGACATTCGGCCCGCTCGCCCCGCTCCCGGCGCCGGTGACATGCGGCCCGCTCGCCCCGCTCCCGGCACCGGTGACATGCGGCCCGCTCGCCCCTCTCCCGGCACCGGTGACATTCGACCCGGTTCCCGCGGTCCGGAACCCCTCCACCCCTACCCCGAGGATCAGTTCGGTTCCGTTGGCGGCGTGCAGATCTGCGCACAAGGAACCACCCGCGACGCCGAGTGACCGCGTCAGCGGCGCCGGAGCGGCCTCGACGATCGTCGCCGCCAACCCCAACCTCCTCGCCGCCGAGGCGACCTCGGCACCGATGAATCCGGCACCGACAACCACCACGCGCGCGGACGACCGCAGGGCCCGCCAGATCGACCGGGTGTCGGCGAAGGTCCGTACCGTGTGAATCCCGCCGACCCCATCGGCACCGGGAAGCCGACGCGCATGCGCTCCGACCGCGATGATCAGTGCGTCGTAACCGATGTCGCCGGCCGCGGTCGCAAGCGTGCGCGACTCGACGTCGAGCCCCAGTGCCGGCGCACCGGTGCGGACCTCGACACCGAGTTCGTCGACCAGGAAGCCACGCTCACGCAATTCCGGGATCGATGGTTCGTCCTGCCCCATCAGGAGTTCTTTGGAGAGCGGCGGCCGATCGTAGGGTAGGTGTTCCTCCGCCCCGACCAGGGTGAGTGCGCCCCGATACCCTTCGCGGCGCGCCGACTCGCAGGCACGAATGCCCGCGAGTCCGGCGCCCACCACCACCAGGTGATCGATACCCACCGTTCAGTCCTCGATCGTGATCGCCTGTGTCGGACAGGAACGCACCGCGGCCTCGACCTCGCCCCGATCGCGTTCGGTCACGTCGAAGGCCAGCACCGTCAGCTGCCCGTCGTCACCGATCTCGAAGTGACCGGGGGCCTCGGCCTCACACAGGCCCAACCCCGAGCACCGACCCATGTCCACCTTGATCCGGCAGCCCGACGTCGTCACCGACATCACTTCCTCCCGTACGGATAGAACGGCATCTCCACGACGCCGCGCATGAAGTTGGTGCGCATCAGCGTCGGTTGACCGGCGACGAAGTCCGGCATCTGCCGGTGCAGTTCCCGGAACAGGGACCGCATCATCGACTTCGCCAACTGGTTGCCCAAGCAGTAGTGGACACCACCGCCACCGAAGGCGACGTGCGGATTGGGGTTGCGTGTCAGGTCGAAGGCGTCGGGGTTCTCGAAGACCTCGGCGTCCCAGTTGCCCGACCCGTACATCATCACGACCTTGTCGCCCGGCAGGATCTGCTGACCGCCGAGCTCGTACTCGGCCACCGCGGTACGACGGAAGGTCAGCACCACCGATCCATAACGCAGGAACTCCTCGATCGCCTGGTTGAGGCGGCCCTCGAGATCTTCCCACAACCACTTTCGTTGCTCGGGAAAGTCGGTCAGCGCCTTCACCGCGAAACTCGTGGTGTGGCGTGTGGTGTCGGTGGCGGCCACCGAGAACAGCGTCATCACCGCACCGATCTCGAAGTCGGTCAGCTTCTCCCCGTCGACCTCGGCCTGTACCAGGTTGGTCAGGAGGTCGTTCGTGGGGTTCTCGCGCCGGTCGGCGATCAGCTCCTCGGCCAGGTCGTGGATGAACAGCGCCGCCTCGGTCTGCACCTCCGCCGGGTCACGCCCGGCCAGCAGCACCGGATCTGCCCACGCGGTGATCTCGTCGGCGGCATGACCGACCGCGACCAGCCGGTCCTCGGGGATACCGAACATGTCGCCGTACATCTCGATCGGCAGGTGCCGCGCGATGTCGGCGACGAAGTCGATCTCGTCCCGATCGGCCACCGCCGAGACGATGCGGTGCGCCCGGCGGGCGATGTCGTCCTCGATCTTGCGGATCTGCTTGGGGGTGAACGCCGCACTGACCAGTTTGCGAATCTTGTCGTGCTGCGGATTGTCCATGGCGAGGAACGACATCGCCATTTCCAGCAGCATCGGCGGCAGCAGGTCGAACATGACCCCGTAGCCGGAGACGAAGACGTCGGTGTTGTGGCTCACCTCGCTGATGTCGGCGTGCCGGACGACCGCCCAGAATCCGGGATCATCGGGATCGGGCACGACCGACGTCTCGATCGGACGCTGCCAGGTCACCGGCGCGGTCTCCCGCAGCACCGCGTAGGTCTTCTCCCGCTCCGGGGCATCCTGATCCCAGAACGCGTCCGAGGAGACTTCCACCGGGTGGTACTCGCGTGTCACCGCGACGTCGTTGCTGGGGACGACGTCACCGTCGTCGTCGTCGAAACTCAGTTCGGTGTCATCGAAAGTTGTCGACATGTGTGGTCCTGTTCTGGTTCGGGTGCTCGATCGGGGGTACTCAGTCGTCGGCGTGACTGAGCAGGATGTCGTAAGGTTTGGCGTCGCGACCACCGGAGAGATCCACGTGGACCGCCTTGGCCTGGGTGTACGCATCGAGCGCGTCGGGCCCGAGTTCGCGGCCCACACCGCTCTGCTTGTAGCCGCCGAAGGGCACCTGCGCGTTGATCTGGTGGGCGTCGTTGATCCACACACTGCCCGTCTGCACCTGTTCGGCGACGGCCAGTCCGCGACCGTTGTCGGTGGTCCAGATACTCGACGCCAACCCGTACTCGCTGTCGTTGGCGATCGCGATCGCCTCCTCGTCGGTGTCGTACGGGATCACCGCGAGGACGGGTCCGAAGATCTCCTCCCTGGCCACCGTCATCGAGTTGTCGACGTCGGTCAGGATCGTCGGCGCCACCCAGTAGCCCCGCTCGAACTGCTCGCCCTCGGGTACTCCGCCACCGATCACCGCCCGCGCGCCGGCATCGATCGCCTCGTCGATGTAGGCGAGAATCCGGGCCTGCTGTCTGCCGTCGATGACCGGGCCCATGTCGGTGTCCCAGTCATCGGGTGCGCCGACGGCGATCGTGCTCGCTCGCCGCACCAGCCGGGACACGAACTCGTCGTGCAGGCTTCGCGGCACGATCGCCCGCGTCCCCGATTCGCAGATCTGGCCGGAGTAGGTGAAACAGCCGTAGAGCACACCGTCGACGGCGAGATCGAGATCGGCGTCGTCGAGGACGATCGATGGCCCCTTACCCCCGAGTTCGAGGGTCACCTCTTTCACCGTTCCCGACGCGAGTCTCATGATCTCCCGGCCGATCTGGGTGGATCCGGTGAAGGCGATCTTGGCGACGTCGGGGTGGCTCGCCAACCGTGCTCCCGCGTCGCGGCCGTCCCCGGTCACCACGTTGAGCACTCCGGCCGGCAGCCCGTTGGCCTCGGCGATCTCGGCGAATCGCAGGATCGACAGCGGGGTGTGCTCGTCGGGTTTGATGACCACCGAATTACCCGCCGCCAGAGCAGGTCCCACCTTCCACAGGGTCAACAGCAGCGGGAAGTTCCAGGGCGCGATCGCACCGACGACACCCAAGGGTTCACGGTGCACCACGCTCTGCGCGAGCGCCGGGAAGGTGACCACGGGTGCGGGCCGGACGAACCGGTAGGTGTCGGCGAGATCGGCAAAGAAGGTGAAGTGCGCCAACGCATATCCGATGTGGAAACCGGTCGCCTGCCGCACCGTGGCACCGTTGGCCGACATCTCCAGCTCCACCAGTTCTTCGATCTGGTCGTTGGCTGCGTCGGCGATGGCCCGCATGATCGTCGCCCGCTCCTGGGGGGTCTTGCCGGCCCATACCCTCGACTCGAAGGCCGCCTTCGCGGCTGCCACCGCGTCGTCGATGTGGCCCGCGGTTCCCTTCGCCACCGTCGCCACCACCGAGGCGTCGGCGGGATTGACGACGGTCATCGAGTCGTCGGTGTCGACGGACCGGCCGCCGATGTGCAGTGTAAAGTGTTGCACGTCAATACTTGTCATGTGTCTACCTCGACGGATCCAGGATGATCTTCATGGCCTCACGGGCCTCGAAGAGCTTGTAGGCGTCGGCTGCCTCGGACAGGCCCATGCGGTGGGAGATCATCGCGCTCGGATGGAGCTTGCCCGCGGTCGTCAATCCGATGACCTCGTCCATGTACTCGGTGATGTGACTGACACCCATCTCCACCTTCACGCCCTTGAGGTAGAGCTCGGCAAAGGGGAATCCGTCGATCGAGTCCTCGGTGTACACGCCGGGGATCGAGAGCGTTCCGCCGGCACGCAACAACGGGATCGCGGCCAGCAGTGCCGAGGGATGGCCGACGGCGTCGACGACGACGTCGGCGCCCCGCCAGTCCGACAGGTCGAGCACCGCGTCGGTGCCGTCGACGTCGCTCGAGTTCACGCCGATGGCGCCGAACTTCTCGGCCTCGGTCAGCCGTGCCGCAACCCTGTCGACCACGATGACCTTGCTCGCACCGAGCGCCACCGCCGACATCGCCGCGCACAAGCCGACCGGACCGGCGCCGACGACGGCGACGATGTCGCCCGCCCGCATCGCGCGGGCGACCGCCTCGTGACCGGTGGTCATGATGTCGCCGGCGAACAGGATGTCCTCGTCGTCGGTGTCGTCGCCCTCCGGGATCGCGCGGGCGGTGAGATCTGCAGCCGGGACGACGACGTACTCGGCCTGTCCGCCGTCGAGGTCGCCCAGCGCCAGGCCGAGACCGAAGATCCGACTGCCGGCACAGTTGCCCGGCTGATGACGCCGGCACTGATAGCACGCCCCGCAGCTGACCACACACGACGACACCGCACGGTCACCCGGCGCGAACTGGGTGACGGCGTCGCCGACCTCGACCACGGTGCCGAGGAACTCGTGCCCCAGGATGATGTCGGACTCGAGTTCCAGGCGGCCTTCGTAGGGATGCAGATCGGTGCCGCAGATGGCCGTCTTCTCGACCTTGAGCAGCATGTCGGTGGGCTCGGAGATGGACGGGATCTCCACGTCGACGACCTCGACCACATGCGGTGCGCGCAGCACCGCGGCCTTCATCGTGCTCACGCGGTCACCTCGGCGTCCTTGGCCGCCACCTTCTCGCGGTACATCGGGAACAGCGGCTTGGTCAGCGGCACCAGCTTGAGGATCTTGTTGACCGGACCCTTCGCCTTGACCTGACCCTTGGCCAGACCGACCGCGAGGTTGTAGTCGCCGCGCCAGAACTGATCGGCGGTGTCACCGCGCATGAGCAGCGTGATGTCGGGCTTGAGATCGGTCGGTCCGGTGATGACCTGGTAGTCGTCGCGGAAGGCGATGGTCACCTCGCAGTCGGGGTCGTTGTAGAGCACGCGCATGATGATGTCGGCGGCCCTGAGTCTGGGCCCCGACTCCGGGTGGTCACCCGCGTCCCGGAAGACCCCGCCGATGTAGGTGTCGAGTTCTTCGGCGTCCTTGAAGTAGCCCACAGCTGTCTCCTCGATTGATTGATCACGGCTGATTGCCTTGTGATGCAATGGTTTCAAGTGAGGTGTGACGCAGGTAACCGCAATTGGTGGGATCTCCCTATCCCTTTGGGGATAGGAGGTCACCCGACGTGCGGACGCCGGTCAGGCGTCCGGTTCCGTCTCCGGCAGACATGACCCGGCATCCGGTGGCCGCGGTGAACCCTGTGAGCCCCGTGAACCCCACGACCGCAACGGCAACACCGCCGGTCCATCGGTACGGTGGAGGATCTCGACGCGCGCCCCGTACACCGCGTCGATGCGTTCCTCGGTGAGCACCTCCGACGGCGCTCCGTCGGCGACGATCCGCCCCCGCTGCAGCAACACCAGCCGCTCCCCGTAGTGGGCCGCCGACGTCAGGTCGTGCATGGCGGCCAGGACGGTCAATTCGCGCTCGGTACGCAGCGAGTCGACCAGGTCGAGCACCTGCTGCTGGTGACCGATGTCCAGGGCGCTGGTCGGTTCGTCGAGCAGCAGCACGCGCGGCTGCTGGGTCAGCGCCCGCGCGAGCACCACCCGCTGCAGTTCACCGCCCGAGAGGGCAGTCGCCGGACGGGTTGCGAGCTCCTCCAGGTCGAGCCGGGCGATGATGTCGTCGATCACCTCGCGGTCGTGTCGGGTCTCGTCCCCGAACCGTGCGATGTGCGGGGTCCGCCCCAGCGCGATCAGCGCGCGCACGGTGATCCCCTCGGGCACCACCGGACGCTGCGGCATCAGTGCCACCGACCGTGCGACCGCCCGCCGGCGGCTGCGGCCCGGTGCGACCCCGGCGACCTCGATCTCACCCGTGGCCGCGACCAGCCCGGCCAGTGCGTGCAGCAGCGTCGTCTTGCCCGACCCGTTGGGCCCGACAAGCGACACCCAGGTCCCTTGCGCGATCTCCAGATCGATCTCGTGCAGCACCGGCACCGTGCCCCGCACCACCGACAGCCCCCGGCACCGCACACCGGCACCGGCACCCGGAGCGGCACCGGGATCTTCGCCCGCCCCGCGATCACCGGTCATCAGCTCGTCCCCCGTCCGGTCCGCCGCAGCACCACGAGGAAGAACGGTGCCCCGATAGCGGCGGTCACCACTCCGATCGGCAACTCCGCGGGTGTCATCACCGTCCGCGCCACCACGTCGGCGAGCACCAGGAAGGCCGCGCCCACCAGCATCGACAGCGGGAGCAACAACCGATGTCCCGGCCCCACCAGGATCCGCACCGCGTGCGGGATCACGATGCCCACGAATCCGATCAGGCCACTCACCGACACCACCGCCGCCGTCCCCAGCGTGGCCACACACACCAGTCCCAGCCGCACCCGCTCCGGCCGGATGCCCAGGCTCGACGCCTCGATGTCGCCGACCGCCATCACGTCCAGGATCCGCGCCGACGCGACGATGATCACCACGCACACCACCACATACGGCAGCACGGTCACCACGTCGTCCCATCCGTCGGTGGCGAGTCGACCGAGCATCCACGTGTACACCTGCCGCAGGGTGTCGTCATGCTGCTGCATCAGGAAGGTCTGGATCGCAGTGGCGAACGCCGCCACCGCCACACCGGCGAGGATGATCACCACCTCGGACCGCACCCCACCGACCGTCCTGCCCAGTGCATAGGTCGCGGCCACCGCGATCAGCCCGCCGACGAACGCCGCCACCGGCACGCCTGCCGACCCGATCACCCCACCGGCGACGATGGCGATCGTCGCCCCGAGTCCGGCTCCACTGGACACGCCCAGCAGATAGGGATCGGCGAGCGGATTGCGGAACACACCCTGATAGGCGGCACCGGCGACGGCGAGCATCATCCCGACGAGCGCCGCGAGCGCGACCCGCGGCATCCGCACCTCCCACAGGATGGTCTGCTGCCTGCCCGACAGCCCGGACTCGACGTCCACCAGCGGCAGCCGGTCCAGCAGGTCGAGCAGCACACCCTTCGCCGACAGCCCGGCCGGGCCGACCATGACGGCCAGCAGGCACGCGCCGAGCAGGACGGCCACCGCCCCGACCAGGACGACGACGTCGCGACGGGTCACCGCTGGGTGTCGATGCCCGCGACGAACTGCGCCACCGACCGCATGAAGTCGACGATGCGCGGCCCCCACCGGCTGGCGATGTCGGCGTCGAGGACGTACACGTCGTGGTCGGTCACCGCTCGGAGATCACCCCAGCCCGGGCGCGCGGCGACCTTCTCCGGCGTCACCCCGCAGCACTGGGCGTCGGCCAGGAAGATCACCTGCGGGTTCTGTTCGATGATGTACTCCGCCGACAGCTGCGGATACCCGTTCTGGCCCGTGGCGATCGACGTCAATCCGAGCATCCGGTAGATCTGTCCGATATAGGTGTCGTCGGTGACGGTGTAATACGTGTCGTCGAGCTCGTGGTAGTAGGTGAGGGGCACCTCACGCTCGGGCACGCTGCGCACGATCTCCTCGATCTGCGTGCGCATCGACGAGACCACCTCGCCGGCCTTCGCCTCACGACCGGTCGCCGCGCCGACCTTCTCGATCTGGGCGTACGTGTCGTCGAGGGTCGTGGCGGCGGGGAGTTGGAGCACCTGCACACCGACACGTTCCAGCCCGGCCACGACGTCGTTGGTGTCGTCGGAGAGCACCACGAGGTCGGGGTCGTATCCGAGGATCGCCTCGACGTTGGGCGTGTACCCCGACAACGAGGTCCGCGGTGCATTCGTCGGATGGTCCGACTGATCGTCCACGGCGACCACGCGGTCTCCGGCACCCACGGCATAGAGCATCTCGGTGCCGGTCGGACTCAGCGACACGATCCGGGCGACATCCGACGCCGCCACGGTGCTCGACGACGACCCCGAACCCTGGCCGGAACTGCCGCAGCCGGCGACAGACACCACCAGCGCCACGAGAACCGCCACGAGTACGGACACGGGCACGTTGCGGACCCGACGTGTGCGCACTACCGACCTCCAGAGGTGTCCATCGCCCGATCGCAGGGCGAATGGTCCGATCATGCACGAAGGGCCCGACACCGTGTGGTGTCGGGCCCTTCGCGGTCTCACATGTTCACGACGCTCAGGCCTGCGGGGCCTCGGCGAAGTTGCGGGTCACCGCCGGATCGACCGGGATACCGGGGCCGGTGGTGGTGGAGACGGTCACCTTCTTGACGTACCGGCCCTTGGCCGCGGACGGCTTCGCACGCATGATCTCGTCGAACGCCGCACCGTAGTTCTCGGCCAGCTGCTCGGCACCGAACGATGCCTTGCCGATGACGAAGTGCAGGTTGGCTGCCTTGTCGACGCGGAAGTTGATCTTGCCGCCCTTGATCTCGTTGACGGCCTTGGTCACGTCGGTGGTGACGGTGCCGGTCTTCGGGTTCGGCATCAGACCACGCGGGCCCAGGACGCGGGCGATACGACCGACCTTGGCCATCTGGTCCGGGGTGGCGATCGCTGCGTCGAACTCCAGCCAGCCGCCCTGGATCTTCTCGATCAGGTCCTCGGCGCCGACCTCGTCGGCACCGGCGGCGGTGGCCTCGGCGGCCTTGTCGCCGACGGCGAACACGATCACGCGGGCGGTCTTACCCGTACCGTGCGGCAGGTTGACGGTGCCTCGAACCATCTGGTCTGCCTTACGGGGGTCGACACCCAGCCGGATCGCGACCTCGACGGTCGCGTCGGTCTTCGTCGACGACGTTTCCTTGGCCAGCTCAGCAGCCTCCAGCGGGCTGTAGAGCTTGGACTTGTCGACCTTGTCGGCCGCGGCCTGGTAGGCCTTGCTCTTCTTGCTCATCGCTCTGTTCCTTCTCCGCCGTGATCACCACAGCGAGTTGGTGGTGCGGACCGAGCCGGCCCTCCCACACTGAAAAATGTTTGGATCAAACTCTGTGTGCTTACGAGTTCGCAAGCTCACTCGGTGTTACTTGCGAGTTCGCAAGCTCACTCGACCGTGATACCCATCGACCGAGCAGTACCGGCGATGATCTTCGCGGCCTGGTCGATGTCATTGGCATTGAGGTCTTCGGCCTTGGTCTTGGCGATCTCGCGGACCTGGTCCATCGAGACCTTGCCGACCTTCTTGACGTGCGGCTCGCCGGAGCCCTTCTGCAGACCTGCGGCCTTGAGCAGCAGCTTCGCCGCGGGCGGGGTCTTCAGCTTGAAGTCGAACGAGCGGTCTTCGTACACGAAGATCTCGACCGGCACGACGTTGCCACGCTGCGACTCGGTCGCCGCGTTGTACGCCTTGCAGAACTCCATGATGTTCACGCCGTGCTGACCGAGCGCCGGACCCACGGGCGGAGCCGGGTTGGCCTGGCCTGCCTGGATCTGGAGCTTGATGATCCCGGCGAGCTTCTTCTTCTTGGGAGGCATCTGTGTTCCTTGGTTGTTTCCTTGCTGATCCACGTCCGCTGGAGGCGTGGAAGTCTGGTTGTCCCCGGCCACAGAGTGGCCCGTGAACGTCGGCCACGGGGTGGCCTGGGACTGTCGTCAGGCGCCGATCAGATCTTCTCGACCTGGTTGAATCCGAGCTCGACCGGGGTCTCACGACCGAAGATCGAGACGAGCACCTTGACCTTGCGCTGCTCGGCGTTGACCTCGCTGATCGACGCGGGCAGGGTCGCGAACGGGCCGTCCATGACGGTGACCGACTCGCCGACCTCGAAGTCCACCTCGATGGTGGCGCTGACGGCGGCGGCCGCGGCCTCGACACTCTCGCCGACCGATGCGGCCTTCGCGGGCTTCTTGGCCTCGGTGCGCGGCATCAGGAACTGCATCACCTCGTTGAGGCTCAGCGGCGACGGCTTGCTGGTCATACCGACGAAGCCGGTGACACCCGGGGTGTTACGGACCGCGCCCCACGACTCGTCGTTGAGGTCCATGCGCACCAGAATGTAGCCGGGCAGCACCTTGCGGTTGACCTTCTTGGGCTGGCCGTTCTTGATCTCGGTGACCTCTTCGGTCGGGACCTCGACCTGGAAGATGTAGTCGCCGACATCCAGGTTCTGGACACGGGTCTCGAGGTTGGTCTTGACCTTGTTCTCGTAGCCGGCATAGCTGTGCACGACGTACCACTCACCGGGAGCGCGACGCAGCTGCTTGCGCAGCTCCTCGACCGGATCCTCCTCGACGGGCTCGGCCGGGGCCTCGGCTTCGACGGCTTCCTCGTCGGAGTCTTCCTCGTCGTCGGAGTCGTCCTCGTCGTCCACATCCTCGTCGGAGTCGTCCACATCCTCGTCGGAGTCGTCCTCGATGTCGTCGTCGGTGCCGTCGGCCAGGGCCTCGACGTCCGAGTCCTCGGTCTCGTCGACGGTTGCGGAGATCGCCTCGTCCACGACGGCCTCGTCGGCCGATTCGATGTTGTCCGGGGTGCTCACGCTGCCCACGCTCCTCTTTCTCACAGTTCCGGTCGACGTCGTCTACGCCCGACCGGACGACTCACCGTGATGAGCCGCTAGCCGAACAGCCAGAGGACGCCCTTGGCGAAAGCGATGTCGATGCCGAAGATGAAGGCGGTCACGATGACCACGAACACCAGCACGACCACCGTGTAGGTGATCATCTCGCGCCGCGTGGGCCAGATGACCTTCTTCAGTTCGGAGACGACCTGCTGAAGGAACAGCCAGATCCGAACGAACGGATTCCGGCTCTCCTCCGGCGACGCCTTCTTCTTGCGTTCCTTGACGGCGACCGCGGTCCCGGCTGCGGAAGCGGTGTCGTCATCGGCGGTGTCGGAGGCAGACGCTGCCGAGCGACGGCCCCGTCCCGAGCGCTTACCGGTCGGCCGGAGTTCTGTGGACTCCGTGCCCTCGGCCGCGTCGGCGGCGGTGTCGTCGGAGACCTCGAGCTCGTCGGCGGCCGAAGCCGTGACGTCCTGTCCGGCGTCTTTGGCGCGGGCAGCCCGGTCTCGCTTGCTCACCTTCGAGGTTCCTCTCGTCAACGTGTGCCCTCTCCAGGGCAGGGGCGACAGGACTTGAACCTGCAACCTGCGGTTTTGGAGACCGCTGCTCTGCCAGTTGAGCTACGCCCCTCTGCGGTCACCGCCCGGTTCGGGATCACTCCCGTCCCTTCGTGCGACCACCTGTCCCGATCCACCCTACGGAACCCTCCCAACCCTACGGCCGAGTGCGGTCCTCCGACAAAACCAACGCGCCACCCTTGGGGTAGCGCGCAAGTCAAGATCAATCGAGACACTTCAGTGTAGATCACCTCACCCACGTAACCCAAAACGCCCCGACTCGCGACGCCCCGACGCTGGTCACAGCCCCCCGATACCCTCGGATCACACCGGATCGACCGCCGCGGCGAGAATCGCCACCGCCTCGCCGTAGCGTTCCGGTCCCGACGCCGAGAAGTTGAGTCGCACGAAGGGACCGGTCGGTTCGGTCGGAAACCACTCCGGTCCGGGCGAGATCGCGACCCCCTGCGCCAGGGCACGGGCGGCCACCAGAACCGGATCGGTCGGGGTGCCGTCGGCGGTGTGTCCCGGCAGCGCCGCCCACAGATTCAGCCCGCCGCGGGGAACCGCCCGTACCTCGATCATCGGTGCCCCCATCGCCAGCGCCGACACCAGCGCATCCCGACGCACCTGCAGCGCCCGGGACATGCGCTGCAGGTGGGCGCGCCAGGCGGGGCGGCTGACCACGTCGAGGGCCACCGCCTGCAGCACCGGCGAAACGTACAGATCCGAGACGGTCAGCGCGGTGCCGATCCGTGCGCGGGCCGGGCCGCGGGCGAGTACCCCGGCCACCCGCACGGTGAGCGACAGGCTCTTGGTGAGCGACCGGATGTAGATCACGTGCCCGTCGGTGTCGTCGCACACCAGCGGACGAGGTGTGACGTCCATCGCGAAGTCGTGCGCCCAATCGTCCTCCACCAGAAAGGTGCGATGGGCACGGGCCACGTCGAGTACCTCGTCCCGCTGGGCGGCGGTCCAGACGTCGCCGGTCGGGTTGGCGAAATTCGGCTGCACGTAGGCCAGCCGCGCGCCCGACGACGCGAAGGCGGCGTCGAGGTCGGCCGCCGACGGCGCTCCCTCGGTCCGCGGCACCGGCACGATCACCAGCCCGGCCTGCCGGGCCGCGGCGATCGCACCCCAGTACGTCGGCGACTCCATGACGATCGCGTCACCGGGACGCGCGAGCGCCCCGAACGTCGCCACCAGCGCCGCCTGCCCACCGGAGGTGATCAGCGCATCGGTGTCACGCCAGGCGTCGGCGGCGAGGTCGTCGACGAACCAGCGGCGCAGATCCGGCAACCCCGCGGTGGGCGGTCGAGCGAACGCATCGGCGTGGCCACCACCGCGCGTCAGCCTCGCGAAAGCGCTCGCGATCTCGCGCATCGGTAGCAGCGAGGTGTCGGGGTAACCGCCGTGCAGCGCGATGGTGTCGTGCGGGACGGTGCGCATCGTCGAACCCACCGGCGACGTCCCGCCGCGCGCCGGCCCGAGCGCGGCCGTCTGCCACGAGAGATCACCGGTCACCGCGGAGCGTTGCGCTCGCCGAACGAATGTTCCTGCACCTGAGCGTGTTTCGACGATCCCCTCGGCCACGAGCCGCGCCAGCGCACGCTGCACCGTGACCGGCCCCGCACCGAACCTCGCCGCGAGCTCACGCGTCGACGGCAGTTTGGCGCCGGGGCCGCGGTCGGCGGCCACCGAACGCAGGTGACGTGCGATGCGCTCACTGCTATCGTCGGACATGAATGACAATAGTAGCGCTATCGCTCAGTCTGACTCGGTGATACCGCCGGACTCGGTGATACCGCCTCGATCGACACGATCGGCAGCGGCCGGCACCGCGCCATCGCGTCCCCCGCTGTCGTCGGGGATCGGGTGGGGTCTGCTCGGCGTCGTCGCGTTCTCGTTCACCGTGCCGTTCACCGCGATCGCCGTCCGGCACGACGGCGGCACCGGTCTCACCCCGGTCCAGCTCGGCGCCGGCCGGGCCGTGATCGCAGCCCTGCTCGCCGTCGCCGTCCTCGTGGTCTGTCGCGTGCGCCCACCCACCCCGCGCCAGATCGTCGGGCTGCTCCCGGTGTCGGTCGGCGTGGTGGCGGGCTTCCCGCTGCTCACCTCGATGGCCCTGCCGCAGGTGTCCGCCGGGCACGCGGCGGTCGTGATCGGGGTGCTGCCCGCGGCCACCGCTGTCGTCGCGGTACTGCTCACCGGCGAACGGCCCAGCCCGCGGTTCTGGGTGGGAGCGACGGCCGGAGTCCTCGTCACCGCCGGGTTCACCGTGCTCGCCCACGGGTCGGTCGGCGGCGGGGGTGTCGCCGATCTCGCTCTCGCGGGTGCCGTGGCCGCCGCGGCGATCGGCTATGCGCAGGGCGGACGGATGTCGCGTGAACTCGGATCGTGGCAGACGATCTGCTGGGCACTCGTGCTGGCCGCCCCGGTGATGACCGTGGTGGCCGGCGCCGACGTCGTCGCCCATCCCCCGCACGCCACCACCGGTCAGTGGGCGGCCTTCGGCTACCTCGCGGCGGTGAGCATGTTCCTCGGCTTCTTCGCCTGGTACCGCGGCCTGGCGATCGGGCCGATCACCACCGTGTCACAGACCCAGCTCGTGCAGCCGGTCCTCAGTGTCGGCTGGTCGGTGCTGCTTCTCGGTGAGGCGCTGACCCCGGCCCTCACCGTCGGCGGCCTGGCGGTGATCGGCTGCGCGGCGTTCACCGTCCGCAGCCGAATCACCCGACCGACGGCATGAGACGCGTCGTCAGTTGAACTGCACGTGCGCCAGCGCGCGACCGAAGATCTTGCGGTCGCCCTGCTTGGCGACGATCGCGATCACCCCGCGACGGGTCGCCGGGTCCAGCGACTTGATCTTGCCGGTGAAGTCGACGTTCGCATAGGTGTCCGGGTAGACGTACACCGGGCTGGTGAACCGCACGTTGTACTCGAAGATCGCGGCCGGATCGCCGACGAACCGACTGATGAACGACGCACCCAGGCCCATGGTCTGCATGCCGTGCGCGACGACGGTCTCCATCCCGATCACCTTGGCCACCTCGTCGGAGAAGTGGATGGGGTTGGGATCGCCGGCCACGCCGGCGTAGTTCACCAGGTTGCCACGGGTCAGTGTCTTGGTGAGCGGCGGCAGCTCCTGGCCGACCTCGAGATCGTCGAAGCCGATCGCGCTGTACGGCTTGGGATCGACCACCGGGTCGGGCTGGTGGTAGCGGTCGAACGGCCCGTGCACGGTCTTGGGCAGGGTCGGCTCGCGGTCGACCTTCATCATCACGTGCTCGAGCTCGTCGATGACCTCCGGATCGACCTCGACGGCCGGGCGGGCGACCAGCGAGGTCCAGGTGGTCATGACCGGTTCGTCGTGCTGGTTCCAGATGACGTTCTTGGTGACCATCACGTCGGTGCCGGCCATCTGCCGGAAGGAGTCGAGGGAGACGTCACAGATCAGTCGATCACCGACGGTGATCGGCTTGTGGAACACCAGTCGCTGATCGGTCTGCATGATCTGCCACAGGTCGTAGCCGGTGACGATGTCCTCGAAGAGTCGACGCTGCGCGATGATGCCGAGCACCGACACGAAGGTCGGGGCGGCGATCAGCCCGGGGTGGCCCATCGCCTTGGCGGCTTCTTCGTCCCAGTGCATCGGATGGTCGTCCTGCACCGCACGCGCATGCTTGCGCACCTCTTCGCGACCGACCTCGTAGAAGTCGTCGACGGTGTAGTTGTAGCCCACCATCTCCTTGGTGTGCTCGGCGATCTCTTCCGGGGTGAGCTTCACGCCGTTCTTGAGTGCCGCGATCCGTTCCTGGATCTCGGCATCGGTGATCTGCGACATGCTGGGCTCCTTACCTGCGTTCGCTCCGGCCGGGCTGTGGCCGTGTCCGTGGTCGAGGGCTGGTCCGCGCCGGTGAGGCCACCCTGTCACCCATCACTGGGGAAAACGCGTACGGACCGCCTCGTGGAGGCGGTCCGTACGTGTTGTCTCTGTGTCGGAAACGCCGACCCTGAGGTCAGCGCGATTCCTTGTGCGCCTGGTGCTTGCCGCAATTCGGGCAGAACTTCTTGATCTCGAGGCGATCGGGATCGTTACGACGGTTCTTCTTGGTGATGTAGTTGCGGTGCTTGCACACCTCGCAGGCCAAGGTGATCTTGGGCCGCACATCGGTTGAGGAAGCCACTGTGTCCTTCTTTCACGGGTTGCTGTTTGTCTCGCTCGCGCTCCCGTGTTCACCGAGCCGCTGCGGGCGCTGCAGTTGTGTAGCGGTGGAGGGACTCGATCCCTCGACCTCACGATTATGAGTCGTGCGCTCTAACCAGCTGAGCTACACCGCCATGGCGGCTTGAAAAACCCGAACCGGGTATCCAAGTCCAGCGAGCCCCCTGACGGAATCGAACCGTCGACCTTTTCCTTACCATGGAAACGCTCTGCCGACTGAGCTAAGGGGGCGATTCCCGGTGTGGGCACATCTGGCTGATGCTTCCCGGCCCGAGAGCCTTTACGAGGTTACACACTCGACCGTCTGGGCTCCAAATCGCCTGTTCGGGGCGATTTCGGGGCATGTCGCGGACGACGAGAACCACGTAGTGGCAGGTATAGGATTCGAACCTATGTAGCTTGCGCGACGGATTTACAATCCGCTCCCTTTGGCCGCTCGGGCAACCTGCCGTGCTGATCCTCCGGGGCTCGTGAGCTCCGTTCGATCAACGCCTGAGAACAATACAACGCCCCCCGCCCACGAATGCAAACCAGCTGGTCAGAAGGGTCGTCGCGGGGCAACCGCACGCGGCTATGCTGTCGGGCATGGCTGATTCATCATTCGACGTCGTGAGCAAGGTCGACCGCCAGGAAGTCGACAACGCCCTCAACCAGGCCGCCAAGGAACTGTCCCAGCGCTATGACTTCCGCGGCACCAACACCGACATCGCGTGGTCCGGCGAGGAGGTGATAGTCATCACCTCGGATGCCGAGGAGCGGGCCCTGGCGGGCCTCGAGGTGTTCAAGGAGAAGCTGATCCGTCGCGACATCTCCCTCAAGGCGTTCGACGCCGGCGAGCCGGTCGGTTCCGGCAAGCAGTTCAAGATCACCGGCAGCCTCGTGCAGGGCATCGACTCCGAGCACGCCAAGAAGATCTCCAAGAAGATCCGCGACGAGGGCCCCAAGGGGGTCAAGGCGCAGATCCAGGGTGAGGAGCTGCGGGTGTCGAGCAAGAAGCGTGACGACCTCCAGGCCGTCATCGCACTGCTCAAGGGCGAGGACTTCGGGATCGCCCTGCAGTTCGTCAACTACCGCTAGACAACCGCCGCCGGGCCCGTGCCACAACGCCGTCCCATGCCACAGCGCCTCCCCGTGCCACAGCGCCCACTCGACGACGACTCGGGTGGGCGCTGTTGCGTCCCGACCCGTGCAGCGGGCGTCCCATCTCGTTGACCGGGCACCCGAACACGTTCACCGGGCACCCGAACACGTTCAGTGGGCGTCGCCACCCGACCCGCGCCGGGCCATCTCGTGCAGCCGACGGATGCGGTCCTCGGTCGGCGGGTGGGTGGAGAACATCTTCGCCATCCGGTCACCGGCCCGGAACGGGCTCTCGATCATCGCGTGCTGCTGGGCGGCGATGTCGGGTTGCGGCGGCAGCGGCGCCGCCTGGATGCCGCCCGAGATCTTCGCCAGCGCCGACGCCAGGGCGAGGGGGTCACCGGTCAGCTCGGCGCCGGACTCGTCGGCCTGGTACTCCCGCGACCGCGACACCGCCATCTTCACCACCGTTGCCGCGATCGGCCCGAGGAAGCTGATCAGGATCAGGACGAGCGGGTTGGGTCCGTTGTCGCGGTTGCCGCCGAAGGCCCCGAAGAACATCGCGAAGTTGGCCAGACCGCTGATCACCGCAGCCATCGCGCCGGCGATCGACGAGATCAGGATGTCGCGGTTGTACACGTGCGAGAGCTCGTGACCGAGCACCGCACGCAGCTCCCGCTCGTCGAGCAAACGCAGTATCCCGGCCGTGCAGCACACCGCAGCATTCTTCGGATTACGGCCCGTGGCAAAGGCATTCGGTGATTCGGTGGGACTGATATAGAGCGCGGGCATGGGCTGACGCGCCGCGGTCGCGAGCTCTCGGACGATCCGGTACAGCACCGGCGCCTCGACCTCGGTGACCGGTTGCGCGTGCATCGCCTTCAGCGACATCTTGGCGCTGTTGAAGTACACGTAGCCGTTCACCGCGATCGCCAGGATCACCGATCCCCACAGGATGGTGGGGTTGCGGAAGGCCGCGCCGATCCCGACGATGATCGCCGACATCAACCCCAGCAGGGCCGCCGTTTTCAGTCCGTTGAAGTGCATCAATCCCTCGTTCGATCTCCTGGCGCGCCAAACGCCATCCAGTGTCTCAAACGATCCGGGGACCGGTTTGGTTTCCCCACTCCACCGGAGCCGGCGCTATCCGATCCGGTCGACGGTGTAGGTGACCAGCGATCGCATCGCCTGATTGGCCGGGATGTCCGGCAGCTGGCCCAGCTCGGCACGCGCCTGCGCGGCGAGCTCGTCCATCTTGGTGTGGGCCGCGGCCATTCCCGGCGAGGCGTTCAGCAACGCGAGCGCCTCGGCCACCTCGTCGTCGTCGGTCAGCGGTCGTGGTGCCCCGGCCTCGGTGAGCAGCAGCGCCCGCAGACGGTCGGCGTCGGCGCCCTGCTCGCGCACCGCGTACAGCACCGGCAGGGTGTGCACGCCCTCCCGCAGATCGGTCCCCGGGGTCTTACCGGAATCACCTGTGACAGAACTGATGTCGATGATGTCGTCGGATACCTGGAAGGCGGTGCCGACGAGGTCGCCGATCCGGGAGAGGCGGTCGGTGTCGGTGGCCGACGCACCCGAGGCCATCGCGCCGAACCGTGCGGCGGCCGCGATCAGTGAGCCCGTCTTCTCCCACACGACCTTCAGGTAGTGGTCGATCGGGTCCACGCCCTCCCCCGCGCCGACGGTCTCGCGCATCTGCCCGGTGACCAGTTCGGCGAAGGTCTCGGCGATGATCCGTACCGCGTCGGGACCCAGCGTCGACACCAGCCGCGAGGCGCGGGCGAACAGGAAGTCGCCGGCGAGGATCGCGATCGAATTGGTCCAGCGCGCGTTCGCGCTCTGTGCGCCACGTCGCATCGGCGCCTCGTCCATCACGTCGTCGTGGTACAGCGTCGCCAGGTGGATCATCTCGACGACGGTGGCCGAGGTGATCACATCGCCGCTGCCGGCCTCCGGCCCGAACTGGGCGGCCAGGATCGCGAACATGGGCCGGAACCGCTTGCCACCGGCCCGGGCCAGGTGGGTGGCCGCCTCGGTCATCACATCGTCCCCCGACGCCAGCTCGGTGAGCAGCAGGTCCTCGACCCGTGCCAGTGACGATCGAACCGTCTCGGCGAACTCGTCGGTCACGAGGTCTACCCCGGTGAATGTCGACTTCACGTGTTGCGCCGCTCCCCTCGAGAACGTGGACAGCCCAGTCCGCGACACCTGTGTCGGCGCGCAGAACCCGGGCACTTCTGCTAGCAGCCTATCCGCAACCCCTCCCACCGCCCGATCGACGTGGGTCACCCGCGCGCCGACATACTTGTCCGGTGACCACCGACGCGCCACGTATCGACATCCCTGCCTCCGCCGACGTCCTGGTGGTCGGCGCGGGTCCCGGCGGGTCGGCCGCCGCCGCCCACGCCGCCGACGCCGGATATGACGTCGTGCTCGCCGACGCGGCCGCCTTTCCCCGCGACAAGACCTGCGGTGACGGCCTGACCCCGCGCGCGGTGGCCGAGCTCGACGCCCTGGGCCTGGGTGACCTGCTCGACGGACGGCCGCGCCTGGACGGCCTGCAGCTCAACGGGTGGGGCCGGTCGGTGTACGTGCCGTGGCCGTCGGGCCGCTTCCCCACCCATGGCAGCGCCATCGCGCGCACCGAACTCGACGACGCGATCCGCCGCTTCGCCCTCGGCCGCGGTGCGCGGATGGCCGCACCCGCCAAGGCCGTCGACGTCGTCCTCGACGACGGCCGGATCACCTCGGTCGTCCTCGACACCCCGGCCGGGCGGCACACCATCCGCGTCGGACAGGTGATCGTCGCCGACGGCGTGCGGTCCGGGCTGGGCAAGATCCTCGGCCGCACCTGGCACCGCGACACCGCCTACGGCGTCGCCGCCCGCTCCTATGTGCCGTCGCCGCTGTCGGATGCGCGGGTGATGGGCTCACATCTGGAGTTACGCGGCCCCGACGGCGAACTGCTGCCCGGTTACGGCTGGGTGTTCCCGCTCGGGTCGACGGGCCTGCTCAACGTGGGCGTGGGTGCGCTCGCGACGGCCAAACGGCCGGCGAGCATGGCGTTGCGGCCGATCCTCGAGCACTACGCGCGGATGGTCGGCGACGAGTGGCAGATCACCGGCGACCCGGTCCGGATCGCCTCCGCACTGCTCCCGATGGGCGGGGCGGTCAGCGGTGTCGCCGGCCCCAATTGGATGCTCGTCGGCGACGCCGCGGCATGCGTCAACCCGCTCAACGGTGAGGGCATCGACTACGCACTGGAGACGGCGCGACTGGCGGTGGCACGCCTGGCCGCCGGCGATCACACCGAGGCGTGGCGGGCCGAACTCGTCGAGCACTACGGGACGGCGTTCTCCGCGGCCCGACGCCTGGCCGGGCTGCTCACCATGCCGCGAACCGTGCCGATCCTGGGTCGTCCCGGAATCCGGTCGCAGCGACTGATGTCGATGGTGGTGCGCGTGATGGGCAACCTGATCACCCCCGACGACGCCGACCTGATCGCCCGCGCCTGGCGGTCGGTGGGTGGCGCCTCCAGCCGGCTGGACGATCGCCCACCCTTCGCCTGAAAACCGTTGTAGGACAACCAGAAATCAGGCGCGGACCCCGGAGTGGATCGCTGCGATACCGCCGGTGAGGTTCTCCCACCGGACGCTCTCGAAACCCGCGTCACGGAGGAGATCACCGAGGCCGAACTGGTCGGGCCACGCCCGAATCGATTCCGCCAGATAGACATACGCGGCCGGATTCGACGACACCCGGGTCGCGACCGCGGGCAAGGCCTTCATCAGGTACTCCATGTACACCGTGCGGAACGGCCGCAGCGTCGGCGTGGAGAACTCGCAGATCACCAGGCGCCCACCGGGTCTGAGGACCCGATGCAGCTCGCTGAGGGCCTGTGGGACGTCGTGGACGTTGCGCAGGCCGAACGAGATGGTGGCCGCGTCGAACGATCCGTCGGCGAACGGCAGGGCCAGCGCGTCGGCGGCCACCTTCGGTACGTCGCGGTGCGCGCCGGCCTTGAGCATGCCGAGTGAGAAGTCGGCGGCCACACACCGCGCCCCCGACGACGCGAGTTCGGCCGTCGAGACGGCGGTCCCGGCGGCCAGGTCGAGCACGATGTCGTCGCGGGTCAGTGCGAGGGCCTTGCGGGTCGCCTTGCGCCAGCGTCGATCCTGCGCGAACGAGAGCACTGTGTTGGTGATGTCGTAGCGCTTGGCGACGCCGTCGAACATCGCCGCGACCTCGGTGGGATCCTTGTCCAGACTCGCGCGATCGGTATCGGCCATGCCGACCACGCTACCCGGCGAGCCGAATCCCCTCGGACGCCAACCCGCCCTCACCCCGGCTGTGCGTGATCACCGCACGGTAGTGACCGACGAGTTCCTCACACAGCACCGGCCAGGTGCGCGCCCGTACCGCGGCGAGCCCGGCCCGGCCCATCGTCGCCCGCTGCACCGGATCGCGCAGGGCGTCGACGGCCTCGCCGATCCGCGCCTCGTACTCACCGGGTGCCAGCAGGAAGCCGGTGGCCATCGGCGTCACCAGATCACGCGGCCCGCCGGCGTCGGGTCCCACCACCGGCAATCCCGACGCCATCGCCTCCTGGATGGCCTGACAGAACGTCTCGTGCTCCCCGGCGTGCGCGAACACGTCGAGGCTCGCATAGGCGCGGGCCAGTTCGGCGCCCCGCAGTTCGCCGGTGAACACCGCATTCGGGCACAGCCGGCCCAGCCGCGCACGCTCCGGGCCGTCGCCGACGATCACCAGCTGCACGCTCGGGTCGGCGTCGAGCGGGGCGAGGCGTTCGACATGCTTCTCCGGGGCGAGCCGACCGACGAATCCGACGATCAGCCGACCGGGCCCGCCGGTCCACTCCGATCGCAACCGCTCGTCACGGTTGGCCGGCGAGAACTGTGCGGTGTCCACCCCGCGCGCCCACCGGTGCAGCCGCGGGATTCCGCGGGAGGCCAGTTCGGCCATCGTCGCCGACGACGGCACCAGCGTCCGCGCACACAGGGTGTGCAGCACCCGGGTGTACTGCCAGGCGGCACGCCCGGCGAGTTCCATCTTGTAGGCCTCGGCGAATCCGGCGACGTCGGTCTGGAACACCGCCACCGTGGGCACGCGCAGCGTGCGGGCGGCAACCGCACCGGCCCCGCCGACGACGAACGGTGACGCCAGGTGCACCACATCGGGCCGCGCATCCCGCAGCGTGCGGTACAGCGCCGGCGTCGGCACCCCGATCGGCAGGGAGGTCACGCCGGGGAACCGCATCGACGGGACGGTGTGCACCGGTGTGCGGCGACCCACCAGCGGTGGCGCGGTGTGTCCGTCCCGGACCGAGTCCGGGGCGATCACCACGGCCGTGTGCCCGGTGCGCTCCAGGTGGTCCACCACCCGCAACACCGAATTGACGACCCCGTTGACCTGGGGGAGGAAACTCTCGGCGACGATCGCGACGCGCATGAGGGCATCGTCCCGACACGCGGTGACGGTGGTGGGGGCCGGACATGACGCCGACACGAACTGTCCACGAATGTCCGGCGTCACATGGCCTCACCCCTCAGGCGTCGACGGTCTCCCGCTCGTCGGCGGGCCCGGGCTCGGGCCTCGACTCGTCGTCGGTGGAGGATCGACGCTGCGAGCGTCGTACCCACCGACGGTTGACCTCGGCGATCAGCAACATCAGCGCCACCACCACGATCCAGCCGATCACCGCGACCGAGGCCGCCGGGATGATCGACAGCGTCCATCCACGTCCCGCCGGCCGTGCCAGATCGGGGTTGGTCGTGTCGTATTCGACGCTGATCCGCTGTCCGGTGCCCAGCTCGGTCGGGTAGAGCAGCCCCAGGCGTGGACTGACGATCTGCCCGTCGGGGGTCTGGAAGTAGGCGACGGCGTGCAGGCGGTCGGCCGAGACGATGTCGGCCATCACGGTGCCCTTGTTCGCATCGATCGCCGCATCGTTGCGATAGGCCGCGACGACGATGCACGCCGATAGCACCGTGACGATCAGTCCGATCACCAGCAGCGTCTTCTGGACGCGACGCAGGATGACCGGACTCATGTCGATCAGGATACTCAGCCCCGTCAGCCCGGACCCGTCAGCGCAGGCGCGCGACGATCCCGGCGTGTACCGCACGCAGCCGGTCGCGGTCGGTGCACACCTCGATCACCTCGATACCGGTGTCGGCGACCTGTGCCAGCGCCGTCGGCAATCCGTCGAGTGTCACCAGCCGATGCGGGATGTGGAAGCCGGCACACACCGAGGCGATGTCGGTGTGGTGTGGCGTCCCGAACACCCGCTCGTAGGCCCCGGCGTAGGCCCCGGTGTTGAACCGCGGGTCGCCCTGCTCGAGCATGCTGAAGATACCCCCGCCGTCGTCGTTGGCCACCACGATCGTGAGGCGTCGCGGGCGCGGTTCGCTTGGACCGACGATCAGGCCGGTCGCGTCGTGGATGAAGGTCAGGTCCCCCATCAGCGCGACGGTCCGCGTGCCGGGGTGTTCGGCGTCGCGGGCCAGGGCCGCGCCGATCGCGGTGGAGTTGGTGCCGTCGATGCCGGCCACGCCCCGGTTGGACAGCACCGTCACACCGTGCCCGAGGCGCCCGGCCAGGGCGATGTCGCGGATCGGGTTGCTGGCGCCGACGACGAGTTGCTCACCGGGTCCCATCGCCGCCGACACCACCCGCGCCACGTGTAGGCCGGTCGCCGAGCCGGGTGCGTCGAGTTCGGCGTCCACGGCGTCGAGCACCCGCTGGTGCACCGAGGCGCAGTCCTTGAGCCAGTCCTCGCGGGGTTCGGCGATCGCCTCGACACGGGTACCGGTGGCGTACACGTTGCCCGACACGTCCGGCCAGCGTGGGCCGGTGGTGACCGCATATACCTTGACCTGCGGATCGGCGAGCAGCCGGGACACCCCGCGGTGCAGGGTCGGCCGCCCGCAGATGATCGCCTGCCGGGGCGTGATCCGGTCGAGCGCGAGTGGATGCAGTGGCGTTGCCGGGTGCGGTGCGGTCGGTTCGGCGATGGTCGGGATGCCGTCCAGCGCCAGATGGTGCCCGGCGCCGTGACCGGCGATGACGACGGTGTCGGCGGAGAGATCGATGGGCAGTGGGATGTCGAGTTTGCCGACCGGTGCCTGCGTCCACGGCATGCCGTCGGGTCGTCCGGCGCAGCTCCCGAGGTCGTCGTCGGGGAAGGTCTCGGGGTCGGGGACGAGGGGTTCGCGCAGCGGGATGTCGAACTGCACCGGACCCGCGTTGCCGGTGCGCGCCCCGCGCGCGGCGGCCAGGACACGGCCGACCGCCGACCGCCACTGGCTGTTGGTGTCGAGGTCGGCTTCGGCCAGCCCCAGGCTGATCGTCGCCCGCACCTGGGTACCGAAGATGCCGAACTGTTCGACGGTCTGGTTCGCCCCCGACCCGAGTAGCTCGTACGGCCGATTGGCGCTGACCACCACCAGCGGGACACGGGCATAGTTGGCCTCGAACACCGCCGGACTCATGTTGGCCACCGCGGTGCCACTGGTCATGACGATGGGCACCGGACGGCGCGACGACACCGCCAGACCCAACGCGAGATATCCCGCCGACCGCTCGTCGATTCGGACGTGCAGCCGCAACCGTCCGGCGGTGTCGGCGGCGTGCAACGCGAAGGCGAGCGGTGCGTTGCGGGAGCCGGGACACAGCACCGCCTCGCGGACACCGCCACGGATCATCTCGTCGACGATCACCCGCGCCTGCAAAGTCGAGGGATTCATGGCTCCCAGAGTATTAGGATGGTGGTGATGGGTTTCTACGACGACCGCGTCTTACCCCACGTCATCGACCTGACCTGCGGGTCCTCGATGCTCGATCCTCTGCGTGCCCGGACCTGTGCCGGTTTGTCGGGTGAGGTGATCGAGGTCGGTTTCGGGTCCGGCCGTAACGTCGGCCGCTACCCCGACGCCGTCACCCGGGTGGTGGCGGTGGAACCGTCCGACGTGGCGTGGCAGATGGCCGACTCGCGGATCGCCGCCTCGTCCGTCCCGATCGACCGTGGCGCCCTCGACGGCCAGCGGCTGCCGTTCGACGACGATTCCTTCGACGCGGCACTCTCGACGTTCACACTGTGCACCATCGCCGACCTGCCGGCCGCGTTGCACGAACTGGCCCGGGTGCTGCGGCCGGGTGCGTCGTTCTGTTTCCTGGAGCACGGGCACGCGCCGGATGTCGGGGTCCAGCGGTGGCAGCGACGCCTCGAGCCCGTCCAGAAACGGATCGCCGGCGGTTGCCACCTCACCCGCGACATCCCGAAGCTGCTGGCCGACAACGGGTTCAAGGTCACCGACATCGACCAGTTCTATCAGCACGGCGTCCCCAGGGCCTACGGCGCACTCAGCGTCGGGACCGCCACCGTCTGAGCGTCCCTGCACCCCGAGTGTCGGCTCTGCCGTGGTCACCACCCGACGTCGGCCAACAGAGGTTTCGACACGCCTCGTCGCTCCGCTCCTCATCGGCTCAACCACCAACAGCCAACGCCCCGAACGATGATCGAGCCGGCACCGAGCGCAGCGAGAACCCCAGTCGACATCCCCGCAACCCACACCAACAGCCAACAGCCAACGCCCGAACGATGATCGAGCCGGCACCGAGCGCAGCGAGAACCCGAGTCGACATCCCCGCAACCACGCCAGAAGGCGACCATATTCCCAGCTGGTCACACCATCGACATCGGCCAAGAGGTTTCGACACACCTCGTCGCCCCTCCCCTCACCCGGACGAGCGCGGACGGCACCCCTACGCTGAACCCGGTGCCCCGCTGGATTCTGCTCATCGCCCTGACCGCGGCCGGGACACTTCTACTCGAACTCGCCGATGTCGATGCGGCCGCCCTGTTCGCAGGCCTGGTGGTGGCGGCAGTGCTCGCGATCGCGGGATGCGCACCCCGCGCCGCCGTGACCACCGCCCCTGAGGCGGCCTCGGATCCCGACGACGACAACCCCGACGACGACAGCCCCGACACCCCGATCGTCCCGCGATCTGCCTTCTTGTCCGCACAGGGCATCCTCGGTGTCTTCATCGGCACCATGGCCGACCCGGACACGCTGTCAGGCCTCGGGTCGTCGTGGTTCCCGGTGCTGGTCATGGGGTTGGGCACCCTCGCGTTGTCGGTGGCCGGCGGGACCCTCCTGGGCCTGCACAAACAGGTCGACACCCTGACCGGTGCACTGGCGCTGGTGGCCGGCGGGGCCTCCGGCCTGGTCGCCCTGACCCGCGAACTCGGTGGTGACGAGCGGATGGTCGCAGTCGTCCAGTACCTGCGGGTCGCCCTGGTCACGGTGACCATCCCCGTCATCTCGTCGTGGGTGTTCGGTGCGTCGTCTGCACAGGTCACCGCGGCGGGTCCCACTCTCGTCGATCAGGCGTGGGGTCTGCTCCTCCTCGCCGTGTGCATCGGGATCGGCGCCCCGCTCGGGCGCCGGGTACGTCTCCCGGCCGCGGGCCTGCTCGGCCCGATGGCCCTGACCACTGTCGCCGAGCTCACCGGCATCGCCGGGGATGCCGCGGTCTCGCCGGTGCTGCCGGCCGTGGCGTATGCGGTGATCGGCTGGCAAGCCGGGCTCGGCTTCACCCTGGCGCGGTTGCGGGCGATCGGCCGTGTACTGCCCCTGGCGGTCGTCCTGATCATCGGGATCGGCGTGGGATGTGCCCTGCTCGGCGTGCTGCTCTCGGCGTGGACTCACGAGTCCCTGTTCGACTGCTATCTGGCCACCACACCGGGCGGCATCTACGCGGTGCTGGCAGCGGCGACCGCAGCCGGCGGGAATGTCGCATTCGTGGTCGCGGCGCAGATCCTGCGGGTTCTGCTGATGCTGTTCGTGGCGCCGTTCGCCGCGCGGTGGGCCGCCCGCCGCATGCGACCATGAGCGCAACTGTGACGTACGTCGCGTAACGGTTACTCTCGGCACCATGAACGGGGAATCCACAGCTTCATCGTCCGACCGCGAGTTCGACGTCATCGTCTTCGGCGCCACCGGCTTCGTCGGCGAACTGACCGCTCGCTACCTGGCCGAACACGCGCCTGCCGGGACCCGCATCGCACTGGCCGGACGCACCGAGACCAAACTGGCCGAGGTCCGCCGCCGACTGCCGGCCACCGCGGCGTCGTGGCCGCTGGTGGTCGCCGACGCCGACTCACCGAGTTCGCTGGACGCGATGGTCGCCCGCACCCGCGTGATCTGCACGACCGTCGGCCCGTACCTGCGCTACGGCGAGGCCTTGGTGGTGGCCGCCGCCTCGGCGGGCACCGACTACGTCGACCTCACCGGCGAGGTGCCGTTCGTCCACTACTCCATCGCCAAGGCCCACGACACGGCCGTCGCGACCGGCGCACGGATCGTCCACTCCTGCGGTTTCGACTCCGTCCCGTCCGATCTCGGCGCCTACGTGCTGTATCGCACGGTGTCCGACGACGCCGCCGGCACCCTCACCGACACCACCATGGTGGTCCGGTCCATGCGCGGCGGAATCTCCGGCGGCACAATCGATTCGATGCGGGTGATCGCCGAGCAGGCCAAGGACCCGCAGACCCGCCGGCTGCTGCTCAACCCGCAGGCGCTGTCCGGTACCTCCGACACCACTCCGAAGGTGTCGATGTCGAGCGAGCCGAGTGATATCGCGATCGTCCGCGGCAAGAAGGTCGACCCCTCGTTGTCGGGGACACTCGCCCCGTTCTTCATGTCCTCGTACAACACTCGCGTCGTCCGCCGGTCCGATGCGCTGCTCGACGGTGCCTACGGCCCGGACTTCCACTACGCCGAGACGATGAACGTCGGTGGTGTACCAGGACTCTCGACGCTGATCGCCGGTGTCGTGGGCGTGGGAACCGGCGCCTTCCTGGGTGCGATGAGCTTCGGTCCCACGCGCCGGCTCCTCGACAGGGTGCTCCCCGACCCCGGGCAGGGGCCGAGCGAGAAGAGCAGGGACAAAGGCCATTTCGTCACCCAGACATTCACCCGCACCAGCACGGGACGTCGGTACCGCTCGCAGATGCGCGCCCAGGGCGACCCGGGGTACAAGGCGACCGCGGTGATGCTCGGTGAGAGCGCGTTGACCCTGGCGCTCGATCGCGCCACCCTGCCGGCCCGGACCGGTGTGCTCACCCCCGCCGCGGCGATGGGTGACGCATTGGTCGAACGTCTGCGGGCCGCCGGATTCCAGATCGACGCACAGGAACTCACCTGACCCCGGCGCACACGAACGAGCCCCACCGGGCCTGCGACGCCGCGGCCGACACCGCCGAGATCCCGGACCGAATCCTGTAGCACCCGATCCGGAATCGCCTTCCGCGTCAGCGGAATCGGCGCCGGCAAGGGGATACCCGCACCGGCCTCGTGAATCGATCAGACGATCAACCGATCACGGCTGTCCCGGTTTCAACGCGATGAACAGTGCATCGATGTCGGCGCACAGCCGCTCGCCGTCGTGCAGCGTGCCCTTCACGAACGCCTTGCGGCCATCGAGGGTCTCCACCCAGGTGCGCATCTGAAGCGGGGTGTTCAATGGGGTCAGCGACCGATAGCCGACGGTGAGGTACGCCGTGCGCGTCACGCCCTCCACCTTCAGCGCCGAAGCCAGCCCACCCAGGTCGTCGAAGGCGACGGCGATGTGCCCGCCATGCGCCGCCTTGTTGCCGCCGAGATGGAACGGCCGGAAGGTGACGTCGGCGGTCACGCCGTCCGGCCCGCCGTCGGTGACGACGTACGGCGGCACCGTCAGGTTGCCCCGCGACGGCAGATCGATCCGCGTCCCCGACGGCGTCTCCCACTCGTCCACCTGGACCTTGGCGAGGTTCTCGTTGAGCGCCCGGACCTGATCGATCATCGCCTCGGTCAGCTCCTCGGGCGGGCATGCATAGCGCGCCAGATCCATCAGGCGGCGCAGTTCCTCGTTGAGCTGGCCATACCGCGGGCCACCGCGCGTGGTCGAGATGTCGATCTGCGCACGGAACCCGCCCTCGTGCGGCGACGACGCGTCGGCGGGGCGATCCCATTCTGAATGCGAGGCTGGACTCATGTCCGCTACGGTATCGGCCGACGCACGGCAGAGCCCGGGCGAGGCGACGTTCAGGCACCCCGGTGATGGGTGGACGATCGCCCGCCACCCGACGCGGTCGGATTGCCGCGATGCGGTCGGCGAGGCTTCTCCTTGCGGTCACGCAGGGCGATCATCCGCCCGAGGACGACGGCAACCGACACCGACAGCACCACCCACACCAGGATGAGGATCGCGACGATGGCCCACGGACTCACCCGTCCAGGATGCCAGGAATCCGCCTGCGAAACCGCACCGCCCGAGAAATCGTATCCCCAGGTCCGGCATGCCCCGAATCCGCGTCAACGAAGACACTGTTTGCAATGATGGCGATTCGGAATGTCACCGCTGGGGATTTGCTTTGATTGAGTGGTGACAGCTGACGAAACGGGTCACACCGCCATCCGAGACCTGGACCTCCGTCGTCTGCGGCTGTTCGTGGCGGTTGTCGATGCACCCTCGCTACGCGTGGCGGCCGAGCAACAGGCCATCTCCCAGCAGTCGTTGTCGGTGACCATCCGGGAGCTCGAGAACCAACTCGGCGTCGAACTGTTCTCGCGGTCGCGGCGCTCACTCGCCCTGACCGATGCCGGACGCCGGCTCTACGACGGAGCCCTGCCACTGCTGGCCGGCGGGTCCCATCTCGCATCCGGGGTACAGGCGGTCGGAACCGGCCGGCCGGACCCGTACATGATCGGACATACCGCCGAACTCGCCCCGTCGGAGGCGTTCCAGGTCATCGAGGCCGCCGTCCTCCAGGACCCTGGTCTCGCCATCGACGTGATGCCGATCGCCGCACCGACCATCCGCGACAACCTGCTCACGGGCCGGATCGACCTCGCCCTGGCACGCCGCGCGAGCATCCCACCCGGCCTGTCCGGTGCCGTCGCCATGCAACACGAGCTCCGTCTCGCGGTGAATTCCACCCACCCCCTGGCCCACCAGGACAGTTGCGTGATGAGCGATCTCGAGCCGTACGAGATCGTGGTGTCCTCACTCGAGGACGAGTACACCCGGATGGTCGAATTCTATTGCCGACGGGCTGGTTTCGATCCGACGATCATCACCTCCACCCAGCGCGGGATTCCACCGCACACCTCGGTGGTGGTCCGCCCCAAGGCATGTGCGCTGGTGACCAACGAGCCGGGGTGGGCGCACCGCGGTCAGGTACGGATTCTCCCGTTCGAGAATCCTCCCTTCGCCCCCGTGATGGCGATCTGGCTGCCGACCACCTCCGCCGCCACACGCACCCTGATCCTGGAATCGGTCGGCGCCAACATCGATGTCGGCTGACTCGATGCAATTGTTCAGCGCACCTCCGAAAGGCCTTTCACTTCGCTATTCTCGTCCTACGTTGTGAAGGGAGGTGATTCACCATTCCCGCACCGATCACCCGGTTCATCTCACGCCTGTGGCCGGTCACCCTGGTGATGATGGTCCTCGGCGGCGCCCTCGGCGCGATCGTCCACGCGTCCACCACCGCCACGGCCACCGCCGAGACCCTCATCCAGGTGCAACCGCCACTCGACAATCCCCAATGGACCAGCGACGACGCACATATCGAGGTCGCCAACGAGGTCGCGTATCTCTCCGGTCCCGGCTACCACAACGCCGTCGACCAGCGACTCGCGCAGCATCCGGGGGCGACGATCACCGCCACCCAGAACGGACAGTCCGCGGTCATCACGCTCACCACCACGGCCGACCACGCCGACGACGCGCTCTGGGCGGCCGGGGTCGCCCTGGAGGTGTACACCGACCATCTGCGATCCCAGCTGACGAGTCAGGGTGAGGCCACCATCGCCGCGATCCGGCGGGTGATCGACAGTGAGCTGGCCGTCGACCCCACCCGCGAGACCTTCGAGCTCCGATCCCAGATGGCCGGTGTCGCGGTGCAGGTGGAAGCGGGCCCCAACGTCACGGTGGTCCAGACCCCCACCGTGTCGTCGTCGGGCGGCGGTGGTGGATGGACTGTCGCCATCGCACTCGGTGCCGTCGCCGGCGGGATCCTCGGACTCGGCGGCGCACTGCTCTGGCGCAACCGACGCGGCATCGTCACCTCCACGGAATCCCTTCTCGGCCAGGGCATCACGGTACTGCAGCCGGAGATCGACACCGCCTCGGGCGACCGCGACCCGATCACCGGCGCCGAGATCCGGGCCGGCCGCCGGCTCCTCGACCAGCTGGCCCCCGGCCCCGGCGGCGGAATCGCGGTGATCGGGACCGGTCCCGACTCGGGCGCCGGCCGGATCCGGACCCTGCTGGTCGCGGCGATCGGGCCGGGGACCGCGATCGACGCCACCGACATCGTCGAGATCGGCCCACTCGGTGATGCGCCCGACGTGGTCGGCCTCGTGCGTGAGTACACCACGGTGGCCGTGGTCATCCGCCTGCACACCGACACCCAGGCCGCGCTCGACGCGGTGCTGGCGCTCGACACGCCGAGTGCCATGCAGGTCGTGGTGACCCGTCACCGACGCCGGTGGGGCCGCGATCGCGGAACCCGGCCCCACGCCGACCGCACCGACGCGGCGGTCCGGTTCCCCGAACCGATCCCCGCGTCCGTCGCCGAGACCCATCGCAGGTCGAGATGACCGCGCCCGCGATCAGCCTGGTGTGCAGCACCATCGGCCGACCCGACGCGTTCGGCCGTCTGCTGCAGTCGATTGCCGACTCCGACATCGTCGACTCCGACATCGCGGACGGCGTCGAGCTGATTCTCGTCGATCAGGACCCGGACCGGCGATGTACCGAGGTCCTCGACACCCACACATTCCGGGGAACCGCGATCGCCACCACCAGTGGGCGCGGGGCATCCACCGGCCGCAACGCCGGAACCATCCTCGCCACCGGCGACCTCCTCGCGTTTCCCGACGACAACTGCTGGTACCCGCCGGAGACCCTCCGGCGAGTCGTCCGACGCCTCCGCAGCACTCCCGCGATCGACGGCCTCAGCGGGATCCAGGTGACCGTCGACGGTAGTCCGTCCATGCTGCGCTGGCAGAGCCATGCGACCACGGTGTCGCGCTCGAACATCCTCCGGACGAGCGTGTGCAGCACCATGTTCTTGCGGCGTTCCGCGTTGCCGTCGCAGGCCCCCTTTGACGAGGGGATCGGAGTCGGCTCGCCGGGATTGCGCGGTGCGGGCGAGGAATCCGACCTCTTGCTGCGCATGATCGCGGCCGGCTCCACGATCGCCTACGACCCCACCGTCCGGGTGTTCCAGGCAGATGATCGCCACGACATCAGCGAGGCGTTCATCGACAAGATGTACAAGTACGGCATCGGCACCGGCCACCTGTGGCGACGCCATCGCCTGTCCCGAACACAATTGCTCTACTACGCCGGCCGCAAGGCCGGCGCGAGCGTGGTCCGCCGGGCCCGCGGCGACCGCATCCTCGCCGACTCCGACATCGCTTATCTCCGTGGCGAATTCATCGGTTATCTGGGCCGGGATCGACAGTCATGACCGCCCGCACGGCCATCCGAGGAAGACCGGAGAGCGTCCGGCCCGACGACGCGACCCGGCCCCCGTGGCGGCCGCGGGTGTGGTGGGTGCATCCCGCAGGCGTCATCCTGCCGGTCGCAGCGTTGTCGCTCATCCCGGCCATGATGATCGGCGACACCGAGTTCCGCCTGTTGTGGCACTCACCCAAGACCCTCACCACGACCACCGCACTCATCTTCGCCTGCGGCGCACTCACACTCGCGTTGACATCGATGATCGGCGCCGCCCTACCCGGCGGTACCGGGCCACCGCGCGGCCCGCTCTTCTCCGCGGAAACCATCACCCTGCTCCATCGATCGAGCTCGATTCTGTTGTGGCTGACCCTGTTCGGCTATGCGGGATTCGGGATACTCGCCGTCCGGGCCGGCGTGACCCCCACCGAACTCCTGGCCGGAAGGACAACCGGGGGAACCGGACTCAAGGATGTGATCGGGACCCTGCCGGGTGTCACCACCTTGACACAATGCGGTGTCGCCGTCGTCGTCATCTCGGCCCTCTCTCTGATCGAACAGCCGAGCCGATCGGCGATCCTCAAGATCGTGACGGTCGTCGCGCTGGCCACCGGTCGCGCCTACGTGCGTTCGGAACGCCTCGCCGTGCTCGAGTTGGTGGTGCCTCTGGTGGTCATCTGGGCCTGCCGGCTCGACGCCCGCCGGGGCGCCCGGCGGGTGTTGGCCCGCCTGGCACCGATTGCCGCACTGCCACTGTTGATCTCGGTGTTCGGGCTGTTCGAGTACTTTCGGTCGTGGACGTTCTACCGCAGCCAGACCGACCGCGGATTCGGGACGTTCGTGGTCGACCGAATCGCCGGATACTACGCCACCTCGATCAACAACGGGGCCATCCTCTACGAGCACTCCCGCTGGCCACAACGCATCCCCTACGACTCCATCGAGGGGGTGTGGACCGCGCCCGGCGTCGCCCAACTCGATCTGTACTCCGGCCTCACCGAACCGCAGGCGAATCCGAGCCCCGGCCCCGATGGCTACGACACCCTGCTCGGGATATACGGCAACGCCGAGTTCAACAACCCGAGCGGCTACACCGGCCCGTTCACCGATTTCGGATTCCTCGGCGGCATCACGTATTTCGCGGTGATGGGGCTGATCGTCGGCGTGGCATACCGGAGCTTCTGCAACGGACGACTGCTGGGCATGATGGCCTACCCGATCATTTTCATCGGGCTCCTGGAGATGCCGCGATATCTCTACTGGGTCCAGGGACGCGCAACACCGATCTGGGTGTCGATCGCCGCGGTCGCCGCGGTCGCGGCATGGCACCACCGGTACCGGCCTCCGGCCCGCCCCCGCGCCCCGGCACACCGGGACAGCGGACCATGATCGCTCCGCCGGTCGGCCGGGCGGCCGTCGCCGCCATCACGCTGTGCGTCCTGCTCGTCCTGGGCAGTTGCGCCGATACCTCATCGGCACAACCGATCCCGGATCTGCAGATCGCACTCCGGTCGCTGGGTCCCGGACAGACCCTCGACCTCGCCGACACCACCTACACCCAGAACACGACCCTGGCGATCACCACCCCCGGCGTGACGATCCGGGGGCACGGCGCCACGGTCCGGGCCACCAACGCCATCACGTCGTCACTGCAGGTGCGGGCCGCCGGCGTGACCATCTCCGACCTCACGTTGATGGGACCGCCGACCGATCGTCGCTATTCCGGACTCGACCAGCACCGACTGGTGATCCAGGGCGACGACGCCCACATCTCCGGTGTGCGGGTGTACGGTTCGGCCGCCGCGGGGATCTTCGTGTTCGGCGCCCGGCGATTCCGACTCGACGACGTCGATGTGCGCGACACCCGGGCCGACGGAATCCACGTCACGCACGGCGCCACCGATGGCACCATCACCGGCGCCCACACCACCGCCACCGGCGACGACGGCATCGCGGTGGTGTCCTACGGCGGCGAGGAGATCACCTCCGGGATCGCCGTGCGTGACATCACCGTCTCCGGAACACATTGGGGCCGAGGGATATCCGTGGTCGGCGGTCGGATGATCACCATCGACGGGTTCACGGTGTCCGACACCAATGCGGCCGGGCTCTACATCGCGGCCGAGGGCTCCCCCTACAACACCCAAGGCGTCAGCGATGTCACCGCGACCCGCGGCAGTCTCCGGACCACGAACCTCAATCCCCTGGTGGTGCAGGGAGCGATGCTGGTCTCCGCACGCCCCGGCGAGTCCGTCACCGACGTCCGGATCTCCGGCGTGTCCATCACCGGCACACCGCTGACCGCGCAGCGCGACGTCGGCGCATTCGCCCACGGTGGTCGGGTCGAGGATCTGGTGCTCTCCCGGATCGATGTGCGGCAGAGCCTGGTGCCGCCCTTCGCCACCGATCTCCCCCCGACGGCATTGACGCTCGGCGGCTGGACCGTCGACGGCCGTCCGACCCAGGTTCGGTGAGCCGCAATGCGCACCGTCATCCATGTCACCGAGTCCTTCGCCAGCGGGACCGCCTCGGCGATCCGCGACTACGTCCGCAACTATCCGCGCGCCGAGCACCACCTGGTGTTCGCGACGCGACCCGAGGCGCCGGTCGACGACGCCGACCTGATCGGGTTCTCCCGGATCAGTACGCTGCCCGCCGGAACCCCGGCACGAATCCTGTTCCTCCGCCGCCTGCTCGCCCACCGGCGGGGTGCGATAGTGCACGCACATTCGAGCAGGGCGGGCGGGTACGTCCGGTTGGCCGTCACGAGATCCGACGCCCACCCGATCGTCTACACCCCGCACTGCTATGCCTCCGAACGCCGCGACGTCGCGAGCGTGACCCGCCGCGCCTTCCGGGCGGTCGAGTGGGCGCTCTCGTTCAACACCACCGCGGTGGCGGCGTGCTCGCCCCGCGAGGCCGACCTGTCGCGGTGGCACCCACGCGCGCCACAGATCGTCTACGTCCCCAACGTCGCCCCCGCCGATGTCCCCGCCCACACCGGCGGTCCCGGACAGATCCTGCACGTCGTCGGCAACGGACGGCTGAGCGCGCAGAAGGACGCGCGGTTCTTCGCCGCGACGGTGCGTGCCGCGCGGGCCGAGGGTGTGCCCCTGGTCGCGCGATGGATCGGGGACGGCGACCCCGAGCAGGTGGCGACGCTGCACGCGGCCGGGGTCGAGGTCACCGGGTGGGTGCCCCGGCCGATCGCCCAGGCCCAACTGGCCGCAGAGGACGTCTATCTGCACACCGCGCGGTGGGAGGGGTTCCCGATCTCGGTGCTCGAGGCGGCCGCCGCAGGTCTGCCGGTGATCGCCCGACGACAACCGTATCTGCGCGGTGTGGGGTTGCCGTTGATCGCCGACTCCGCCGACGACGGGGCGTGCCTGCTCGCCGCCCTCGCCGAGCCCGGTTACCACCATCGTATGGTCGAGCAGACCCGGACCTCGCTCGGCGACCACACCGACAACGCCCAGCACGACGCCCTCGACCGCCTGTACGCCCCACTGTTCGGGGACGGGTGAGCATGCGCATCCGACCGCGCACGGCGGGCGCGACCCGGCGGCCGCTCCATGTGAACGGAAAATGGCTGTCCCAGAATCTCTCCGGGACACAACGTTACGCCGCCGAGATCGTCGCGCAGTGTGTCGAGCTCGGCACCGATCTGGTCGTCCACATCCCCGCCGGGGTCACGCCGCCGGAATGGATGGGCGGCAGCCATGTCCGGGTGGTCCGGTCACGGTTCTCCGGTGTCGTGTTCGAGCAAGTGGCACTTCCGCTCTCGAGCCGCGGTGCCGTCCTGCTCAACTTTGCCGGTCCGGCACCGCTGTTCAAGCTGCGTCAGCTCGTCACCATGCACGACGCCACCCCGTTCCGGTATCCGCGCACCTTCCGTCCCGCGTTCGTGGCGTTCTATGCGCTGCTCTACGCGGTGCTGTCGCGCACCGCAACCCATGTGATCACGGTGTCGGCGTTCAGTGCCGGCGAGTTGAGCCGGCTGCTCCGGGTCCCCCGTGAGCGCTTCGTGGTGGCGGGGTGCGCAGCGGGATCGGTGACGACGGCCGCCCCCGAGCGCCCGCCGCTCGCCGATCGTGTCGAGGACATCGGAGCGTGCTACCTCGTCGTCGGAAACCTGGCGATACACAAGAATCTTCGTGAGCCGGTCGCCGCCCTGGTCGGATCCGGCCGGCCGGTGATCGTCGTCGGCGCCGCGGGTGATCCCCGGGTGTTCGGTGCCGCTTCACCACTGGCGTCCGCGGCGATCATCGCCGGTCGGCTCACCGACGGCGAGCTGCGATGGATGTACGAGAACTGTCGGGCACTCGTATTCCCTTCGCACTATGAGGGATTCGGGCTACCACTGGTCGAGGCGCAGTCGCTGCGGTGCCCCGTGGTCAGCAGCAGGTCCGGATCGTTGCCCGAGGTGGGGGCCGACGCGGCGCTCTACTTCGACGCCGACGACACCACCGAGTTGCTGTGCGTCGTCACGCGTTTGGAGAACGACGATCAACTGCGGTCCGATCTGATCGAACGTGGCGTGACCAACGCGGCGCGCCACTCCTGGCGTGTCTCGGCGGAGACCGTTCTGGCGACTCTCCGGTGCCCCGTCGGTCGGTCTTCGTGACCCCCCGACGACGATCGTCAACCGCGAAACGAGTTCAGCGAGTACCGCAGATCCGCACGCGGAACAGGTACCCGGTCGGTGCGCCGCCGTGCGCCGAGCCACTGGGCGACGGCGATGGCCGTCGCGGCGACCGTCGACGCCCACGCCAGCCCCTCGGGTCCGCCGAACCGGGCGGCGACGATCCCGACGGGCACCATGACGGTCAGCAGGATCAGCGCCGTCCACGCGGCGTCGTTGACGTGATCGGACACGATCAGCACCGTCACGTTTCCGCCGAGCGCGGCCTTGGCGACCCCACCCAGCGACAGGATCAGCAGGATGACACCACCACCGGCCATCGAAGGTCCATACGCCCACGTCATGAGCGTGTCCCCGAAGACCGCCACGATCGCCACGATCGCCACGGTCACCGCGGTGCCCACGGTCGCGACGGCCGAGAGCATGGCGACCGCCCGATCGTGGTCACCGGCGACCCACAATCGGGCGATCACCGGCGTCACGGCCAGTGAGGCGAGGCTCTCCAGCACGGTGACCTGCAGCGCCAGTGTGGCCGCCGCCGAGTAGATTCCGGCGGTCTGCGCCTCGAACACGACATTCGCCAGCCAGACCGTGCCCGGCAGACACACGAACGCCGACAGATCGAGCATGAACAGTTTGGCGCCATGCCAGATCGGCACCGCCAGGGTGTCCAGGCCGCGCAGGGTGGGACGTGCGAGCTCATCGCGGCCGATGGTCATCGCGATCGTCAACTGCAGCACCGACACCACGGTGTAGACCCCCACCACCACCGCCAGCGATCGGGAATGGGCGAGGAGCAGGACCACGGCGAGCGCGGGCAGCACGATGCCGCTCCGGACGTGATGGGTGGTCGCCACCGCCATCCGTACCCGGCCGGTCGCCGCGAAGATGTCACTGAGCGTGAGTCGCATCGACTCGGCCACCACCACGACCAGGGTCATGACGACGACCGCCGCGTAGCCGGGCTGACCCCGGAACGCCCACGTCGCCACCACCGTCACGAACGGTGCAGTGACCGCCGAGATCATCAGTGTCGCCTGCAGGTGCACCGTGGCGATCCGACGACGCCCGGTGAGTGTCGTCGCCGTGGGCAGCAAGCGGATCACGTTGGGGCCGAGCCCGAGTCGGCCCACCATCGGTCCGATCGCCAGGGCGGCGAGGATCGCGAAGAACACCGACGACTCCCGAACGGGCAGGACCCGATAGACCATCACGGTGACGAGGAAGGTCGAGCCGAGACCGATGGCCGCCGCCAGCACCCGCAGCGCGAAGCTCCGGCGGACCTCCGCCGCGTGCCGGTCGGGCGGCGTCCCCTCATTCTCGTGCATGGCGATCCCCGACTGTGGCCCGCCGGAGGGCGATCATGGGTATCGTTGTCGCACAGCCGACATCGCCGAGGACAGAAGAACTGTCGTGTACCGGACATCGCAGACACCACTCCCGCGCGGATTCCGGTACGTGCTGTGCGCCGTGTCGGTGGTCGGCGTGGCGGCGCTCGGCGGCGCCTGGGCGGCAAAGGCGTGGACGCACCGGATCGGCGCCGGACAGAATCCCGTGTGCGGGCAGCCGTTGTGCTCGTTGTCCATGGTCGACTTCCGCGATGCCACCTGGCGACCGTCGGGGTGGTTCCTGGACGGACACAATCCGTACGATACCGCCGACTATCTCGCACACTTCCCGAATTCGCTGGACTACCCGACCTACCTGCCCGGCCACCTGGTGCTGTGGTCCCCGCTGGGGTCGGTGGACTGGTCGACCGCCGTCGTCCTGGACATCGCGATCAACCTGCTCGTCGTCCTCGCCGTCGGCACGTGGACCGGGCTCACCGCCCTGCGGTCGCTGCGCCCACACGGGCGGCTCGCGGCGGTCGACGGCGTCACCGCGGCGTGTGCGATGACGGCGTTGCTGCTGATCACCCGGCCGCTGACGCTCGGGGTGTTCCTCGGTCAGCCGTCGGTGGTCTACGCCCTGCTCGCGGTCCCGGCCGTCCTCACCAGGCGCCGCATCCCGGCGATCCTGCTCGTCGCGATCGTCTGTCTCAAGCCCCAGGCCGGGATCGCCGTGATCGTGGTGCTGCTCGCGCGGCGGCAGTGGCGTCGTGCCGCGGCCGGCGTCGCCCTGGCCGGCGTCGTCAGCCTGGCCGCGGTACCGGTCCTCGCCGGTGGTCTCGGTCGGATCGGGGGGTTCGTCACCGGTGTGCGCGACAACGTCCGGACCGCCTCCAGCATCCGGTCGAGCGAATGGCTCGCCGAGCGGATCGACATCGCCGGTGCACTCGATCATCTCGGCCTCCGTCCCTCGACCGCCGCGACCGCCGCGATCATCGTGGCCGGACTCGTCCTGGCGTACTTCGTGGTCGGTCACCTCACGCCGGTGTTCCCGTTCACCGCCACCCTGCTGGGATTCGGCGTCGTGACCATCGCGATCTACCACAACGCCTACGACGCCGTCTGGCTGATCCCGTTGTGCGTCCTGTCGGGGGTCGAGTTGTTCGGCACCCCGGACCGGCGACTGCTGCACGCCGTGCCCGGATGGCTCCTGATCTTCTTCGGCGCGGGATTCGCCCACTACTACATCATCGACCGGTTGGGATCGGGACTCCCGGACGCCTCCATCTGGTTGATGCGCGCGTCCCTGTGCCTCGGCGCCGTCTGGCTGGCCACCGTCGTCTGGTCGGCCGACAGGCCCTCGCGTCCCGACAGCACCGGCGCCGAGCCCCCACCCGGACACGCCGCCGACGACCCGGTGCACGGGTCACCCCCGCAGGCCGGCAGCGGAAACGACGCGACCGGCGCCGACGGCTGATCGGTCGACGAACGCCCCGGTGCCCATCAGGTCGAAGTGGCGGCCGATCGTGCGCAGGACCCAGGTCATGAACGCGACCTTGGCCGCGGCGGGCACCGACATCCCCGGGAAGAACGCCAGTTGCGGGATGTCGCGGCGATCCATCACGTCGGTCGGGTGTACCAGCATCGACATCGCGACGCCCCGGCGGCGGCACAATCCCACCGCCAGGGTGAGGTAGGTCCGGGCCAGGCGGGGCGAGATCGCGTACAGCTGCATCAGATACGACCCGTGGATCGGAATCCTGGTGAGCGGCATGGTGGTCACCGGCAGCTCCACGACCCGGCCGCTCGGGGTGTCCCACAGGTAGGGGTGCAGGCTCCGCGTCGCATCCCCGACACCTCCGAACAGGTTGTCCCGCAACAGCTTCTCCGACTCGGTGAAGTCGCTGGTACGAAAGTGTTCGAATCGGGCGAGCGGCCCGATCCAGGTCGGTAGCGTCGACGCGTCGTAGCGGTAGCCGCGGGCGGCGAGCAGGTCGAGCAGTTCGGCGGTGAGCGCGAAGCCGGGTCCGCGGAAGCCGACGGGTGCCGGTACACCGGTGGCCACGATCGCCGCATCCGTGCGATCGATCTCGGCCACCAGTCGCGTCCGGGTGAAGTGCTGGGGCCACGGTTCGTGCTCGAAGGTGTGGTTACCGATCTCGTGACCCGCGGCGTGGAATGTCGTCACCGCCTCGGCCCCGTCGTCGCGTTCGGCGTCGGCACCGATGACGAAGACCGTGCTGCGCACCCCGACGTCGGCGAGCAGGTCGACGATCCGGGGAACCGCCGACGCCAGATGGCTGGGTCGTGATTCCCACTCCGGGTCGCCGTGCGTCTTCAGATACGACCAGATGTTGTCCAGATCGACCGAGACGCTCGCGGGCGGCCGTTCGATGGTACCGGGCTGCCCCGGCCGGCGGACGTGCTTCATTCCCGAGCCCTTCTTCCCATGCTCTGTTGCGGTGTCGCGGCGCCGACGCCCGACCTCTCCGGCGGCGTCGACTCGCCCGAATCCACCCGATCCCCGTAGCGGGCCAGCGCGGCCACACCGACGAGTGTGAGGACCACCCCGGCCGCCACCATCGGCTCGTCGCCGGGTCGAATCCGGTCGCCCAGTGCGATCACCCCGAGGGCCGAGGCGACGATCATCGTCACCGAGTCCATCACGGCACCCACGACCGTCGGCGGACTGCGTTGCAGCGCCGCCGCCATCTGCACCTGCCCGATCCCGGCACACGCCAGGGTCAGCCAGGTCAGCGGATGCCACAGCATTCCCGGTCCCAGCTGGGCGACCAGTGGCCGGCCGGCGACGGCGAGGATCGCGAACACCACACCGGCCAGAACGGCGAGCGTGACGCCCGATCGCAGGCGGGCGGCGCCGACCGAGAGGACGGCCGCGGCGAGGAGTCCGGCGGCCAACCACATCGTGGTCGCCGGGTCGGGTGTCACCGCGACCGACGGTTCGGCCGCCGCGGCGAGCAGTCCCACCGCCACTGCGAGCACGCCCAGCGGAATCCAGTGTGTGGCCGGGACGTGCCACCGCAGCACCGCCATCCCGAGGACGGCCGTCACCCCGACCGACGCACAGACCGCCGACTGCACGAGGTACAGCGGGAGTCGTTCCCGGGCGAAGAACGCGAGAACGAATCCGGCGACCTGACAGAGGAATCCGCAGAGATATATCGGTTGTCCCACCAGCCTCACGACGAGTCCCGCATCGACACCCGCCCCATTTCTACCGGCGCGTCGCGCGCCGACGGTCTGTGCCAATAATCCGATCGCGTAGCACAATACTGCCGCAATAAGCATAATATGCTCTGACATTGTCGCCCTTTGAATACGTCGAGGGTGTCCCGATATCAGTGTCACGCAGAATTCCACACCCTGCGCACGTTATGACTCAACCCGAAGCACAAAGTTGGTGAATCGAATGATCTCCGCACACCTTCTGATGGGAACCCGCCCGGAATCCATCAAACTCGCCCCGCTGCACAGCGCACTTCTCGACGTCGGAATCGCCAGCAGCATCATCGCCAGCGGCCAGCATCCGACGATGGTCGCCGACTCGCTCCGCGCATTTCTCCTCGAACCGGACGTGGCCCTGTCGATCACCCGGACCACGGGCAGCCAGCCGGAACTGATGGGTGCACTCCTGGCCGCATTCTCCGAGCTCTGGAGCAGAGAATGCCCGGATGTGGTTGTGGTGCAAGGTGATACCACCACCGCGCTCGCCGGCGCACTGGCCGCCTTCTGGGCCCGGATCCCCGTGGTCCACCTCGAGGCGGGGCTGCGTTCCCACGACCTCGACGCCCCGTTCCCGGAGGAGGCGAACCGTCGGATGATCGGCCAGATCGCCGCGCTGCACCTCGCGCCCACGGATCGGGCCCGCTGCAATCTGCTCCGCGAGGGTGTCGACCTGCGGTCCATCGAGGTGGTCGGGAACACGGTGGTGGACGCGGTACTGCAGGTGGCCGACCGTCTACCCGACCTCACCCTCACCCCCGAGGTGTCCGGGTTCCTCGACCGGTCGAGGAACCCGGACGTACCGGTCATCCTGCTCACGATGCACCGCCGGGAATCGTGGGGCCGGCCGATGAGTCGCACCCTGGCCGCCGTCCGGCAGCTCCTCCACCTCCACCAGAACCTGCAGGTCTTATGCCCGGTTCACCCGAATCCGGATGTGGGGCAACAGGTTCATTCAGCACTGGGAGATCAGCGCAGGGTCACGCTGACCCCACCCCTGCCCTACCCCGATCTGATCGCGGCCATGCGGCGGGCGACCGTCATCATCTCCGACTCCGGTGGAATCCAGGAGGAGGCCCCGTCCTTCGGCGTCCCTGTGATGGTCGCACGCGAGGTCACCGAACGCGTCGAGGCCATCGAGAGCGGCTGTGCCGTCGCGGTGGGGACCGACACCGCGGTGACCGTGGACACCGCCGACCGCCTGCTCTCCGATCCACAGGCCCGACGCGCGATGACGGTGGCCGGCAACCCGTTCGGGGACGGCCGTTCGGCACCGCGATCGGTGGACGCGATCCGGAATCTCCTGATGCGACGCGCCTATTCGGACGAATTGAGATCTCATTCCGTCAATTCCTCTTTGTCACTTGTCACCGCAAGCGGGACACCTGAAAGCGGAATTCGAATTCCTTCGAAATAGTTTCCGCGTGATCATCCGGGCGGCATGTAGAGACGACAACCTGTGCGTGACAGTCGAGCGATGGCACTCGGCGAATTCTCAATAATTCATCTGTTGGATGGACACCGACTGCTCGGTTCGGGTCCGGTCAATCGAAAGAAGCGGTTAAGGTTCCTGCGAGGGGTCAGAAAAATCATGAACCGGTCGGTCTCCTGCGACGCCTGGCGCCACTTCGGGACTCTCCCCAACAATCAGCGACAGATGACAATGATTGGTTGAGAACATTGGAAACACCACTCACCCCACTCGACTCCACCGACCTCCCGACACGATCGACCGTCACGACCGTCGACGGTGCGGCCCTGCACACGGTGCACCTGATCCTGCCCGCCTTCAACGAGGAGGCGTCGCTCGGCGACCTGCTCGAGCGACTCGCACACACCCGGATCACCGATCATGTTCTGCGGGTGTGGATCGTCGACGACGGCTCCTCCGACCACACCGCCGAGGTCGCCCTGGATCCCCACGGCACGCTCACCGCCACCCTCGTCCGGCACCCGGTCAACCGGGGCCTCGGACGTGCGGTGTCCACCGGGATCCGCAATGCCCTCCACGACGCCACCGACGACGACGACGTCATCGCGATCATGGACGCCGACAACACCCACGATCCCGAACTGTTGCAGGCCCTGGTCGACGACATCGAGAACGGCGCCGACATCGCGGTGTGCTCCCGATTCGTCCCGGGCGGCGACGACACCACCGCACCGTTCCTGCGGCGCATCATGTCCCGAGGGGCCGCCGAGGTCTTCGCCCGGATCGTCCCGATCTCGGGACTGCACGATTTCACCTGCGGCTACCGCGCCTACCGTGCGGGTCTGCTGCGTCGCGCACAGCAGCAGTGGGGCGAAAGCCTGATCACCGAACAGGGTTTCGCGTGCATGGTGGAACTGCTGATGCGGTTGCGGCACTTCCACCCGTCGGTGGCCGAGGTGCCCATGGTGCTGCAGTACGACCTCAAACAGAGCCCGAGCAAACTCCGTCTGGCCCGGACCCTGCGCCAGTACGCCGCACTGGTGGTGCGCGACCGCGTCACGCCCGAACCACAACTGGTGGCCTGAGCACATGGACTGCCACACATCCGATCACCCGATCGTCGTGATCGGCGGCGGGATCTCCGGACTCGCCGCCGCATACCGACTGACGCAGCGTGGTGAGCGGGTCGTCCTGCTCGAGGCCGGCGACGTCCTCGGCGGGCTCGGGGTCGAGGGATCGATCGGCGGGTACCCGATCGAGCGGTTCTACCACTGCATCATGCCCACCGACGACGCACTCCTCGCGATCGTCGACGAGCTGGGACTCGGCTCGACGATCCGGTGGACGTCCACCACGATGGGTATGGTCGTCGACCGTACGCGATATCCGTTCAACTCCCCGATGGATCTGCTTCGGTTCCGCGCCTTGACCTTTCCGCAACGTGTCCGCTTCGGCGCCGCCACCCTGGCGTTGCCCCGGCTCGGCCGACGAATCGATCTCGACCGCACCCGGACCGCGGACTGGCTCATGTCGGCGTACGGCGAACAGATCTGGGATCGCCTGCTGCAACCGATGTTCGGGGCCAAGTTCGGCGATGCCTTCGGCGAGGTCCCGGCTCGTTACCTGCACGAGCGGCTCGGGCGCGAGAGCAACGTGGCGATACGGGGCCATCCCGAGGGCGGCTATCGCGCGATCGTCGCCGCCCTGCGCGAGGCGATCGTCGCCGGGGGCGGAACCGTCGAGGTGTCCCGGCCGGTGCGTCACATCGCCGACACCGGCGACGCGGTGGAGGTCACCGACGACCTCGGCACCATCACGGCGTCGTCGGTCATCTCCACCATCCCGATCCCGTTGTTGCGCAGAGTGAGTGACCCCGATCTGGCCGGCCGCCTGCCCACCGGCGACATCCGCTACCAGGGCGTCGTCAACGCGGCGATCCTGCTTCGGCGACCACTCGACGGCCACTACTGGACGCCGGTCGTCCACAGCGGCACCGACTTCGACGGTGTCATCGAGATGTCGGCACTGACCGGCACCCGGCGATTCGACGGCCGCACACTCGTCTATGTGATGAAGTACTGCGACCGCGATTCGGACCTGTTCCGGGCCGATCCCGCCGAGCTCGGTCGTCGCTGGGCCGGACAACTGTGCCGGCTGTACCCCGATCGTGTGACCGCAGAGGACATCTGCGCCGTCGAGGTCTTCGCCGCCCCCTTCGTCGAACCGGTTCCGCAGGTCGGGACCACTGGTATCAGGAGACCCACACATGTCCAGGGAACCCGGGTCCACCTCGCGACAACAGCCCATCTCTACCCTCGGGTCAACAGCTGGAACTCCGCGGTCGGATTCGCCGACGGCGTCGTCACGGCCATCCCCGCGACGGTCCTACTCGACGGTGCTGCGCGTGGGCGAGGTGGTCACGGTGGCCGGGGCGACGTTGTTCGCGGTCATGGTCAGTGACGACACCCCGGTCGCGTCCGAGGTGGCCACCCGGGTGGTCTTCGGCGTCGGCATGGTGGCGTGCTGGGGACTGCTGCTGATCCACGAGGGCACCACCAATGCCCAGATCCTGGGACGCGGACTCGAGGCGTACAAGCGGATTCTGATGGCGACGGCCAAACTGCTCGCCCTCATGGCCGCGTTCATCCTCGTGCTGGGCGTGCCGGTGCCCCGGCAGACCCTGTTGGTCGCGCTCGCAACGGGTCTCGTCGGGTGCGTCGCGCTGCAGGTCGTCGGCACCATCGACATCCGGCTGCGCCGGGTCCGCCACGGCGAGGCCACCACGCGCGTCCTGGTCGTGGGAGATCCGGCGGCCACCGACCGGATGTCGTTGGCGCTCACGATCAATCCGCGCTCGGGATACATCCCCATCCCTTCCGCCATGGAGACCACCGGACGCGCCGGTGGCATCACCGCGCTGCGTGACCCGGGTGAGATCGTCGAGGCCGCCCGCACCGCCGGGGCGGAGTACGTGATCCTCGCCGGACACGATCCGCTGAACGACGAGTGGTTGCGGGTGCTGCGCTACGGACTGCGGGATGTCTCGATCGGTCTGATGCTGGCCCCGCAGGCGTTGGGTCTGGCCAAACCCAAGGTGACCCTGGAACAGATGGGCGATCTCCCGCTGCTCTACGTGGACGATCCCGGCTACTCACGCACCAACTGGGGCAAGATCGCCTTCGACCGTCTGGGCTCGCTGCTCGGTCTGATCGTCCTGTCGCCGTTGTTCCTCGTGACGGCGGTGGCCATCCGGATCGGCGATCACGGTCCGGTCTTCTACCGGCCCACGCGGGTCGGCCGCGACGGGACCCCGTTCCGGATGTGGAAGTTCCGGTCGATGTACCCCGACGCCGACAAGCGATGGGCCGAGATGACCGCGGCCGCCGGCGGGGGCAACGCCTTCTTCAAGATGCGGGACGACCCGCGGATCACCCCCGTCGGCCGGTTCCTACGCCGCACGAGCCTCGACGAACTACCCCAGCTGATCAACGTGCTGTCCGGGTCGATGAGTCTGGTGGGCCCGCGACCGCTGGTCGACGGCGAGGGCCGCTCGTTCCCGGGATTCGTCGAGCGACGCGAGCTCGTCAAACCCGGGATGACCGGTCTGTGGCAGGTGTCCGGACGCTCCGACACCGATGAGGCAGACCGTGTCGAACTCGATCTTTACTACGTCGAAAACTGGTCTCTCGAACAGGATCTGCGAATCATGCTCCGCACCGCCGTCACCGTGGCCCGCGGCGACGGGGCGTACTGAGCGATTCCCAGGTCGGAGCAGGTGAGACGCGCCGAGGTCACCGGCCGTGGCGGTGTACCACGATCATCCACCCGGTGCCCGGCACCGAGAATTCACTCGGCCCGACGACCACGTTCCCACGCCCGGCGCGCACGAACCCCGTACAGTGTCGGGCACCGCGCAGTCCGCCAACTCGCGTCCGGTCCCGCGACCCACGCCGTCCCGCCGTACTGCCGACACCGACCCCGGAAGTACGTCCATGCCGCACACATCGCACCGCACCTCCTGCCGAGGAGGACTGCGGCGAGATCCCCGCACACCATGACCAACCGGTTCCTGTCCGGGATGACCGGCCGTTTCGACCAGCGGACGATCGGGGTGCTGTCCAGTGAGATGGGCGCGATCCCGCTCATCGTCGTGGGCCTGCTGGCCCCCGGATTCATCCGGCCGGGCCTGCACCCGTTCCTCGCGCTCATCGGCCTCTACACCGTGGTGTGCGTCGCGATCACCGTTTGGGCCGGCCGACTGTCGGACCGGCAGTTCATCGTGCTCAGTCTCGGTGGCATGGTCGGCATCGCGGTGTCCGGGGCGCTGATCAGCGATCCGGGTACGGGGCTGGTGGTCCTCGCGTTGCTCGCGGCCATCCCCGCACTGGCGGCGATGAGCTCACCTCGACGGGTGGTGATCGTCTTCGTCGTCGTCGCCGTCGGGCTCGCCGTCACCGTGGCCGTCGCCCGCGCGCCGTCGTGGTCGATCCTGATCATCGGTGGTGGCGCGGTACTGATGGCCATCGCGGCGCCCACCTACATGGTGACCATGCTCCGTCGGAACCTCACGGCGCTGCTGGCCCGGCAGGAACACCTGAGCACCACCGACCCCCTCACCCAGGCGCTCAACCGTCGGGGCCTGGTCGACAATGCACGGTCGCTGTTCCGTGCCGCCGCAGGCCGCCGACTGGTCGCGTTGATCGTGGTGGACGTCGACTACTTCAAACGGTTCAACGACCTCTACGGGCATTCGGCCGGGGACGCGATCCTGGTCGAGATCACCGAGGCGATGCGCGCCTGCACACCACCGGATGCGCTGGTCGCCCGCAGCGGCGGCGAGGAGTTCGCCGTGCTGACCCTGGTCGACGACCCGGACGAACTGCAGCAGATGGCCGATGCCATGCGGGTGTCGGTGGCCGAGGCCACCTCGGCCACGGTCAGTATCGGGGCGGTGTGTGCCCGGATTCTCGAGATCGGTCCGAGCGGGTCGGCCTTGTCCTCCTCCGCGGTGCTCGACTGCCTCGCCGCCGACGCCGACCAGCTGCTGTACTCGGCCAAGGGCATGGGTCGCAACCGGGTCGAGACCGCGGACCTCCCGCCGCTGCTGTGGGATCGGCACGCCGATGACGCCGGCCCGGCACCCGGCATCTCCGCCGACACGCAGGCGCGCAAGCGGCCCGTCGTACCGCCCGGGGGCCGCACCGCTCCGACCGTCTCGGCGCCCGGTCGGGGCGCGGCAGCCGGGTCGACCCAGACCGCGGCGATCGTCGAGATCCTGCATCCCCACCGCGATCGCGACCGCATCGATCACCTGCGCGGCTCCGGGGCGTACAGGTTCGTCGACACGTGGGCGAGTGCCGCCGCCGAACTCGGACAACTCGACCGGCTCGATCATGTGGAGCCCGGGTTGCCGCGACCGGTGTCGTTCGACGTCACCGACCCCGACGCCGTCGAACAGCACAGCCGCTACGTCGTCTTCCCGTGGCGTGCCACGGTGGCACGGGTTCCCGATCCGGGGACCTACTACCGGCTCAAGACCGCACGCAACCGTTTCCTGATCACCTCGACCGAGCAGGACCGATGGCGGGACGCGAGGATCGCCGTGGCCGGTCTCAGTGTGGGTACGGCGGCCGTCGTCGCGAGCGCACTCACCGGCGCCCGCCACTTCGGCATCGCCGACTCCGACGGCCTGTCGCTCACCAATCTCAACCGGCTGGTCGGATCGGCGTGCGATGTGGGGATGACCAAGGTGGAGCTGGCCGCCCGCCGCATCCTCGAACTGGACCCCTACACCCACATCGACACGTTCCCGGACGGATACTCCCCCGCCGTCGCCGACGACTTCCTGGGGTATCCCGACGGAAGGCAGGTGTCGGTCCTCATCGAGGAGATCGACGACGTCGCGATGAAGATCGACCTCCGCCGCCGGTGCCGGGCGGCGGGTATCCCGGTGGTCAGCGCGACCGACATGGGCGACAACGTCATCCTCGACGTCGAACGGTTCGATCTCGATCGCTCCTACCCCATCTTCCACGGCCGGGGTGAGCACTTCTCGCCCACCGACGCCTCCGATCCGGCGGAGCGGTTGCGGATGGCCACCGCGATCGTCGGCGATGTGGTCACACGACGAATGGCATTCTCCGCCAGTCAGATCGGACGAGGTCTCAGTTCGTGGCCGCAGCTGGGTTCGACGGCGTCGATGGCCGGGGCGATGGCCGCCGCGGCGGCACGGAACATCGTGTGCGGACGCCCGGTCGAATCCGGGCGGTATCAGCTCGACGTCGAGGGCCTGCTCCTGTCCGGGGAGACCACGCTCGACGGGGCGTGGAACGAGCTGAGCACGGAGGATCTGATGGCGATGGTGGCCCGACTCACCGCGTCCCCCGACGGCGCGGCGTGATCGGGAAGCACCGATCAGGGCCGACGGTCTCGACCGCAGATGAGCGCCGCCTCGTCCTGCATCCGTTCCCAGACCTCCGCGGATGTGGAGGACCCGATGGAGGTGCGATCCCACCACATCAGCTGGGTGCGGTATCGCTCGTCCGGGAACGGTGTCGCGGGGACCGTCACGTCCACCACGCCACCCCCCGACGCCCATCGGCGCAACACGTGGTCTGCGGCCGTCGCCATCATGTACCGGACGTCGCACATCTGCAGGATCGGCAGCCCGAGGCGGGACAGTTGGGCCACCACGATCGGTGCCATCGGCGACCGCTCGTCCACCCAGGCCGTCTTCACCTCGACGATCCCCTCGTCGAGTCGCCGTTCGATGGCGTTGACCAGCTGCACCTGCCCGGGCTGTCCCGACCATTCCTCGACCGCGTGACTCTGCGCCGCGGCGGTCAACCTCGGCTGGATACGCAGGCCACCGCAGAGTCTGCCCACATCGTCGTGCACGGTGACGAAGATCGACGTGGTGGTGCCGGTGACCACGTCGTCGAGGTCCAGCGCCGCCGCGCAGTCGTGTCGTCGATAGGCGTCCATGGCCCCCGCGAGGTAGTCGATCCAGAGGTGCGGGTCTGATCGTGGAGTCGCTGTGGTGAGGATGTGACTCCCCAGATCCACGGCGTGGACGTCGTGCCGGGTGACTCCCACGGCCGGCGAATTTCTCGGATTCGTGAACATGCGTGCCTTCTCACCTCCTGCCCCGCGGTCGGGCGGGTCCCGACAGGAAAGGCAGGTACAGATTCGATTCCGCTTTCGACACTGTATTCGCCTTTCTGCAGATTTCGCGGACTCCGGGGCTGCCCGGGCGCACTCGGGCCGTCGATGTGCCACAGATGTCGTACACGTGACGGCCGGATGGTCCCGATCCCGGTGGCGGATCTGGCGTTCGAGCGCGTCGGCGGCGTCGGCGTACCAGCGGGCGTCGATCGGCACGGTCGCCGGTATCCGGTCGACCACCTCGTCGAGGTCGCCGGGTCTCACAGCGCCGCCTGATCCCCCGGGCGGGACCACCCTCCCCCATGCGTCGGCGGATACAACCGGCCCGCCCGACTAGGCTCTCACCCATGAGTTCCGCAGCGACTGAGCAGCCGTTCGACCCCTCCCTATGGGCCCCGGTTCCCGGGTTCGCAGACCTCACCGACATCACCTACCACCGCCACGTCGGCGAGGGCCGCACCAACGGCATCGTGCGCATCGCCTTCGACCGTCCCGAGGTCCGCAACGCCTTCCGGCCGCACACCGTCGACGAGCTGTACCGCACGCTCGATCACGCACGCCGCTCCCCCGACATCGGCACCATCCTGCTGACCGGCAACGGCCCGAGCCCCAAGGACGGCGGCTGGGCCTTCTGCAGCGGCGGCGACCAGCGGATCCGCGGGCGTTCGGGCTATCAGTACGCCACCTCCCACGACTCGGATGTGACCGCCGCCGACGCCGGCGGCGTGGACGAGGCCCGTGCGAAGGCCGAGGGCGGCCGCCTGCACATCCTGGAGGTGCAGCGCCTGATCCGGACCATGCCCAAGGTGGTCATCGCGGTGGTCAACGGCTGGGCCGCCGGTGGCGGACATTCGCTGCACGTGGTCTGCGACCTCACCCTCGCCTCCCGTCAGCACGCACGCTTCAAGCAGACCGACGCCGATGTGGGTTCCTTCGACGCCGGCTATGGCAGCGCCTACCTCGCCAAGCAGGTCGGCCAGAAGTTCGCCCGCGAGATCTTCTTCCTCGGCGAGGCCTACGATGCCGAGACGATGCACCGGATGGGTGCGGTGAACCGGGTCGCCGACCATGCCGAGCTGGAGCGCACCGCCATCGAGTGGGCACGCAAGATCAACGGCAAATCACCTACCGCACAACGGATGTTGAAGTTCGCGTTCAACCTCACCGACGACGGTCTGATGGGGCAGCAGGTGTTCGCCGGAGAGGCCACCCGTCTGGCGTACATGACCGACGAGGCCGTCGAGGGCCGCGACGCCTTCCTGCAGAAGCGCGATCCCGACTGGGACGCCTACCCCTACTACTACTGACATGCCCGGTCCGTCGACGACCCGCCGGCGGCGGGCCGCACTGATCGTCGTGGTGACGGTGCTGGTGGTGACCGGCGCGTTCTACGGCCTCGGCTTCCAGCTCTTCTATCGTGACCACTCCGATCCGCTACGCCACGCCGACGCGATCGTGGTGCTGGGCGGGGAGCACGACGGCCGCGAGGACTACGGTCTGCGACTCGCGCGCGAGGGCTATGCGAACACCGTCGTGATCTCCAACCCGTATCTCAACGAGCACTACAACACCGCGGCGAGCGGTCGTCTGATGCAGCGAGTCTGCTCGTCGGGCACCGACACCATCGAGGTGATCTGCTTCGCCCCCGATCCGTCCACGACGCGCGGCGAGGCGATGAAGGTGCAGCAACTCGCCCGGCAACGCGGCTGGACCACGGTGATCGTCATCAGTTGGCGTTATCACCTGGTCCGTGCGCGCTACATCTTCGGGCAGTGCTTCGGCGGCAACGTCATCATGCGCGCCGTCCCGCGGTCCTACCCCGCATCGCCCAAGTACTGGTCCTACCAGTTCGCCTATCAGTACGGCGGACTCGCCAAGGCCGTGACACTGGGATGCGGCGGAGCGTGATCGCGCACGCTCCGCCGCACACCAGGTTTCACGCAGACCGCGCCACCTCGTCATAGTGCTGCAGCCCTGCCATCTCCCGCCGGACCTGCTCCCAGATGTCGGGCCGGGCGTCGGAGGCCAGAGTGGTACGGTCGATCCACATCAGCCGGGTCACGTAGCGCTCGTCCGGATACGGCGTCGGCGCCACCGCCTGCGCCACCCGGCCGCCGCCGGACACCCACCGCGCCAGGACATGTTCGGCCGAGGTCGCCATGATGTAACGCACACCACACACCTGCATGACCACCAGCGCCAGTCGCGACAGCCGGGGCGCCACCGCCGCGGCGTGTTCCGAGCGTTCGTCGACCCACGCGCTCTTCACCTCGACGATCCCGTCGGCGAGGCGTTCCTCGATCTCGTTGACCAGGTCGACCTGCGAATCCTGACCGCTCCACTCCACCAGAGCATGCGACGACGCCGCCGTCTCGAGCCGATCCTGGATGCGCAGCCCGCCGACGACGCGCCCTCGCGCATCGAGTACCGCGCAGAAGATCGCGGTACTCTCGCCGCCTCGCGTCTGCTCGTAGTCGAGCGCCGCGGCACACCCGTGCCGCGTATACGCATCGCGCGCACCCTGCAGATAGCGATGCCAGAGCACCGGCTCACCGTCCGGGGTCCCGATCACGACCGACAGCGGTGAATCGGCCATCAGGAGGGTACGGAAGCGGTGGGTGGACGCGAGCGAAACAGTGGTGTTCATGTAGTGTCCTCATGTTGAGTGTGCTGAGCGGAGGGGATGAGATCGGCCTTCGGGCCCCGGCATCCCGAGACGTGGCGACCGTGTCCGACAGACGATGTCACCGACGCCGAGCGTATTCGGCCCCGGCCTCGACCCGATCGACGAGATCGACCATTGTCCTTTGTTCGACCCCGTCGACCGCGCCGACCGTCATTGTCGGCCACCCGGCCCGACAATGACAATGGCGGAACACCGAGTTTGATATCGCGTACCCGCCGCGACGTCGACCCGTCGACAAGGCGATGGTGTGACCGGCGACGCGCCGAACCGATCCTGCTCTGGCACAATCACTCCCATGCCTGAATCCACTCGATCGGCAATCAGGCCGACGATCTTTCCCTTCGATTCGATCCCTGCGGAAATCGTCGACAAATGCGCCGATTCCACCGTTGACCTCACCGAATTCGACCGAACGGGCTTCATTCCACCGGTCGATGAGCCGACTGCCGACGACCTCGTCTGGGTTCATCTCCCCTGGCGCAATGCCCTCATCAAGTGCTTCGGGCCGGCCACCTTCCGGCGGATTCGTTCCGACCGGAATCGGCACAAACTCACCACCGACGAGCAGGATCGTGCCGCCGAATTCGCCATCGGCGTGGTCGGACTGAGCGTCGGCCATGTGATCGCCCACACACTCGCCATGGAGGGGCTGGCCGGGACGATCCGCCTCGCCGACCCGGACATCCTCGAACTGAGCAACCTCAACCGCGTGCCCGCATCGCTGGTCGACATCGGGGAGAACAAGGCCGTCGTCGCCGCCCGCAGGATCGCCGAGATCGATCCGTTCGTGAACGTGGAGATCCATCCCGCCGGGGTGACCCAGGACACGATCGCCGAGTTCTGTGCCGGACTCGATCTCGTCATCGAGGTGTGTGACTCATTCGACATGAAGCTCCTGGTGCGGGAAACCTGCCGCGCACAGGGCATTCCCGTGATCATGGAGACCAGCGACGGCGGGGTGCTGGACGTGGAGCGGTTCGACCTCGAACCCACTCGCCCGCCATTCCATGGAATCCTGGGCGACATCACCACCGCCCAGTTCACCGGACTCGATGCCTCGGCACGCACGGCGACCGCTGCCGCCATCCTCGACGGATCCCGGGTGACCCCGCGGATGGCCGCCTCGGCCATCGAGATCGGCCAGACCGTCACGGCGTGGCCGCAGCTCGCCGGCGACGTGGTCCTCGGGGGTGCCACCGTCGCGGCGGCGGTCCGGTGGATGGTGCAGGGCCGCCATCTCCCCTCCGGCCGCACTCGCCTCGATCGCGACGAGTGGCTCACCACACTCGTCGACCCGCTCGCCTCCGTCGAGCCGGACCTGCCCAGCCCGACCGGGTCGGCCGCGTCGGTCCCGACGGGGTCGCACGCGTCGATCCCGACGGAGTCGGCCGACCCGTCCACGATGTCCGATCTCGACCTGATCGTCCACGCCGCCGGGCGAGCGCCGTCGGCCGGCAATCAGCAACCGTGGACCTTCGAGGTCACGCCGACGGCGGTCACGGTGGCCCTCGACCCCACTCTCACCTCGACGCTGGATCTGGCACACCGGGCCTCGGCCGTCGCCGTCGGCGCCGCCGCCCACAACATGGCGGTGGCCGCCGCAGCACGGGGGCGTGGCGGACCCCTGACCTTCACCGGCTCCGATGGCGATCTCCGTGTCCGGCTCGACCTCGGCTCCGGCTCGTCGCAGGTCGGCGAGCTCGACGCGATCCTGGCCCGCCATACCAACCGTGCCCCCGGCGACCGCACACCGATGCCCGATGAGGAGGCGGCCGCGCTCGTCGACGCCGCCGCCTCCGGGCACACGCGCGCCGTCCTCGTCCGTGATCCGGCCGCCATCGCACGCTTCGCGGAGATCGCGGGCCGCAGTGACCGGATCCGATTCCTCACCCCGGGCCTGCACGCGGACATGATGTCGGAGCTGGTCTCCGACGGCGAGCCGACCGGCATCGACCTCGCCGATCTGGCCCTGCCCCCGGCGATGTCGGCGCTGCACGATATCCTCGCCCGGCCGGAGGTGATGGCGTTGCTCGACGACTGGGACGGGGGTACCGCACTCACCGGTGACGCCATCGGACGGATCGCGACGGCGTCGGCATTGCTGGCAGTGGTGCAGGCCGGCACATCCATCACCGACTACGCGCGGGCCGGCCTGACCGTCGCCTCGGTGTGGACCACTGCCGAGTCGCTGGGCTGGGCGGTGCATCCGATGACCCCGGCCTTCCTGTACGGGCTCACCGACGACGAACTGCGTGGCCTGTCACCGAAACACGGCCTCGAGCTGATCGCCTTGCAGCAGCAACTGCACTCGCTGTGGCCGCTCGGTCCCGACGAGGCCATGAGCATCGTGCTGCGCCTGTCCCACGCGCCCGGACCGGCCTCGCGCAGTCGGCGGCGCACACCACCGTCACAACCGGCGGGGAGCCGCCACACGTCGTAGGGCCGGGGCGACCGGCCGGCCGCGCAGGAACCCGGCGACCGAACCCGCCTGGAGCGCATCACGATACACCGACAGCGCGCCGCACACCGCCTCGATCGTCACATCGACGTCGTCGTCGGTGTGCGCCGCCGAGGTCACGAACGACTGGCCCAGCACCCCCCGCTCGATGATCTCCTGCAGGAACAGTGTTCGGTAGGCCTGCGATGGTGCTCCGGACGGGTCCCTGGTGACGAACACCAGACACGAGGGCCGTCCGATCACCGATACCGCAGCGGCGACGCCGGCCGCCGCGGCCGCGGCGTTCACACCGTCGGCGAGCCGACGGCCCGCCGCCTCCATCGCACCGACCGGGTCGGTGTCCCGGTATGCCCCGACCACGGCACGGAAGGCGGCCAGCGACCCGGTCTCCGGCCCATGCGTCGTCGACAGCAAGAACACCCTCTCGGCATCGGTGTTCAGGCCGCCGAGCTCCATGATCTCCCGCTTGCCGGCGAGCGCCGAGATCGGGAATCCGTTACCCATCGCCTTGCCCCAGCACGACAGGTCGGGGGTGACGCCGTACATGCCCTGGGCACCGTGCTCCGACCATCGGAACCCGGTGATCATCTCGTCGAAGATCAGCACCGTTCCCGTTCGATCACACAGTGCCCGAACACCTTCCAGGAATCCCGGGGCGGGTTCAGCGGTGGCGGTGGCGGCCTCGAGGATCACTGCGGCGATCTCCCCGGGATGCCGGGCGAAGGCGCCCTCGAGCGAATCCAGGTCGTTGTAGGAGAACCGCGGATTGCGCTCGTGGGCGTTGCCGGGGATACCCGCGGACATGTCGGTGGTGCCGATGAACCAGTCGTCCACCGAGAAGAACGGATGATGACAGATCGCCACGCGGTCACGGCCGGTCGCCGCACGCGCCAGGCGGACCGCAGCAGTGGTCACATCCGAGCCGTTCTTCGCGAACTTCACCATGTCCGCGCCGGGTACGAGCTCCAGGAAGTCCTGCGCTGCTTGCACTTCCAGAACCGTCGGGCGGGAGAAGTTCATCCCCGCCGACGCCGCCGCATACGCGGCGTCCACCACCGGCCGATACCCGTGCCCGAGGGTCACCGACCGCAGACCGATGCCGTACTCGACGTAGGAGTTGCCGTCGGCATCCCAGACCCGTGCACCGGAACCGCGGACCAGGATCGGTGCCATCTCGTCGGGATACTGGTCGGAGCCGCGCGCATAGGTGTGCGCACCACCGGGCACCATGCGGTGCAGGGCGGCCTGCAGACGGTTCGATTCGGTGAACACCCGGCCATCAGACATGCTCGCGTCCTTCCGTGTTCGCGTCGGCGGCCGGCGTGCGGTAGGCGTGCACACCGTCCGCCAGCCAGCGACCGTCGAGCTGCGGGTGACGTCGCTGCACCTCGTCGAGCAGATCCGGCACCATCAGAATCACCCGGTCCGGGTCGGCGGCGACGAGCTCGTCCGGCGAGACGATCGGGACATCGCAGCCGGGCATCCGCCGCCCCTGTTTACCCGGTGAGGCGTCGGCCACCGCGGTCAGCAGCCGCGAGTCCACCCCGGCCGCGCTGAACACGGCGACCGCTCGCGACGCCGCGCCGTAGGCATACACGCGTCGCCCCGAATCTCGCTGGGCCCGAAGCCATGTGGCGAGACCATCGACATGCGTGTCGACGGCGGCCTGCAGCTGCGCGACGGTGTGCGCATCGGTGATGCCCGCCTCGCGGTCGAGCAGGGCGCGCACCCGGTCGTCGGGCGCCTGTGCGCGGTGGACCGCGGCGACCATCACGGTGCCGCCGTAGAGGTCGTACTCCCACGCCGAGGTCACGCTCATCCCCACCCCGGCCAGCAGGCGCACCACGACGGGCAGCGAGTAGTAGGCGAAATGCCCGTGCCGCAGCGCATTCCACTGACCTTGCCGCACGATGGCGTGGAGCGAATGGAATTGCAGCAACAGCACACCACCATCGGAGGTGGCGGCGGCTCGCCGGGCGAAGGCAGCGGCCTGGTCCGGCTCGTGCATGATGCCCAGCGAGTCGATCACCACGTCGGCGCCACCGGGATGATCGTGGCCCACCTCGCCGAATCCCCGGGCGGTCAGATGCGGCACCCACGTTCCCCCGTGAGGACTGCCGAACTCGGTGACGGTGTCCCCGGTCAGCAGACCCGCCGCGGCGGCGTCGGCCACCGCCGCCAACGCCTGGTCCACCAGTGCCCGGGGCTCCACCCCGCGCACTTCCCGCGTCACCGTGTCGTCGTCGGCGAGTTGGGCGAGTCCGCACACCGCGCAGAGCACCATGCTCGCGGGATGCGCGGTCTCGGCCGGCGACACCGGCTCGGCGGCACCCGGGAAATGGTCGGCGGCCGGGACCGGACCGAGGTCCAGGACCGTCTCGAGTTCGGTGCTCGCGCACGCACGGCAGGTTCTCATGCGACCATGACCTCGTGCGTATCGAGACCACCGAGCTGACCGACGTCCTGCTGCTGATCCCCCGACCGCATCGGGACGACCGCGGACTGTTCACCCGTACCTTCGACGCCGGGATCTTCGACGCCCACCTCGGGAAGCCTGGTACGGCAGCAACTTTCGTCCAGGACTCGCAGTCGCGGTCGGCGGCCGGGGTGATCCGCGGCATGCACGGCCGTGCCGGACGCGGAGAGGCCAAGCTGGTGCGGTGTGCCCGCGGGGCGATCCACGACGTCCTCGTCGACATCCGTCCGGATTCCCCGACGTTCGGTCGCCGGCAGGCATTCCGGCTCGACGACGCCGATTTCCACCACCTGTACATCCCGCCGGGTTTCCTGCACGGTTTCCAGGCGCTCGTCGAGGCCGATGTCTGCTATCGGATCGACCGGCCGCACGACCCCACCGAAGACCTCGGGGTCGCCTACGACGACCCCGAACTCGCCATCGCCTGGCCGATGCCGGTGGGCGTGGTCTCGCCGCGCGACATCGCCGCGGGTAGCTGGGGCGAACTCCTCACGCACCTGCGGTGATCCGCCGCATCGTCGCGTCGAGCCGGCCCGCACCACGCAATTCCTCCAGCCGTGCCAGGCGGGTGAAACGGTGCGTGAACGCGTCAGCGGTGAGGCCGTAGGCCGTGTAGGCCTTGTACAGTTCCTCGGCACCCGCCGGGATGGTCCACACCGCGGTGTAGTCGAGTTCATCTCTGGCACGGGAGAAGTCGACGCGATACGACCGTGGGTCGGGGCCGCTCTCGCCGGTGATCACCAGGGCCGAGCCGGGCACGGTCTGCGCCACCGACTCCGCGATCTCGGCCACGGTCAGGTTGTTGTCCTCGGTCCCGACGTTGTAGGCGCGAGCACTGATCGTGGTGGCCGGCGCGGTCAGACACACGATGAAGGCGCGCGCGATATCCTGCGCGTGAACCAAAGGGCGCCATGGGGTTCCGTCGGACAACACCCGCACGTCGCCGGTGAGCACCGCATGCCCCACCAGATTGTTCAGCACGATGTCCGCACGGAGGCGGGGCGAGAAGCCGAAGGCCGTCGCGTTCCGCAGGAACACCGGCACGAAGCCGGAATCCGCCAGGGCCGCCACATCGTCCTCGACGCGGACCTTGCTCACCGCGTACGGGGTCAGCGGGTGCAGCGGGGCGTCCTCGGCGACCAGACCGTCGCCGGCGGCGCCGTACACCGAGCAGGTCGAGGCGTACAGGAAGCGACCCACTCCGGCCTCCTTGGCCACCCGGGCCAGACGCACAGACGCGTGATGGTTGATGTCGTAGGTGATCTCGGGATCCAAGGCGCCCAGCGGATCGTTGGACAAGGCCGCCAGGTGGATCACCGCGTCGAACCCGGTGAGCTGCTCGACGGTCACGTCACGCAGATCACCGTCGACGATCGGCGGATCGTCGGGTACCGGACCGAGCACGCACTCGGCGAAGTATCCGTTGTCCAGACCCACCACCTCGTGGCCGGTCGCCTGCAACATCGGCACCATCACGGTTCCCAGATAGCCCTGATGGCCGGTCACCAGCACGCGCATGTCATTGTCCTCCGAATCTCACGGTTGCCTTCTCCAGCACAAAGGCCTCGGCGTGCCGATTGCGGCACTGGACGCCCCGCAGCCGGGACAGGCCGAGGAACGACTCCTCGTCGAACCAGTCGTGTGCCACCTGCGACGGATAGTGCTCGTGCAGCAGCCGGACCTTCTCGCGCGCGACGTCCTCGGTCACCGGGTGGAAGACGGTGGGTGTGGGAGTGTCGGTCTCCCACTTGAGGATCTCGTAGCCCAGGATGAGGTGGTCGCGGAACTCGGTGGGCGCCAGTTCGGCGACCAGCCGATGGTCCTGGTGCGCGTCGTGACGGTGCGGGGCGAACACCAGCTGCGGATCGACGCCGCGACGGAACGCGCCGAGCGCGTCCTTCACCGCATCCCACCGGGCCGGGGTCCGGCCGTCGGGGAAGTCGAGCACGGTCACCTCGACCTGCGCGCCGGGACAGAACGCCTCGAGCGCCACGCGTTCCTCGGTCTCCCGCGCGGTCCCCCCGCCGGTGAGCACCAGCGCGCGTACCCGCAGCCCCGGGTTGTCCCGGGCCGCGGTCAGCAGGGTGGCGCCCATCCCGATCGGGATGTCGTCGCAGTGAGCGGCGAGCAGCGCCACCTCGTCGACACCCGCGGCGGTCAGCCCGATCATCGGGGCAACGCGCCGGAACTCGTCTCGCCGAAGCCCGATTCGTCTGTCTCCCAGAGCATCCAGGGCCGATCCCCTCGATGGTAGCGGGCGTCGAGCTCGGCGCGTTCCTTGAACGTGTCGGCCGGCTTCCAGAAACCGAGGTGCCGGTAGGCGTACAACCGCCCCTGCCCGGTCAGGGCCCCGCACACGTCCGCGACGAGGTCTCCGCCTTCCGGCAGGTGCGCCCAGATCTCCGGGGTGAGAACGAAGAACCCGCCGTTCTCCCAGATCGGGAACTCCGACACCGGGGTGATCGCGGTGACCACCCCGTCCTCGGTGGCCTCCACGCAATGGAACGACGACTGCGGGGGCACCAACATCATCGATGCCGCGGCCCCGTTGCGCTTCACCTCGTCGATCATGTCGTTGAGCGGCGCATCGGTGAGCACGTCGGCGTAGTTCGCCAGAAAGTACTCGTCGTCGCCGAGGTACTGCCGGACGCGACGCAGACGCTCGCCGATCGCCGACTCGATCCCGGTGTCCACGAAGGTGATCGACCACTCGCTGATGTCGGAGGAGAGCAGTTCCACCCGCCCGTCGGCCATCACGAAGTCGTTCGACGCGGTCTCGCGGTAGTCGAGGAAATAGTCCTTGATGTGGTTGGCCCCGTACCCCAGGCACAGGATGAACTCGGTGTGACCGAAGTGGGCGTAATAGCGCATCACATGCCAGATCAGCGGACGCGAGCCCACCATCTGCATCGGCTTCGGGACCGCGTCGTCGCCGCTGTTGCGCATCCGCATCCCGTAGCCGCCACAGAACAACACGACCTTCATGTCATCGACCTCCAGTTGCCGTGAGCGACACCGACACCGTCCGCACCTGCGGCAGCGGGTACACCAGTTCGGCACCCCACTCGCCCACATATCCCAGTTGCGCGGTGATCTCGGTCTCCAGATTCCATGGGAGGACGACGATCACGTCGGGCCGGTCCTCGGCGATGCGCCCCGGGTCGTGGATCGGGATCCGGGTCCCGGGGGTGAATCGTCGGTGTTTGTAGGGGTTGCGGTCGACGGTGTACTCGAGCAGGTCGGGCCGGATGCCGCAGTAGTTGAGCAGCGTGTTGCCCTTGCCGGGTGCGCCGTAGCCGACCACCCGCTTGCCCTCGGCGCGCCGGTCGAGCAGGTACCGGAGCAGGTCCTGGCGGACGGCTTCGGCCTTCGCCTGCAGGTCCAGGTATCCCGACACCTCGTGCAACCCGGCCTCCCGCTCCAGCGACAGCGCTTGTGCGACACCATCTCCCGGCTCACCGGCGACACCTTCGGGCCGGGCCCACAGCCGGATGGACCCACCGTGGGTCGAGAGCATCTCGACGTCGACGACGATCAGCCCCGCGGTCGCGAGCGCCCGTGACGCGCTGAGCACCGTGTAGTACTGGAAATGCTCGTGATAGATGGTGTCGAACTGGCCCAGGGTCACCAGGTTCAGCGCGTGGTGGACCTCGATGCTGACCCACCCGTCGTCGGCCACCAGGGTACGCAGCGACCGGGTGAAGCCGAGCAGGTCCGGGATGTGGGCATAGACGTTGTTGGCGACGACGAGGTCGGCGGGCCGGTGCTCCGTACGGACCCGGGCAGCGAGTTCCTCGTCGAGGAACGCGGTCTCGGTGGGCACGCCCTTTGCCCGGGCGGCGGCACCGACGTTGACCGACGGTTCGATTCCGAGGCAATCGATTCCGGCGTCGACGACGTGCGTCAGCAGGTAGCCGTCGTTGCTCGCGACCTCCACCACGAACGATCTGCCGTCCAGCCCCACCCGGCTCCTCGCGTCGTCGACGAAGGTGCGGGCGTGGGCCACCCATGAGTCCGAGTACGACGAGAAGTATGCGTACTCGGTGAACGTGTCCTCCGGCGTGATCAGCGCCGGGATCTGCAACAGCAGACAGTGCTCACACAGTCGGAGATGAAGGGGAAAGGTCGGCTCGGCCTCGTCGAGACCGGCAAGGGTCAAGAAGCGTTCACACGGGGGCGTGGCCCCCAGATCGAGAATGCTGCGCAGGTCCGACGAGCCACAGAGGCGGCAGGTCATCGACTCAAGCTCTCCCGTCCGCGCAGGGAATGGCTCCATACGCATATATTCGATTTCGTGAACGCGACGTATCGAACGCTAACACAGGAGTGTCGGATTTTCCGCCGGGGCGCTCGATCGGGTTCGACGAAAGGACAATGACACCGGGAAGCGCTCGGACGAGTAAATCTGATCACAGTAGATATCGGAGCGCCAACGCCCGACCACTCAACGACCCGTGCCCCGCACCACCGACCCCACCGTGCGGACGATGATCTTGGTGTCGAGCCAGATGCTCCAATTCTCGATGTAGTAATTGTCGTAGAGGGCGCGGTCACTGATACTCGTGTCGCCGCGCAACCCGTTGATCGCGGCCCAGCCGGTCAGGCCCACCGGAACCCGGTGCCGATCCACGTACCCGTGCACGGTGCCGACGAACTGTTCGACGAAATGCGGCCGTTCCGGACGCGGTCCCACGATCGACATCTCACCACGCATGACATTCCACAGCTGCGGCAGTTCGTCGAGTGAGGTCTTGCGCAGGAACGCACCGAGCCGGCTGATCCGATCGACGTCGGCCGGCTGCCACTCCACATCGGAGCGGGTCGCGGGCACCGGGCGCATCGACCGGAACTTGAGGACGTCGAACAGCACCCCGTTGCGTCCGATGCGCTGCTGCCGGAAGATCACCGGCGCGTCACCGCAGTCCAGCCGGACGGCGGTCGCGATGATCGCCATCAGGGGTGCCACCAGGATCAGGGCGAGGGTCACCATCACCAGGTCGAAGGCCCGCTTGGACTGCCAGTGCCAGGTGCGCAGTGCGTCACGGCGGATGTGCACCAGCGGGATCGTGTGGATCCGGTCCATTCCCGGGGTGAGTCGGGTGAACTCGAAGAGCCTGGGCACCAGATAGATCTCGCAGTCCAGCTCGTCGCAGCCCCGAAGTGGCTGGACCAGCGCCGAGTCCGGGGTACTGCTGAAGGCCACGACGAGGGTGTCGACGCCCAGGCGCGACACCAGATCGGCGATGTCGCCCGGCCCCGACTCGATCGGCACACCCGTGTCGTACAGCAACGGCATCGGGTCGTCGCTGACGATGCAGGCCACCTCGAGCCCGAGGCCGGGAAACGACCGCGCGCTGCGGACGAGCTCGGCGGCCACCACCCCGTCACCGATCACCGCGAGCCGACGCCGGTGCCGGACGTTGCGGCGACGCCGCCGCAACAGCGCGTAGTAGACGACACGCACACAGAACAGCGCCACGAAGACGAACAGCGCGTACTGGGTGGCCCGCGTGAAGCTGACACCCGACCGCACCAGCGCGAAGAACACACCCGAGACGATGATCGACCATGCGCCCAGTCGTGGCAGGTCGTCGAGCGCCGAGACGGTGATCCGCGGCCGGTACAGACCGGCAGCGGCCAGGATCCACACGGTGAGCACCACGCCGAGCACGCTCAACGTCAGGGTGACCCGCCCACGGTCGGCGCTCGTGACGACGGCGATCAGGAGCAGAAGCCCGAAGTCGAGGGTGATCAGGGTCGGATCGGTCCGGCTGCGCGAGACGGCCAGACGCCACCATCTCGTCGGCGCCCCGCGCTCAGCCATCGCCACCGGGCTCCGCGACCATCCCGGTGATCGTCGGCCCGTCCTCGCACGCATCGTCATCTCGTCGGCCGTCCTTCGGGTGCCCCATCAATTGGATCATTCGACCCACACTGTTCTACATTGAAAACCCCCGATGTGTTTATCGCCGACTCTTACACGCAAAGAAACAAACCGCCTTTGGGGCTCCACAGTGGAATGAACAACGCACGACGTCGCGCAGTTCACTATGCCCAGTTCCGCCCCGAACACCAAGTCGAATCATGGACAAATATGAGCCACGCACGACACGAATTCATCACCCGCTCACCAATGACATTTGTAGTGTGACCCAGGCCATACAGCACAGGACCGATTTCTGGTTTAGAATTCGACATCAGCGATTTTGATGACACAAATCGCTGACCAGACATCCACTGGCGGCGGCGGGGCGCCCGCGCCAGGTGCCCACACCATCAGGAATGGTGACGTGACCAGAATCCGTAACGCGTTGTCCGCCTACGACGCCCGTTCGATGGCGGTGCTGCTGAGCACCGGCGGAGTGCTCCCGCTGCCCGGCGTGTGGGTGTTGGCCCCACACATCGTCCGCCAAGGCGCCTGGCCGGTGATCGTCGTGGTCTGGGTGTCCATCACCTCGATCTTTGTCTACGCCGCGGTCCGGCGACGGCTGACCGACACCGAGTTCGCGATCCTGGGCATGGCGGGGATCACCGGAATCCTCAGTACGGCAGTGGTCGTCGCCGATCCACGGGCCAGCGAGGCGGTGGTGCTGCTGTGTGCGGTGATCCCGACGATCGGGGCGATGTCGCCGGTCCGGGCGCTGACCGTTCAGCTCGCCGGCTTCGCGACCGCCGGGTCGCTCCTGGTCATCGCGGCGCTCAGCGATTCACCGGCCGGGTTCATGATCAGCGCCGGTTGCATGATCGGCCTCATCATCGTCCCGCTGTTCCTGGTCTCCGCACTCCGCAGGTCCCTCATCCGCTCGCTGGAGCAACAGACGCGCATCAGCGGGCTCGATCCCCTCACCGGAATCCTGAACCGGCGTGGTCTGCTCGCGCAGGTCGGCGAGATGCTCGGCGGCATCCACACGACGCAGGGACTCGTCGGACTGCTCCTCATCGACATCGACAGATTCAAGGCGGTCAACGACATTCACGGTCACGTGGTCGGCGACCGGACGCTGCTGCAGACCGCGGAGGTCTTGCGTCGCGCCGCTCCCCCGGGCGCTGCGATCTCGCGCTTCGGTGGCGAGGAGTTCCTGATCTTCTGCACGCTCGGCAGGTACGAGGATCTCGAGGCGGCCGCCGAACTCCTGCGCGCCGCCGTCGCCGAGTCGACGCCGGTGACGATCAGCGTCGGCGCGGCCTGCGTCCGCGTGGTCCCCACCCGGGAGCAGACGGCACTGTCCACCCCGGAACTGGTGGATCAGCTCGTCGGCACCGCCGACCGGTGCGTCTACCAGGCGAAGGCCGACGGGCGGAACCGGACGGTCACGGTGGTCGAGAATCCGATGTGGTGGCGGTTCACGGTGACCGAGAGCATCCCCGCCGGCCCCACCGTCGCCGACCGCAGCACGGCACCGTTGTTCCGGAGCTGAGACCGCACCCCGCGGGGTAGGCGCCGGCAGGACCCGTCATCGGGGCACGTCACCGGGCCACATCACCGGGGAGACGGCCGGGTCAGCGCCTGCAGCATCTCCGGCCCCGTACGACGAAGGTCGTGGCACTCCCGTACCCGTTTCCGACCGCGTTCGGACAGCTGGTGCCGCAACGACGAATCCGCGACCACCGTGGCGATCGACTCGGCGATCGCGGCCGGGTCCTCCGGCGGTACCAGCAACCCGGCCCCGTCGGCCAGGTACTCGGCGGTGCCGCCGAGCGCGGTACCGATCACCGGACACCCGGCGCTCATCGCCTCCAGCACACCCAACGGTCCCGCCTCCGGCGCGACGCTCGGCGAGATCAGCGCCGTCCACCGACGCAGGCACTCCCCGGGCTCGGCACGTCCGAGAAAGCGCACCCGACCGGCCAGTTCGGGTGCCGCCGCGATCGTGTGGAGCTCGGCGACGTAGGCCGCGTCGCCGGGGAACCAGTCCCCGGCGATCTCCAGATCGACGTCGGGCAACCGGGTCATCGCCTCGAGCAGCACCCGATGCCCTTTCCACGGTGTGAGCTTCGCGAGGACACCCACCACCGGCCGGCCGTCGGCGACATCGCGGTCGCCGGACACCACCGGCACACCGTTGTAGCGGACGACGACACGGAAACCGAGATGCCGCAGCGGCTTGGCGGTCTCCTCCGACACCGCGACCGCGACCCGGACCGCCGGCGCACCCAGGCGGGCCACCGCCATGCGTTTGGCGTCGACCACGGTGTCGTGCACCAGCCATGAGCAACCGCCGGGCAGACGGGACAGCCGCACCGCGGGCAACGCGAAGAGCGAGTTGACCACCACGTCGGAGTCGTCGCGACAGACCGTCCGCAGTGTCCGTCCCGCCCGTATCCAGCGAATCCCCAGGCGCGCCAGGCCTCGGACACGGGCCACGCGTCCGCCGCCGTCGAGTCCGAGGGCGGGCAGCTCGACGTGGCGCACGCCGGGCGGCAATGCCTCGACGAGCGGGCCGGCCGGGCACGCCACGGCGACCGGGTGCCCGTCGGCGAGCGCCAGACGGGTCAGGTGCAGCATCACCGCCTCGGCCCCGGACATCATCCCGGTGTGGGCGACGAACACGATCCGCCGGCGCGCCGGGGGCGTCCGGGAGGTGCTCACGCCACCCCCTGCCCGGATCGCCGCGACGTCATCCACCGCCACAGGCTGCGGGCGCTGACGCCGGGTGCCCACCCGGACGACACGATCACCGCAACGGTGACGACACCACCCAGGACGGCCGCGACCGGCCATGGCACGCTCCGCAGGCCGGGTACCGCCATCAGGGCCACGATCACCAGAGCGGCCACCGCCACCGATCCGACGATCGTGGTCACCGGGATCAGCCGCGGAACCGGAATCGACATCCGCACCACCACGGCGACGGCGAGGAGCATGAACAGCTGGCTGATCAGCATCGCCCACGCGGCTCCCTCGTAGGAGTGACGCGGGATCAGCCAGAGGTTGCCGAGCACGTTAATCGTCAAGGCCACCAGCGCCACCCACGGATACACGCGGTGGCGACCGGCTGCCACCAGCACCATCAGGCCGAGCTGGCTCAGCGCGCCCATCACCCCCGCCGCGACCAGCAACTGGGTGGACGTGCTCGCCGCACCGAATCGTTCACCGTAGAGCAGTTCGAGCAACGGCCGGGTGACCGGCCACAGAGCGGCGAGACCCCCCGCACACAGGACCATCACGATCGACACCGACTGCCGGGTGGCCCGCCGAAAGCCCTCGGTGTCACCGGGCCATGCGGTCACCAGCAGCGTCGTGAACGGGGTGATCACCGCAGCCGCGGCGACGAGGACGAAGTCGGAGAACTTGAATCCGATCGAGTACAGGCCCACCGCGTCGAAGTCGTCGAGCCGACCCAGCATGAGCACGTCGACCTTGGAGGTCACCTCGATGAACGCGAATCCGATGCTCAGCGGCACCGCCTCGAGCAGCATCTCCTTCCAGCGCCACACCTCGGGTCGCCCGCCCGGACGCGGCCCGGTCAGCCCTCGCCGCAGTCCCCGGATCTTGACGACGAGGGACACGAGTTCGTTGACCACCGCCGGCACCACCAGCAGCAACAGCAGCGGTTGGGTCAGGGCGATCACGACGGTCAGGGCGAGCTGAACCGACTGCGCCAGCATCTCCCCGGCGGCCACGTATCCCAGTCGCAGACGGCTCTGGAACAACACCGTCAGCGCGTGACTCGGGGTCGCGAGCACCACCACCAACCCGGCGATCACCGTGGCGAGCACGACGTCGGAGGGATAACCGGAGAGCGCCACGAACCCGACGGCGACGACGTAACCGATGAGTCCGAGAGTGGTGCGGAGCGCGATGAACGATGCGGCCACCGACCGGATCTCGGCGTGGTCGTCACCGACGAGCCGGGCCAGGACGACGCGGCCGACGCCCAGATCGGTGACGATCGACATCATGCCGAGCACACCGAAGACGAAGGAGAACTTGCCCCAGTCGTCCGGGGAGAGGACACGCGCCATGACCACCGTGCCGGCCCAGCCCATCACGGCGATCGCCACTCGGCTGCCGAGCATGACGGCGGTGTTGCCGATCGCGCGGCGCGAGTCGTCGGCGGTACCCGACCCCGGGGTGTCGGACCCCGTCTGCGCAGCCGTTTCCGTCCCGGTGCCCGGCGCCGACCCGCGCACCGCCGTCACCGACGGCGACACGCGTCGTGACCTGATCACGCCGCGAGCCCCGCCGACCGGTAGACCGCGACCGTCCGCTCGGCGAGCGCCGACCACGTCAGCGCCCCGGCCGCGCGGATCGCCGCCCCGCCGAGCTCGGCGCGTGCGTCGGCGTCGTCGATCAGGCCACGCAGGACCCGCGTCCAGTCGGTCAGCCGCGTCCCGGACACCAGCACCGCCCCGTCGCCGACCACGTCGGGAAGCGCACCGACGGCACTCGCCACGACGGTGGCCCCGCAGGCCATCGCCTCCACCGGCGGCAACGAGAAACCCTCGTACACCGACGCATAGGTCACTACGGTGGCCGCGCCGTACAGCGCGGGGAGGTCGGCGAGATCGGCATAGCCGAGACCGATCGCCGTGCGAGGGGCGTGCGGTCCGTCCGATCCCTGTCCGGCCAGGACCAGCGGGATGTCGAGCGCCCGCGCGGCCTCGGCGACGAGGTGCGGACGTTTGCGTGGCTCGATGGTGCCGACCTGCAGGATGAACCGCTCGGGCAGGTCGTAGGTCGCGCGCACCCGATCGATGTCTGCCTGCGATGCCGGCCGCGCCCACGGTCCCGGGGCGAGCTCGGTGACCGTGGCTTCCCGCCGGTACACCTCCCAGATCCGCGCAGCGGTGAACTCCGACACCGCGATCAGCGCGTCGGCCCGCCGCAGGCTGTCGCGCAGCAGGAGTTGTTCACCGCGTGCGCGCACCGCAGAGTGCGCCCACGGCACGTCCACCACGGACAGGTCGTGCACGGTGGCGACGGTGGCCGACGGCCCGGCGAGCGGCAGGTCGACGTCGAGCGCATGGAACAGTCCACCCCGTCCCCGAGGCCGTTTGCCCTGCACCATCCGGACGATTCCCCTGCTCGCAAGGGTCTGCACGACGGACACGGCCGACGGCACCTCGCTCGACGCCGCACCCTGCACGACCGCCGACATCGAGACATGGTCTGGCACGATCTGTGCGATCGCCCGCATGGCCTCCCGCGCATAGGTACTCACACCGGTCCCACCGCTGTGCATCGCCAACGCGCCGAAGGTCAGATCTGCGTCCGGTCTCATCACACCCGCCTGTTCGCGACGACGGCAGTCGGCGCCTCACACATACCGACCGCCAATCATAGAGTGTCACCCCACTTCCCACCGATGTGACCGAAACCACCCTGGTCGACACAGGCAAGAAGGCATGTAAGATCGAGAAGTCGTCGGAAGACGGCCGGTGATCCGGCCCATGACAGTGGTACGTACGACTTGGTGCTGTCGGGTTCGGAACACATTGTCGGGGGGGCCGCCATCACCGACCGAGGAAGCTGAGTCCTGTTGAGTAGCAACGCCTCCGTGATCGTCCATGAGTGGATCGAGGAGACCGGCGGCTCTGAGACGGTCGTCCAGGCATTCCGGGAACTCCTCCCACGTGCCGACATCGTCTGTCTGTGGAACGATGCACCGAATCGATTCCCCGGAGCGCGAATCCGCCAGAGCCCGCTGTCGCGGACCCCGCTGCGCCGCACCAAGGCGTTGTCGATCCCCTTCCAGCCCCTGCTGTGGCAATGGGTTCCGGGCTCCTACGACTTCGCACTGATCAGCTCGCATCTCTTCGCCCACCATGCCCGGTTCTTCCGTGCCCAGCCCGAACTCCGGTCCTTCATCTATGTGCACACCCCGGCGCGCTACATCTGGGAACCCCAGCTGGACCCGCGCGGGGCACAGCAACTCGGTGGACTCGGGCTCCCGGTCCTGCGTGCCGTCGATCGCTGGGGCGCCCGGGGTCCGCGCACGGTGGCCGCCAACAGCGCCTATGTCGCCGAACGGATCCGACGCAGCTGGGACGACGACCCGGTCGTCATCCATCCGCCGGTCGACGTCCGACGCATCACCACCACCGACTGGACCGCCGAACTCGACGCCACCGAGGCCGCCACTGTGCACGCCCTGCCCGGCGAGTACCTGTTCTGCGTCGGACGCATGATCGGCTACAAGCGTTTCGACCTCGCGATCCGCCTCGCTCATCGTGTCGGCATGCCCCTGGTCCTCGCCGGCAGCGGCCCGCTGCAGCCGGAACTCGAAGCGCTGGCCGCAGAGCTGGACGCCGATGTGACCTTCCTCGGCCGCGTCAGCGATCCCCTGATGTACACCCTGCACGCCCGTGCCACCGCGTTCGTCTTCCTCGGCACCGAGGACTTCGGCATCTCCACCGTCGAGGCCATGGCCCTCGGTACGCCGGTGATCGCGGCAGATGTGGGCGGTTCCACCGAGATCGTCACCCTCGGACTCACCGGGGCGCTGATCGATCCCGACGCGGCCACCACCGGCGCAGCCGTCGCAGCACTCGAGATCGCCCGCCGATGCGATCGCGACGTCGTCCGCGCCGACGCGACACGCTTCTCCAAGGAGCGATTCCTCACCGAGATCTCCGACTGGACCGGCCTCCCCGCGGTGGCCGACGCTCCATCGGCACTCCCCGACCCCGACCATCGAGGTTGAGCATGGGTTCCCACTCACGCCCCGGGCGGGCTTCGCGCCCCGGCCCCGGTTCCGGTTCCGGCCCCGACATCCCCGTGCCGGAGCGGCGATCCGGCCCCGATCTCATCGGGCATCTGCGCCAGATCGTCCTGGTGCTGCCGATCGCACTCCTGATCGCCCTGATCGCCGGCGGCACGACCCTGGCGATCACACAGAGCGAGCCGGAGCGCTACCAGATCACGTCCACCGCCCAGATCGACGCCCAGATCCCGATCGTCTCCGGCGACTCGTACCTCTACCAGAACTCGGCACCCTACATCGCTCTCGCCTCGTCGTCGGAGCTGTACGAGGCCATCGCGACGGCTCTCGGCGCCCCGTGGACCGCGGACGAGGTGGCCGGCGCCATCACCGTCTCCGAGACCAAGTCGCCCCTGCTGCTCGACGTGACCGGTGTCGCCCCGACCCGCGAAGAAGCGGTCCGGTTGACCCAGCAGACCATCTCCTCCCTCGACAGCATCTCGCGACGCCAGCGGGCCGGGGAACTCGACCGTGCGATCGAGGCCCAGAGCAAACAGCAGGCCGACCTCGAGGATCGCATCGACAAGATGGGCCGCAACGATCCACTCCGTGGGGCCCTGGTGTTGCGGCTCAAGGACATCCAGGGTGAGATCAACCGCATCCTGGCCGGTGGCGTCAACGGACTGTCCGCGTTGTCGGTGCCCGACCCGCACGACGCCCAGCAGATCTCACCGCAGTCGCCGATGCTCGCGGTCTTTGTGGGCCTGGTGGCCCTGATCGTCTCCGCCGAGATCCTCGCCTTCATCCGGGGTCGGTACGGCAGGCGCCTGCGTCCCGGCGACGCCGCGCGCCTCACCGCCGGGGCCGGCGTTCCGCTGGACACCGCATCCGGCGAGTCCCTGCCGCCGGTCACACGCGCGATCCTCACGCGGATCGGCCCGTTCCGCCGGCCGCTGTTCCTGCTGTCGCCCCAGGCTGCGCCCATCATCGCCACCGACCTCGAGAAGGAGTTCGGCACGTGGTCGGTGGCACCGCTCGACCCGCAATGGCCCACCGCCCTCGATGAGTCGGTGGAGCTGGTCGTCGTGGTCGCGATCCGCGACGAGGCCGTCCGGCCCCAGTTGCGTGCCGCCATGGCCGCCGCCGACGAGTTGGGTCTGCCCTGCCGGGTGGCCCTGATCGCACCGGCCGCCGACACCCCCGAGTCCGATCACCACGCCACCGACCGGCCGGCCGAGACGACGGCACACACCGGATCCCCCGCTGCGCCGATCGCCCATCGGGCGACCGCCGATCTGCTCCACTGGTACGACGGCGAGACGATCCAGTTGCCGCGCATCCCGTTCGACGACGCCGAGGTCGACGCCGAGGTCGACGCCGAGGTCGACGTCCCGCAGCCGGTCGCCGTGACCCCGACCGTGACACCGGCCCCAATCGTGACACCGGCCCCGACCCAGACCGCCCCGACACCCGTGCCCGTCACGACACCCGAGACCGCGACACCCGAGACCGTGGCATCCGAAATCGGGCCCACCCGGGACGACGACACCGAACCTCCCGCCCCCGACCTCCCCCTGGTCCCCGTGCTCAACGGCCACGATCACGGGGAGCACCCGGATTCGTCGTCGATCTGGGTCGACCCGTCGAAGGGGCCACAGCGGCCATGAGAATCACACACCTCGTCAACGAGCTCGTCGACACCGGCAACGGGATCGTCAACGTCGCCGTCGATCTCGCCTGCACCCAGGCCGCCGATGGCCACGAGGTCCACGTCGTCTCCCGCGGTGGCGAATTCGTCTCCCTGGTCGAACGTTTCGGCGTCGTCCACCACACGGTCGAGATGTCGTCGCACCCCCGCAGGCTGCGCCACACACGCGTGGAGCTCGACCGGATCCTCGACGGGACCCACCCCGACATCGTGCACTCGCACACCCTGACCCCGGCGGCCCTGGCCTTCTGGTCGAAGCTGCGCACCCGCGGGGGCGCCCCGCGTCCCCGGCTGATCACCACCGTCCACAACGAGTACCAGCGTGGTGCCGCGCTGATGGGTGCCGCGGACATGACCGTGAGTGTCAGTGCGGCCGTCGACGATGCGATGGCCACCCGACACATACCGGCCCGCCGGCGCCGGGTGGTACACAATGGCGTCCTCGGCTCACCGCGGCGGCGCCCGGTGTCGGAAATCGACCCGGTGGAGGTCGACGGGCGGATGATCCTGGCTCTCGGAGCGGTCTCGCACCGCAAGGGACCCGACCTGCTCGTCGCCGCCTTCGAGGGCCTCGCCGACGAGTACCCGGACGTATCCCTGTGGTTCGTCGGCAACCACGACTGGCCCGAGCTCGTCGCCCGGGCCCGGCGGGCGCGGCACGGTGACCGAATCCACTTCCCCGGGCTCGACCGTGAGCCCACCAAATACCTGAAGGCCGCCACCATGCTGGTCCTCCCGTCCCGGCGCGACCCGTTCCCGCTTGTCCTGTTGGAGGCCAAGGAGACCGGGACACCGGTGATCGGCACCGACGTCGACGGCATCCCGGAGGCCCTCGACCACGGCGAGTCGGGCCTGCTGGTGCCGGCCGACGATGCCGCCGGCCTCGAGAAGGCCATCCGTCACCTTCTCGACTCCGATTCCGCGCGTGCCGAGTTGGTGGCCCACGCCGATGCCGGACTCGAGCGGTACACGGTCCGCCGGATGACCGACGACTACGTCGACATCTACCTCGACCAGGTCGCGCTGGGGTCGGTCTGAGGTGGCAGGCTCACGCCCCGGTCGCCCGCTTGTACGCGCGGTGCGCGATCGACGACATCGCGCGGAGGTCCCCGGCCACCCGGTCCCTGCGGCGCAACGACCCCGCGGGGCTGCGATAGTGGGCGTCGGCCCAGCGGTTGAAGGCCATCACGTCACGCACCTTCTCGAGGGTCGAGGTGGTGCTGGAGACGTTGAACGTCGACGCGCGATTGGCGGCCAGGCACCCGTCGAGGCCGAGGAAGTCACCGAACGCGACGAGTTGCAGCCACAGGTCGATGTCCAGGGTGTATCCGAAGTCGTCACGGAAACCCGTTGTGCGATCGAAATGTTCGCGCCGGAACAGGGCAGCCGCCGACGGGAAGCACTCGTCGGGCATGCGGTGGACGAAGGCACGCATCGCATCGGCCGACGACACGCGACCCTCGAGGTCGGCCAGCCCGAGACCGCTTCGCAGCAGCACCCCGTCGTCGTCGATGAGGTCGAAGTGCGAGGCCACCAGCGCCAGGTCCGGATCGGCCATCAGCGGCACCTGGACCGCCAGGCACTCCGGGCCGAGCGTGTCGTCGCTGCAGACCACCTTGACGAGGTCGGTCGCGGAATCGCGCACTGCACGATTCCAGTTGGCGCCCATGGGCATTCGCTCGGTGTGTGCCACCACCCGGATGCGGGGGTCGCCGAACGCCCGGACCAGGGCGACGGTGTCGTCCTCGCTGGCGTTGTCGGCGACCACGAGTTCGAAGTCCGTCCACGTCTGCGCGAGGACCGATTCGATTGTGGCGCCGATGGTCCGGGAACCGTTCAGGACCGGGATGCACACCGACACACTGGGTCGCATGTCACTTCCTCCCTGAGGCGGCCGAATCGGCCGTCGACGCCGTCTTACCGGGCAATCCTCTCACACATGGCACCGGGACGGCACCGGCCCCGGGACGCGACATGAGTGCCGCGGGAACGGTACTGACCGTCGCGCTGCTGGCCGCGGCACTGTGTGTCGTGTGGCGACGACCTCAGCGCGGACTGCTGCTGACCGCGGCCCTCACCCCGTTCAACGGTCTCCTGATCCTCCTGCCCGACGGGACCGTGCCGGCCTGGTGGAAGGAAGCACTGCTGGCCCTGACGCTGCTGTGCGCACTGGCGCGGGCACGCCGAGATGAACTGCCACGCATGAATATTCCGTGGTGGCCGGCAGTGGTCGCGTTGGTCGTGATCGGCGTGGTGTCGGCGGTGATCGCCTTCGGGGCGCTCGCCTACCTCCCGGTCAAGATCACCTTCTTCTACGCGATCATCATCGTGATCGCCTGGCTGGCCCCGCTGACCGCGTCCGATCGCGACCATCTCGTCACGATCCTGATGGTGGCCGGAATCATCAACGCCGCGTACGGGATCGCCCAGCAGGCACTCGGCGTCGACACCCTGGTGGCGATGGGATACGAGTACGGGCAACAGGTCCGCAACGCCGGTGACCTCCTCCGCAGCTTCGGCACCTTCCATCAGCCGTTCCCGTACGGGCTGTTCCTGATGATCACCATCCTGGTGGGATCGGCAGTGGCACTGGCCGAGCCGCGGCGGCTGCGCAACCGGATCTTCTTCTGGTGCATTCCGCTGCTCCTGGTCGGACAGGCACTGTCGGTGGTCCGGGCGAGCTATCTCGGTCTGGCGCTGGGCCTGCTCACCTTGGGCATCATCCGCTATCGCAAGCTGCTGTACGGCCTCGGGATCGGCGCCGTCCTCGGGGTTCCGTTGGCACTGGTGGCGGTTCCGCCGGCCACCCTGTCGACGGTGCTGTCCTCCGACAGCTACAACACCCGTGCCAGCGGATGGGAGACCACCTGGGATTCCATCCTGGAGAATCCTTTCGGGCAAGGACTCGGCGCATCCGGCTCGGCCGCCGAGAAACTCGTCAGCGGTTCGGTGCAGCTGCCCGAGAGTCTGCGCGCCCGCATCGACGGCGACACGGCGTATGCCTTCGGCATCCCGTATCAGCCGGACAACTACTACCTCAAGCTACTGATCGAACTCGGCCCGATCGGACTGTGGCTGTTCGTCGTGTTCCTGGTCGTGGTGTTGGCCTCCGCCGTGTCCACCTGCCGCGAGGCCACCACCTCCGTCGACGCCGGACTGGCCGCGGGCATCGGGTCGATGGTGGTGGCCGCCGCCGCGGCATCCTCTGTCTCGACGTACCTGGAGATCTTCCCGCTCGACGTCTACACCTGGTTGTTCGTCGCCGTCCTGGCGGGCATCCCGCGCCGCTCACCACCCGAATCCGGGACCGCGGACGCTAGAATTCCCTCGCACCCCGCCTCCGACGAAATGACGATGCAGCCGTGATGTCCTCCGCCACGACCCGCTTGCGGTCCCTCACACGCCGCAGCACCACACCCGTGCTGCGGTGGACCGTGATCGTGTCGGCGGTGGCCCTCATCCTCGGTGGCGTGGCAGCGGTCACCTACTCCGCCGGCCCGGCCACGTCCGAGCCAGGCGGTTCCGGAGCCTGCCGGGCCCACGAGGTGATCGGATTCGCCGGTGGCGCGGAGATGATGGCCCTCCCCGACGACGTCCTCGACCGTGAGCTCGACGCGATGTACGCCATGGGCGCCCGCTGGATCCGGATCGGTGTCGAGTGGGATGCGGTGGAGCAGCGGTTCGGGAAGTACGACTGGACCATCCCGGACCGGATCATCAACCGCGCCGTCGCCAAGGGGTTCACCGTGTTGGGTGTGGTGCTCACCACCCCGCCGTGGGCCAGGTCTCCGGGCGCGGCGCAGAGCCCGCATGCGCTCCCGGCCGTCCCCTTGTTGTTCGCCCGGTTCGCCGGTGATGCCGCCGCCCGGTACCGCGGCAAGATCTCGGAGTGGGAGATCTGGAACGAACCCAACATCATCGTCTTCGCCAAGCCCAAACCCAGTGTCTTCCAGTACAACCTGATGCTGGTCAACGCGGCCCTGGCGATCCGCGCGCGGGCCCCCGGCGCCCGAATCGTCTCCGGTGGGCTCGCCCCGGCCGGCGACGATGGCACCAACATCGCGCCCACCACGTTCCTCCGGCAGCTGTATGCACTGGGTGGGCGCAACGCCTGGGACTTCGTCGGCATGCACCCCTACACCTATCCGGCCCAGCCCGACGACCTCTCGACCGTCGGCTGGAATGCGTATCTGCGCCTGGACATCATCCGCGACATCATCAACAGCAACGGCGACGGCCGCAAGCAGATCTGGATCACCGAGTTCGGTGCCCCCACCGCGGGCGACCCGTCGCGGGCGGTCAGCCCCGAGGCACAGGCCCAGGCGATCAGCACGGTGATCCGCCGGGCGATGAGTGATCCGCTGATCGGGCCGGTGATCATCCACAACAACCGTGACCGGGGCACGGACCCGAACAACATCGAACACCACTTCGGCCTGACCAACGTCGACTTCTCACCGAAACCCGCCTATACCGCACTGCAGCAGATCGCGCGCTGTTGACCGGTCGGGCCCGGTCCGATCAGGCTGTCGCCAGGTGGTTCTCGATCGGACCGGGCCGCCCCAGGTGATAACCCTGGGCGTAGTCGAAGCCCAGTTCTTCCACTGCGGCGAGCATGTCGGCGTTCTCGATGCCCTCGGCCACCGTGGTCACCCCGATCGCCCGGGCCATGTCGCAGATGGCCTGCACGATCGCTCGCCCTGATTCACCGGAGTCGAGTGTCCAGATCAGTGCACGGTCGACCTTGAGCACATCGACCGGCAGATCGCGTACATAGCGAAGGGCCGAGAACCCGGCACCGAGGTCGTCCACGCAGATCTTGCAGCCGAGGTCGTGGAGCGCCTCGATCGCCGCCGCGGTCTGCCCACCGACGCCGACCATGTGTTTCTCGCTCACCTCGATCCAGATACTCGACGGAGTCACCTCGTAGGCCTCGATCATCGCCGCCATGTGTGCATACTGGTCGGCGTCGCGGAGTTGCTGCACCGACAGGTTCACCGAGACGAACGCTTCGCTGCCGAGCCGGGGACCGATCCGCTGCGCGAGATCGGCGATGGCGAGCTCGATGGTGTGTCGACCGATCGGCACGATCATGGACGAGGCCTCGGCGGCGGTCATGAACTCGGCCGGACCGAGCAACCCCTCGCGGGTGTCCCATCGCATCAGCGACTCGTATCCGACCGTTCGTCGATTCTCACCGAGGGTCATGATCGGCTGGTAGTGGACGATGAACTCATGCGTGTCGGTCACCGCGAGGCGGGTGGCGAGTCGCACTTCCTCGGTGATCCGCTCGCGCATCCCGGCCTCGGCGAAGACGACGCTCAGCCCATCTGTGATCGCCTCCGACAACGCGGCGTCCGCGCACCGCTCCAGATCGTCGTCGTACACCCCCGGCAACTCGGCCGCCAGCGCCACTCCGGCGGTCACCTCGATCAACCCGTTCACCGGTACCGGCCCCGACATCGGGTTGCTCAGGGCGGCGCGCAGCCGATCGACCAGTTCCGCAAGCGAATCGGCATCGGCATCCAGCCGCAGGACCCAGTTCAGGTCGCCACGGCGCTCGAGTGGCACACCGATGGCGTTCCCGATGCGTGCGACGAGTTGCTCGGCTCGGGCGACGGTGGCGGTCCGGCCGAAGGCCACGATCCCCCGGCGGTACGGGTCCAAGGCGAACGCCACGACGATCCCAGGATCGCCGGCGCCCACTGCGCGCTTTGTCACAGCGACAATCTAGGGGTTGTCTCCGCGTCGCGTGCAACAAGGGACCTGATGTGGCTCACACGAGTTCCGCCAACTGTCCCATGTCCTCGACACGCTCGGCGTGGGTGGGCGCAACCGGCGAGGCGAGCAGAACGGTGACGCCGGCACCGCGGAATGCCTCGACGCGTTCCTTCACCAGCGTCAGCGGCCCGATCAGGCTCATCGCCCGCACCAGGTCGTCGGGCACCGCCGCGGCGGCCTCGGCCTTCTTGCCGTCGAGGTAGAGATCCTGGATCAGGGTGGCCTCGTCGGCATAGCCGTAGCGAACGGCGAGGGTGTTGTAGAAGTTCTTGCCGCGCGCGCCCATACCGCCGATGTAGAGCGCGGCGTGGTGGCGGACCAGCTGCATCGCGTTGTCGATCTGCTCGGCGTCCTCGGTGATGAGCGCCGACGCCTGCACGACGATGCCCAACTCGCCCAGGGCCGGATCCCGCTTGGCCCGGCCCGCCGCGAGCGCCGGACCGAAGGCCGCCTCGACATACTCGGGATGGAACAGGAACGGCTGGAACTCCTCGAACATCTCTGCGGCAAGCTCGGTGTTCTTGGGTCCGATCGCGGCCAACAGCATCGGGATACGGTCACGCACAGGGTGATTGATGATCTTGAGCGCCTTGCCCAGCCCGGTGCCACCGTCCTCCTCGGTGAGCGGCAGAGTGTAGTGACGGCCCCGGTACTCGCTCTTCTCCCGACGCCAGATCATGCGACAGATGTCGGCGTTCTCGCGGGCACGGCCCACCGGGTAGTCGTACTTGACGCCGTGAAAACCCTCGATCACCTGCGGCCCGGACGCGCCGATACCGAGGATGAAACGCCCACCCGAGATGTAGTCGAGTCCCGCGGCGGTCATCGCCAGATTGGTCGGAGTGCGCGAGTACATCGGCAGGATGCCCGTCTGCAGTTCCATCTTCTCGGTGCGGGCCGCGATGTAGCCGAGCTGACTCACCGCGTCGAAGCTGTACGCCTCGGGAACGGTGACGCGCCCCACCCCGGCAGCTTCGTAATCGGAGAGGTTGTCGATGGTCTCGCGGAAGTCACCCGCGTAGTTGATCGGCATGCCCAACGTCATCGATGTCATGCACGCGAATTCTTCCACACGCGCCACACCCCGACAGCCCCTTCCCGAGCGTTCGTTCGAGCCGATCCTTAATTGACGCTGAGAGGCAGCAAGATGAACATTGGATGAACTCGACTCACGGTGAGGAAAACAACCAGGTCACGGGCTGATTCAACCCCGATTTCGACGCTCCGAAGTTTAGGAATTTTGACCTCCGGGGAAGCATGATTGATCCCATGAGCGGAGAGATGCTGATCCTTGTGTTGCTGGTCATCACAGCACTCGGGTTCGACTTCACCAACGGCTTCCACGACACCGGCAACGCCATGGCGACCTCGATCGCCACCGGCGCCCTCAAGCCGAAGGTCGCCGTCGGACTGTCGGCGATTCTGAACCTGGTGGGTGCGTTCCTCTCGGTAGAGGTCGCTGCCACCATCACCAAAGACGTCCTGAAGATCCAACAGACCAGCGGCGCCGACAAAGGCGACCTGATCGCCGGATTGAGTGCCACCACAGCACTACTGATCATCTTCGCCGGCCTCATCGGCGGCATCCTGTGGAACCTGTTCACCTGGCTGTTCGGCCTACCGTCGAGTTCCTCGCACGCCCTGTTCGGTGGCCTCATCGGTTCGGGTATCGCCGCCCTGGGCCTCTCCGGCATCAACTGGGAAGGCATCGTCTCCAAGATCATCGTGCCCGCACTGCTGGCCCCGGTGATCGCCTGCGCCGTCGCCGCCTGCGGCACCTGGCTGGTCTTCGCGATCACCAAGAAGGTGATGGAATCCAAGAAAGAAGCCGGGTTCCGCTATGGACAGATCGCGAGCGCCTCGATGGTCTCGCTGGCACACGGAACCGGTGACGCGCAGAAGACCATGGGCGTCATCGCCATGGCCTTGATCGCCTCCGGCCATCTCGAGGCCTCGAGCGTCAGCCACGGCCTGCCGTTCTGGATCGTGTTCTCCTGTGCCGGTGCGATCGCCCTCGGCACCTACCTCGGTGGCTGGCGCATCATCCGCACCCTCGGCAAGGGTCTGGTCGAGATCTCCTCGCCGCAGGGCATGGCCGCCGAGGCCAGCTCCGCCGCCATCATCCTCACCTCGTCGGCCGCCGGTATGGCACTGTCGACCACCCAGGTCGCCACCGGCTCGATCCTCGGTTCGGGTGTCGGCAAGAAGGGCGCCCAGGTCCGCTGGAGCGTCGCCGGCCGCATGGCCATCGCCTGGGTCACCACCCTGCCGGCCGCCGGCATCGTCGGCGCGATCTGCTTCGGCATCGCCCACCTGCTGGGCAACGTCCTCGGCGCACTCGTGATCTTCGCGATCCTCGTCGGCCTCTCGGCCTTCATGTACTGGCGCGCACAGCAGAACAAGATCGACGCCAACAACGTCAACGACGAATGGAACGAGGAGACCGGCCTCATCCCGGCCGAGACGACCGACTCCCCCACGTCCACCCCGGTCGCCTGAGCGCCGGCCCGAAAGGATTTCGACGATGCACACTCTCGAAGCAATCGCCAAGGTGCTGATCGTGGGGCTGATCTTCGGCGCGGGTCTCCCGGCCCTCTTCGCGGTGGGCCTGCGCCTGCAGGCCGCGGGCGCCGGCGACGCCAACGCCGACGGCACCCTCACCGCCCCCAACCCGGCGCTGAAGGCCCTCGCCTACGTGCTCTACGCGCTGGTCCTGACGGCGATCGTGTTCGGCATCCTGTGGATCACCCGCCAGACGATCCTCTACTACACCGATATCAAGATCTTCCCGAGCTGGGCCTACAAGTAAGCCCCCCGAGAGACTGCTGAGAAGGTACCGATGAGCAACCCCTCGCTGTTCGAGTCCGCGGTCGGCTGGATTCGCAAGGGCTACCCGGAGGGCATCCCGTCCACCGACTTCCCGCCCCTGCTCGCCCTGCTGATCCGGTCCGAACTCGACGAGACCGAGGTCACCGAGGTCGCACTCCGCCTGGCCCGGCACAACGATGTCACCGTGCCGGTGCCCGAGGAGGCCATCCGCGACGCCATCGCGCAGGTCACCTCCCAACTCCCCACCGAAGACGAGATCAACCAGGTCGCGGGCCGTCTGGCCTCCGCCGGTTGGCCGCTCGCGACCACGGCGGTGTGAGCACCCGACAGACGACGAGCACCCGGCCGCACCCCTCGGAGTGTGGCCGGGTTCTTTCGTACAATCACCATTACCCACCGTCCACCACGGAGAGGGGGTTTGACACATGGCCGAACGATCCCTCGTGAGCAGGATCATCGACTGGCTGCGCGCCGGGTATCCCAACGGTGTCCCCGAACGCGACTACGTCCCGCTGCTGGCGATCCTGCGCCGCCAATTGACCGAGGACGAGGTGCAGCAGGTGTCCTCCGAGCTGATCGCCGAGTCGGCACCGCCGCCCGAACCGATCTCCAAGATCGACGCGGGCGTCAAGATCACCGAGGTCACCCAGGAACTGCCCCACGAGACCGACATCTCGCGTGTCCGCACCTATCTGGAAGATCAGGGCTGGCCGTTCGACAACTCACCGCTGGCCTCGCCCACGACCCCCGGTGACACGACCGCCGACGAAGAGACCACCGGCGAGGAGACCACCGATGGCGGGGAGCGACCCGACGGGGACGGGGACGAGTCCTGAGAACCCTACGGCCACTTCCCCTTCCATCCGGTCCCGCCGTACTCGACCGGCTCGACGACCTCCGTGCCATGCTGGCCGGCGAGGCCTCGTTCGCGCCGGTCCCCGACGACCCGCGTGAGCAGGAACTGCTCACCGGGGCGTTCGGGATCGGCGCCGAGATCGACGACGCCGTGGTGCTGGTGATCGCCACATCGGGAAGCACCGGCATCCCCAAGGGTTCTCAGCACACCGCTGCCACACTCACCGCGTCGGCTCGCGCCACCGCGACGCATCTCGGCGGCGAGGGCGCCTGGCTGCTGGCCCTGCCGCCGCACCACATCGCCGGGCTGCAGGTGCTGTTGCGTTCCCTGGCAGCAGGTTTCACCCCGGCGGTACTCGACCTGGCCGACGGCTTCGATCCCGGGACCTTCGCCGATGCGCTCGACGCGCTCGACGGTCCGCGCCGCTACACCTCACTGGTCCCCACGCAGTTGCGCAAGACACTCGACTCCCCTCGCGCCGTGGCCGCACTCGCCGGCGTCGACGCCCTGCTCGTCGGCGGCGCCGCCACCCCACCTGCCCTGTTGCACAAGGCGATCGACGCGGGCATCCCGATCGTCCGCACCTACGGGATGAGTGAGACCGCCGGCGGGTGCGTCTACGACGGCATCCCGCTCGACGGTGTCCGGATCCAGATCGTCGACGCCGGTCCTGGTGACGTGGGCCGGGTGTCGCTCTCGGGACCGATGGTGGCACACGGATATCGGCTGCTGCCCGACCATCCCGCCTTCGCGCACGCCGGTAGCTTCCGCACCGATGACCTCGGTCGCGTCGTCGACGGCGTCCTGCAGATCACCGGCCGCGCCGACGAGGCCATCTCCACCGGCGGGCTGACCATCGTCCCACAGGTGGTGGAGGCCGTGATCGCCGACGACCCGGCCGTCGCCGAGTGCGCCGTGGTGGGCATCCCGGACGAACTCCTCGGGGAAAAGGTTGTGGCCGTGGTGGTCCCGGCGTCGGGCAGGACGGTGGACGCCCAGCGCATCCAGGACGCCGTCACCGACCGGCTCGGCCGATACGCCGCGCCCCGCGAGGTGGTGACGATGGCCGCCCTCCCCCTTCGCGGACCGGGCAAGATCGACCGGCGGGCGCTGCGCGTACGGATCGGCTAGAACTCCCCGATCACGCCTCGTCGACCACTTCGAGTTTCGTGACCAGCGAGGTGGGACGCGCCACCGTCTGCGCCACCGGCGACCCCGACACCGCCCTGCTCCACAGGGCGTCGAGGACATCGGGATCAGCCTCGGACACGACAACGGCCTTGATCTCGAGGCTGTGAAACCCTGGGTTGCCTTGGTCTACCAACCCTGCCCATCGAAGGATGTTGTCGAAACGCGCTCGCACTGTCACTCGTAGATCGGACAGATGCACTCCTGCGAGGGTTGCATGCAACACCATTCCGTCGGTGATACAGGCAGCGACTGCCGACAACAGGTACTCGTGCGGGGTCGGGGCCGAGTCTCGCCCGGTCAGGTCCGCCGGCTCGTCGAACTCTATCGTGTGGCCTCGCGCCGTTGCCGCGACCCTGAACCCACCCAGCCAGCGTGTGGACGCCGTCCACGGACCACTGAACCGGGAAACACTGGAGACATCGGCCATTCGTGCGGACAGTTCCCCGCGTGCCGCTTCCGCGATGCCGTTGATGGAGCCGACCTCTCCGGCGTCCACCCCCGAATCCGCCGCCGACCGAGACCCTTCACTCATTGGGCCGACAATAGTCGCGGACACGGTCGTGCTCCATCGTCGTGGGCTAGTCTCGTGCTCGACATGTCAACATCGAAGCGCACGAGGGAACAGACGATGGCAGACACGGTCAGCCTCGGAACCGGCCCCTCCGCTCCATTCCCCTTCGGTACCGGTACTCCACAGCTGGATTCGGTGATCGGCCCCCTGGTGGGCGGCGAGAACATCCTATGGTCGATCGACGGTGAAGTGGCCGGGATCCGTGACCGCATTCGCGCCGCGTCTCACCGGCCCGCAACGAGAGCCGAAGCACAAGACCTGGGATCACTGAGAGCGGAACTACCCTCGGATGCCACGATCATCGTCGATCTCACCGTTTTCCGTTCCGCGGTCGACGATCCGTCGTTGAGCGCGGAGATCACACGTACCGCCCAAGCGGTGTTCTGCTCATCCGATACGGTCTGTCATTGGCTTGTCGACCCAGGCAGCTTGGCTCAGGCAGAGTGGATCTGGACCATGCAGGTCGTCCTCGAAGTCGCCGACGGAGCGGTCACCACAACCCGGGCGGACGGCCGATCCATCAGTCGCAGCCGTGTGTCACTCGATGTCGGCCTCGCCGTCGGCGGGTCGAAACGATCAAGTCTCGGAGCGCGGACGCTCGGACAGGGCGTCCGGACCGCGCGTCTCGAACGTGGATGGAGCCAAACCGAACTGGGTCGTCGCGTGGGCATCAGCGCCAGCGCGATCTCCCAATTGGAACGAGGACTCCTGGGGATATCACTCGACACCGCGATCGACGTCGCCGATCAACTCGGAATGACACTGGACATGCTCGCCCGTGGCGCATCCCACGACTGCATTCGGATCGAGAGGCGTCTGGGAATCCCCGATGAGCTCGCGCCCGTCGTGGACATGGGGACCGCCGCACTTTCCCGCGCCGGTCTGCGTAGTCTGCAAGTCGCACCGCGCGAGGCCCTCACACCCCCCGTCGGCCCAACGGGGACTCTGACCATTCTCGTCGGCTCCGGGGCCGTGAGTGTCGAGCACCCCACGAATCGATCCCTTGCACGCACCGGTGACACCGTCCTGGTCCAACACGCCCTGGGGTCCACGATCAGCAACATCGGCGAGACGACCGCGACCGTCTTCCTCGCCTGACCCTCCTGGTCTCGCACATCCTCAGTGTCGTGTTACTCACTTCACATAAAGTGATGATTCATAATTCTCTTCCTGATCCAAACCTTTGTAAGTATCACTGGAATCGGCCGATACTTCTCGATACGGCTACCCCGGCCATGGTCTTGCGACGACGCGTCCAGTCGTCACCTGTACCCCTTCACCCCACGATGCAAAGGTCCGCCTCAATGTCCCGACCGCCCATCTACAACGGGTTCCTACACCTGACGCCCAACCATCACAGCCACGGTTTCTGGCGTACCCCGGAGGGCGCCATCCAGTACGGGTACAGCAAACTCGACCCCTACCTCGATGTCGTGCGCACACTCGAGCGAGGCCGCTTCGACGCGCTCTTCATCGCCGACGTCGTCGGGGTCTACGACCTCGATTTCGGCGACGGCACCACCACCATTCGCGCAGGATCACAATTTCCCGAGCCCGATCCCGTCACCATTGTCTCAGCCCTTGGACAGGCGACCGAGCATCTCGGAATCGCCGTGACCAGCAACATCATTCAAAGTCACCCGTTCACCTTTGCTCGCCAGCTCTCATCCTTGGATCACTTCACGGACGGGCGCGTCGCCTGGAACATCGTCACCTCCTATCTGTCCAACGGGTTCCGCAACTACGGCTATGACTCGATCGTCGGCCACGACGAGCGGTACGCATGGGCGCAGGAGTACGCCGATGTGGCCTACAAACTCTGGGAACACTCTTGGCAGGACGGAGCCGTGGTCCACGATCCAGCCACCAATCGGTTCTTCGACCCAGACAAGATCCGCACGATCGACCACGTCGGTCCGCGCTATCGGGTCCAGGGACCCCACATCGTCGAACCTTCACCACAGCGCACGCCAGTCCTGTTCCAAGCCGGAAATTCCTCCGCAGGAAGAGAATTCGCTGTCGACAACGCCGAGGTGACCTTCCTTCCCTCGCAGACCCCCGCAACCGCGCGCGACGATATCGCCGTGCTCGACGCACTGGCTCGCGACAAGGGCCGTAACCCCGCATCCCTCAAGAAGATCGTCACCTTGTCCACGGTCATCGGGTCCACCGAGGACGAGGCGAAGCGCAAGCAGCAGTACTTCCGGGACAACATCGACTTCGAAGCGCTGCAGGCATTCTGGAGTGGCGGCAGCGGCATCGACCTGTCGTCGGTCGACCCCGACACGCCACTTGCCGAACTCGCGCAACGGGCGCAACTCGGCGACCACGTACGTTCGGTATTCCGATCGGCCGCGCAGTCGCTGGACGAGCCCGAATCGGTCTCGTGGCGTGACTATTTGCTCACACAAGGACTCCTGCCCGGTCGGTTCGCCGGCACACCGGAACAGATCGCCGACCACGTCGCCGAATGGGCCGCCACCGGCGTCGACGGATTCAACGTCGTACCCATCACCACCCTCGGATGGTGGGACGAGTGGGTCGATCACGTTGTACCGGTCCTGCAGAACCGCGGCTTGGCACAGCGGGAGTACCACCCGGGAACTCTGCGCAACAAGCTGTTTCGTTCGGGCGATGCACTGGATCCCACGCACCGCGGACGGCAGATCGGACTCTCCGATGCCGTCGAGGCCAGAGGATGACCTCAAGGACCGAGCAACAATACGACGCGAACGGAAAGCTGCACAAGCGTTTCGACGCCTTGTTCACCACGATCACCGACACTGCGGTTGCACGGGAACGAGCACACGAGCTCCCCACCCAACTCGTCCGGGATCTCGCGGATGCCGGATTCACCGCGCTGCGGGTTCCGGCCGAATTCGGCGGTGGCGCAGCGAACCTCGTGGAGCTCTCTGAACTGCTGGTAGATCTGGCCGCGGCCGACTCGAACATCGTCCAGATCCTGCGAGCACACTTCTTGTACACCGAGTTGCTCCGTCAGGCACCAGAGAGTCCTGAGCGAGACGACTGGCTCCGCCGGATCGGGGGCGGAGACATCATCGGTGGTGCGTACACCGAACGCTCAGCGGAGAACCACAGCCACTTCTCGACCACGGTCACGCGTACCGAGGACGGCCGCCACCTGGTGTCCGGTGAGAAGTTCTACTCCACCGGGTCCTGGTACGCCGACTGGATCGTCACCACAGGTGAAGGGCCCGACGGGATCACACAGGCCGTCGTCGCCCGCACCGATCCCGGGGTCGAGTTGCTCGACGACTGGAATGGATTCGGTCAGCGACTCACCGTCAGCGGAACCACCAGATTCCGGAACGCCGACACCGCGTCGGCTCCCCCACTACCCGACGACCAACGGCCGGGCAGCTATGGCACCTCACTGGCGCAGTTCTGGCATATCGCCGCTCTCGCAGGGATCGCCCGGGCAGCACATCGCGATGTCGTCGAGTATGTCCGTCATCGCCGTCGCTACTTTGCGCAGGGGTCTGGATCGATCCCGGCCCACGATCCCGTGGTGCAGTCGGTGGTCGGTGAGATCGGTGCCGCGGCATACGCGGCAGCCGCGCTCACCCGTCAGGTCGCCTCCCGCCTCGATGAACTCGACCACGCGATCACGATCGGCGATGCTGACGAGGAGTTCCTCGACGAGGTCGAGATCGACGTGTACCGAGCGCAGGTCATCGCCATCGATATCGTGTTGGCCGCCACCACACGACTCTTCGACGTCGGCGGCGCTTCGGCACTCGATGCGGACCTTGCCCTGGATCGGCACTGGCGCAATGCCAGAACGCTGGCCAGTCACAACCCGACCCCCCATCGGCTGGTGAGCATCGGAGCTCACGATCTCAACGGGACCTCGCCATTCCGCGCCTGGCTCAGTGGTGTGGACCTACGGCGCCGCGGCTGACTCGACCCACTCACGGTTTCGCAACCCCCGCCCCCAGCCCCCAGCCCCCGGCCCCAGCCCCCGAGAACCTTGCCTCATGCCCGCCCACCAAGATGTCGAGATCTATTGCACGTCAACGCACGTGCACCTGGAAAGGAAATACCACGGTGAAATCCCGTTGGAAAGTCGGACTGACCGCGGGCGCAGCCTTGACTGCTGCCCTCGCGGTGGCGTCCTGCTCCGCGTCGACAACGACCGACGCCGGTACGGAGAAGTCCGAGACCATCACCTACGTCCACGAGCAGGAGCCACCATGCATCTGGGGTGGCTGGGTTCAGCAGGCGTACCTGTCACGGCAGGTATTCGATTCGCTGGTCAGCTGGGATAGCGACAAGCCCGTTCCCTGGCTGGCCACCGAATGGAGCACATCGGCGGACCGCAAGGACGTCACTTTCGTCCTCAAGGACGGGGTCACGTTCACCGACGGCACTCCGTTGAACGCCGACGCCGTGGTCACGAACGTGAACTACTGGGTCAAGAATCTCGGCTGGAACAGCTTCTCCTACCTGACCGGTGCCACCGCCGACGCCGCCAACAAGGTGACCCTTCACCTGTCCGAGCCCAACCCGGAGATCTTACGCGTGTTGGCGAACGGGCACTACGGAATTCAATCGCCTACCGCGTTGAGCAAGAACTCGGAAGCCCAGAACTGCCAGTATCCGATAGGCTCCGGACCTTGGAAGGTCAACAAGTGGTCGCAGGGTCAGTCGATTCTGTTCGAACGGAACGACTCGTATGCCTCCGCTCCGCAGAACGCCAAACATCAGGGCCCGGCATACGCGAAGTACCTCGAGTGGAAGTTCGCACCGGATGCCACAACCCGGTGGAGCGCGCTGACCACGGGTCAGGCACAAGCGATCTACAACCCTCCGGCCAATCAGTGGGCTACCGCCGAGAAGGACTACAAGGCCTTCAACTACGTCACCGGAGGGCGGCAGCAGGCGTTCTCGTTCAACGTCGCCCGAGGCCCGTTCACCGATGAGAGGGTCCGCCAGGCATTTGCCTACGCATCCGATCGCAAGCAGATCGCCGAGGCCGTGTTCAAGGGTTCGGCAGACTACGATGCCAACGGGTCCATGAGCCCGACCAACCCGTTCTACCTCGATGTCAACAACACTTATGCATACGATCCAGCCAGGGCCGCAACACTTCTCGATGAGGCAGGATGGAAGCTCAACGCGGACGGTGTCCGCGAGAAGGACGGGCAACCGCTGGTGGTCCGCCTGCCTTATGGAGCCGGCCCGATCATCAGCCAGGACGGAACCGCTGCACTCCAAGCCGTCCAGGAGCAGGTCGGCAAGGTCGGGTTCAAGCTCGATCTGGTTCCGCTGACGATGACTCAGCTCTTCGCGGGTGAGGGTTCTGGCGTCGACGAACTGGAGTTGTACTTCGGATACTGGGTGTGGCCCGCCCCGAACATCCTCGACATCGTCTACAGCGCAGGTACTCCCGACCATCCGAACGGGAACAACAAGACGTTCTTCGACAACCCGCAGGTCGAGGCGCAGATCATGGCAGCACAGGTGAACCCGGACCCCACGGCACGCGCTGCCCAGTATCAGGATCTGCAACGGTATTTCAACGACCATGCGATCGCGATCGGGTTCTACGACTTCACCAACAACGTGGTGACCGCCAAGGATCTCAAGGGGTTCTGGCAGGACCAAGGTAGTAACGGCCTGCCGGTGTTCTCCGACGTCCAGCTCGACGGGAGCCAGTAGATGACGGCCGCCGACGTCAGCCTCGTGGAGGTGGTGGACGCAGAACAAGCGCCAGGGCCACGAATACAGGGTCGCCGCGTGGTGGCCGTTGTCGCCACCAAGCTGGGGTCGGCGGTCTTCGTACTGTGGGGTGCCATCACGCTCACGTTCGTGGTGCTGTCGGTGTTACCCGGCGACCGCGCCGCCATCGTGCTCAATATCCAATCCGGGCAGACGACCTCCCGGAGTCCGGCCGAGATCGCCGCGGTCAATGCCCAATACGGTTGGGATCGACCGCTTGTCGTGCAGTACTTTTCCTACCTCGCAAACGTCTTGCGCGGCGACTTCGGCACGTCGTGGGAACTGCGACGACCGGTAGCCGCCATCATCGGCGAACAGATCGGTCCGACGCTCACCCTCACCGTCTCGGCTCTGGTGCTCGCCTGGTTGATCTCGGTTCCATGGACCTTGCTCACCGCCGGACGTAGCCCCCGCACCAAGACAGTCGGCTCGGCGGTGGAGACCATCACTGCAGGACTGCCCCAGTACTGGTTGGGTGTCATCCTTCTGCTCGTCTTCGCCGTGAACCTTCGGCTCTTCCCGGTGATCGGCGGAGTCGGGTTCGCCGGGACCGTGTTGCCCGCCTTCACTCTCGCCATCCCGCTCGCGGGATTCATCGGTCAGGCCACGCGAACCGAGTTCGACAGGGCAATTCGTCAGCCTTTCGTCCTGTCGGCGCGGACACGCGGCATGAGCGACAACGGGGTTCGGCTTCGGCATGTGCTTCGGCACGCGTTGATCCCTGGTATCACTCTGTCCGGCTGGGCAATGGGCGCGCTCTTGTCCGGAGCGGTACTCGTCGAATCGGTCTTCGCTCGGCCCGGAATCGGAGCGATTCTCGTGAAATCCGTGTCAGACAAGGACTTCGAACTCGTCATGGGAATAGTGATCCTGATCAGCGCCGTCTACGTGACGGTGAATCTACTCGTGGACATCGTCTACACCGCGATCGATCCCAGGTTGGGCGGCAATCGATGAGCGCTCCTGCAACTGTCATCCAGAGGTCGCGTGGCCGTCTGCGCGCAGCGGTCGCGGGGGTCCCCCTCTCGGCCGCCGGGGCGGGAATCGTGGTCGTCGTGATCCTGGTCGCCGCGGTCGCGCCTCAGGTGCTGGCAACCGATTCCGCGTACTCGGTCGACCTCGGACAGACGCTGGCCCCACCGTCGAGCGAGCACTGGCTCGGCACCGACAGCGTCGGCCGGGATCTGTACAGCCGAATCATCTGGGGCACCCGGAGTTCCCTGCTGATCGGGATGGGTGCCATGGCGCTTTCCCTGCTGGTCGGCCTACTACTCGGTTTCATCGCCGCCTTGACCCCTCGCTGGCTGGCCGAACCCACCAACCGGCTGCTCGACATCCTGCTGGCATTTCCAGTACTGCTGCTGTCGTTGCTGTTCGTGGCACTCCTCGGTCCCTCCGAGACGAGCCTCATCATCGCGGTAGGTATCGGATCGGCTCCCGGCTACGCACGGTTGATCCGGGCGCAGTCGCTGGGAGTGCGCGACTCTGCGTATGTCGAGGCTGCACGAGCGTTGGGTCACACCCGCCGAACCATCTTCACCCAGCACATCTTTCCCAACTCGTTTCGACCACTGGTGGCATTGGTGGCACTCGGAGTCGGCCAGAGCATCGTGTGGGCGTCAGGGCTGTCGTTTCTCGGACTCGGAGTGGCGCCACCCTCCCCCGAGTGGGGCGCACTACTGAACTCCGGGCGGGCTGACATCACCACCGCGTGGTGGCTGGAGGTCATGCCCGGCCTTGCCATCGCGTTCACGGCGCTGGCGTTCACCCAACTCGGACGTTACTTCCAGGATCGTTCTGAAGGGATCTCACACTGATGACCGCCACCATCACCGGCCCCGACGGCACCGGGAACACCCCGAACGACGGCGAGACACCGCTCGTTCGGGTCGAAGGACTCAATGTCTCCTTCGGCGGCAACGGAACTCCGACGGTTCACGTCGTCAAAGACGTTTCCCTGACCGTACGACGGGGCCAGTGCGTGGCCCTCGTCGGAGAGTCCGGATCGGGCAAGTCGGTGACCGCGCGTACCCTCGTCGGACTGTCCGGCGAGGGCGCCACGGTCGACGCGACCACCCTCGAGTTCCAGGGACAGAGCATCCTCGGTCGTTCCGACTCTTGGTGGCGATCACTCCGCGGTGCAGAAATCGGCTTCATCCTGCAGGACGCCCTCGTCTCGCTGGACCCCCTTCGGCCCGTCGGCAAGGAGATCGCCGAGGCCTTCTCGCTGCACGGGGCCGGCAACCGAACCGACCGAACGCGGGACGTCGCCGACGTTCTCGAACGGGTCGGCGTGCCCGAGCCGGCAATCCGCGCCCGCCAACGACCTGGCGAACTGTCCGGCGGTCTGCGACAACGGGCACTGATCGCATCGGCGATCGCCCTCAATCCGTCGCTGGTCATCGCCGATGAGCCGACCACCGCGCTCGATGTCACCGTCCAGGCACAGGTTCTGGACGTGCTGCAAGCCATGATCGAGGGCGGTACCACGGTGATCCTGATCAGTCATGATCTGGCGGTGGTGGCGCGGATGGCCGACGAGATCCTGGTGATGCAGGGCGGACAGATCGTAGAGCGTGGTCCTGCACAAGACGTGTTGGCAGATCCCCACCATCCCTATACCCGACAGCTGATCGATGCAGTACCCAGTGAGCACACCAAGGGTGTGCGACTGTCCGGCAACACGCCGCCCACCCGCACGGCCGCCGCGCTGTTCGGGTCTCGCGAGGCCCCAGGTGACACCGCGACCCCACTGCTGGAGGTACGCAATGTCGTGAAGTCCTACCGCGGACCCGATCGCATCCGACGACGGGTGGTCGACGATGTGTCATTTCACCTCGATCAGGCCGAAACATTGGGAATCGTCGGTGAATCCGGCTCCGGAAAGAGCACAGTCGCGCGAATCGCATTGTCGCTGGTACAACCCGACTCGGGGTCGGTGATGTTCCGCGGGGAACCCTGGAGCGACGCCCGCGGTCCGGCGCAGCGCGCCATCCGCCGTCGCATCTCGGTCGTCTATCAGGATCCGTTGAGTTCCTTCGACCCACGATGGAATGTCTCACGGATACTCGCCGACGCAGTACGCCTCGGCGACCCGACGCAGTCCTCTCGTGTAGCGGCCCGTGTCGTCGAACTCCTGGAGATGGTCGGGTTGAGCGAGCATCATGTGCGGTCGTGGCCGCTGAGGATGTCCGGTGGTCAACGTCAGCGAGTGGCGATCGCGCGCGCCTTGGCCACCAATCCGGAGGTCGTGGTTCTCGATGAGGCTGTCTCAGCGCTCGACGTATCGATCCAGGCCCAGATCCTCGATCTCCTGACCGACCTGCAAGACCAGTTGAACGTCAGCTACCTGTTCATCTCGCATGATCTCGGTGTCATCCACCACATGAGTGATCGCGTGCTGGTGATGCAGAACGGGCGCGGGGTCGAGCAAGGTGACTCCGACGACGTATTCAACAATCCCCAACATCCATACACCCAGAAGTTGCTCGAGTCGCTACCTCGGCTCGAGTACGCCCGACTACGCAAGGTGACGCAACGCGCATGACCGCAACGACAACTGTGACAGGTTCCGCGACAGAAGATCTCACCGAGGACCCTGCACAAGGCATCATCAAGGCTCTGGACCCGCTGTTCGCACAGATCTACGTGGACGCACCCGACCGCGAGCGTACGTCTCGATCTCCGGAGCCGGATGTGCGTGCGCTCGCGGTGGCCGGACTCGGGCGATTGCGTGTACCGGTCGAGTTCGGTGGCGGAGGAGGCTCGGTGTCGACGCTCTCCGAGCAGCTGATCGGTCTCGCGGCCGCAGACTCGAACTTCGTCCAGATCTTTCGCGGGCACCTCGGTTTCATCGAGTTCCTGATCGGTCGCCAGTCGAGTCCAGTCCGCGACGGATTCCTTCGTGCCGCCGGCCGAGGAGAGCTCTTCGGACCTGCCGCGTCCGTGAGCTCCGCCGGAACCGCCGACGGCACGGCACCGACCACCATCATCGACTCGTCGACGAGACTCGACCGAGAATCCGATCGAGTGTTCTTGTCCGGGACCAAGTTCTACACAACGGGCAGTCTCTACTCGGACTGGATCAACGTCCTGGTCGTCGGCGAGGACGGCATCTCGGAGGTCGTCGTGGGCCGGAACGATCCCGGGGTCACAGTGGTGGACGACTGGAATGGCTTCGGGCAACGCCTCACCGCAAGCGGGACGACCCACTTTGACCGGGTGGAGGTCAGGGATGGGCATGTCTTCGACCGCAGCTCCGCAGACGTCGCCGAGTACTTGAACTCGTTCTACCAATTGGTGCACTCGAGTACCCAGGCCGGCATCCTCCGGCGCGCCGTCGACGATCTCGGCCAGATCGTCCGCGCCCGCCGTCGAACGTATCCGCTGGCGACGTCCGACTCGGCCCGCCACGACCCACAGGTCCTGCAGACCGTCGGCGAGGTCGGTACGGCAGCGTTCGCCGCGCGTACGGCCGTCGAATCCACCGCCCAAGCGTTCGACACGTACAACTCGGTCCGCACCGACGATTCCTTACAGGCGGTGATCCTCGGTTCCGCCGCAACCCAGGTCCTCAATACCCGGCTCGCCGGCGAAGCAACGTGGCGGCTCTTCGATGCCGCGAGCGCCTCTGCCACCGACGTGGACCTCGCACTCGATCGACACTGGCGCAACGCCCGCACCATCTCGTCGCACAATCCAGCGATCTACAAGGCGCGATCCATCGGAGAATACGTCGTGAATGGGGAGATCCCGAGTTCCCTGGGCAACATCACTTCCCGCTCCTGATCCGGGATCTCTGACTACCTTCCGCCGAGACCTCTACTGCGACAGATCATTCGGCATCGGTTACCGACGGTGTGGCAGTAGAGGTCTCACCATTGCCGGACGCCGACTGAGAAACCTTGCCGTCGGTGGACCCAGTCGGCTCAGGCGTGACCGTCTCGGGGGTCCCTGCGCCTCCGGGTTCGGCAGTGGTGACGTCTGATTCATGGCCCTCACTCGAGGCCTCGGTTGGCGCGGGCGTCTCGACTTCCGACGGCGCCTCGGTCACTTCAGGAGCCCCGACAGCCGACGTGGTCGGCTCAGGCGTATCACTCGCCCAGGGAGTCTCCGCCGCCGGAGTGGTAGGCGTCCCGGCATCATTCGACCCTGCTGCATCACTGGTCACCGCAGCGGCCGCCAGCGACCGTGCCGTCGAGCTCTGGGTCGTCGAGCTCTGGGTCGTCGAGCTCTGGGTCGTCGAGGTGATCCCGAGCAGATCCTCGATGTGGGCGGCATCCTCGTCCTCGCCCTGCGCCCAGGCGTACCAGTTGTGACCGCCGTTGGAGTACCTGAACTCCACCGGTAGATCCAGGGCGACGGCACCGAGGTTGAGGACCGCCGTCGACACCAGCGCGCCGAGTTCCAAGGTGACGCCCAGCACCATGCCCGACGCCGCCGCCGCCAGCAGCGTGGGGAGCTGCTCCGGGGTCTCCTCGACGGCCTGCTGGAGCACCGTCCACGCGATCTCCAGTTCCTTCGGCGTGAGCAGGCCGTTGCCGGTGGAGATGACCACGGTCTGGCCGTTGGCCTTCGCCTCCGCGATACGCGTCAAGACATCGTTGGCCGCCCACTGGTTGCCGGAGCTCCACGGCAGTCCCCACATCGCCGACAGCCCGTTGTCGATGTCGGCGCGCTCCCCCTGGATGTAGGGGATCAGGATCCAGCCGAGCGGGTTGTTGGTCTCGTAATAGCCGGAGTACGACCGCATCACGGTGAACACACCGGGGTGGTTGAGGCCGATGATCACCGCCGGCGCCCCCGACATCGACACCCCGACAATCGCATTGCCGGTCTGCTCGACGGCGAAGTTCGTGTCCAGGTACGCGGGCAGTTCCTCGCCGATGAAGGTGTCCCACTGCGGCGCGGTGTCGCTGCCGGTGGGCGCCTCCTGCCAGTTGGTCATCCACTCACCGGCACCACCGGCAGGCATCACCAGGTTGGTGGCGCTGCTGTACGAGGTGAGCGCGCCGGCCTCGTCCTTCGACCACGTCGAGTACTCGTCGTTGGACCCCAGGCCGTCGAGGAAGTACACGGCATGTTCGGTCTCGCCGGCCGCGTTGTCAGACGCGCGGATCTGCACCACGACGTCGCGGCCCAGCGACTCCGAGTGGATGGTGCACGTCTGCACGTGGTTGGCCTCGTCGGCGTCGGACAGCCAGATACACCCGTCCCGCAGCCGGTCAGGGTCCACGGCATGGGCCGGTCCGGCCATTCCGAGCGCCAATGCACTCACCGCGGCCGCCGTCATCACGGAAACCGTCGACCGCAGTCCACCCACACGCATACGAACGCCTCACAAGTATTTGGGCCCGACCCGGACAGGACTGTACGGCACGCCCTTTCGGTACCGCATCATTTCTTCGCCAGTACAGAATGTTTGCCATACTAAAGTCTCTGCTGTAACTATCTGGCCGATTCCGGGGAGCCGATGGGACTATCCCGATGGCCCGCGAAACGACGCCACCTTCTGGACATATCAGACGTCGCCACTGCCGCGGACACGTGATCCCCAGGCTGTGGACGAGCGAACGGCAGAATTCTCCGGCTCCCGCACACTCGACGCATGCTCACCGACGGCGTGTACACCTGGACCCAGCTCCTCGAGCTCGGCCTGGATCAGACCACCATCAGGCGTCATCTCGCCGACAAGTCGCTGACCAAGCTCCGGCACGGCTGGTACTCGACGCCCGACGCCGACGCCCAGCTCGTCGAGGCCGTCCGGCTCGGCGGCGCGCTCACCTGCCTGACGGCGCTCGCCCGACATGACGTGTGGATTCCCCACCACGCACGCGAGGTCCACGTCCGCGGCAGCCGTAGCGCCCATGCCGAGCACCCGCGACGCTATTGCCGCAGCTATGACCGACCGTTCGCGGTGACGTCGGCCCTCGACGACGCCCAGACCGCCCTTCGGCATGCGCTGCGATGCCTCGACGACGAGGGAATCGTCATCGTCGTCGACTCCCTGCTCGACCTGTCGCGCAAGCCGTCCACCCGTGTCCTGACATCAGCCCAGGTCACTGCCGCCTTCGCAGGTGCTCCCCAGCGCGTCCGACGCTGTCTGGACGTGTCCGACGGCCGGGCCCAGTCCGGGACCGAGACGATGGTCCGGCTCCGCCTGCGTCGATGCGGCATCAAGGTGCGTCCGCAGGTCTTCATCGCCGGTCTCGGCCGGGTCGATCTCCTCGTCGGCGATCGTCTCATCATCGAGGTCGACAGCATCGCCCACCACACCGGTGCCGAGAACTATGCCGAGGACCGTCGCCGAGACCAGGTCGCGGCCCGTCTCGGCTACCTGCGGATGCGGCTCACCTACTCCGACGTCGTGTCCGCCTGGGCGCAGACCGAGGAGACGATCATCGCGACCGTTCGCGCCGGCCATCACCGCGGCCCGCGACAGCGCAAGCCCGTCCAGAACCTGGCGAGCTGACGCGGGGCGTGTGGATGATCCACACGCCCCGCGTTCGACCGCCACGTTCTGGCGAAACCTATGACCCGCATTCCGGGACGCGGATGGTGACCTCCGGGTTGTCCACCAGCGGCTGCACCGGAACGACGGCCTCACCGGGCGAGGTCGGCTCGGTGACGAAGGCCTTGACGGTCACCGTCTTACCCGGCGGCACCTGCACGATCGCACCCGCGTAGGGATGCCCGCCGAGGTTGCCGTCCTGATAGAGCACCTCCTGGTCGTCGACGAACACGCCCTTGACGGTGGCGCCCTTGGTGAGCAGGAATTCGACGTTGCTCAGCGCGGTTCCCTTGTCGATCGGGAACTCGGTGCCGTTGGGTGCGATCACGTAGTCGGGCAGCGACAGGTCGTCGAGGGTGTTGGTGAGCTGCATGGTGATCACCGAATCCCTTGTGTCGCTGCTGCATCCGGCCGCCACGTACTCGACCTTGCGCCGCAGATAGTAGTCGAGCTTGTTGCCGCCGGCGTTCTGGATCGTCACCGACGCATACGGCGCGTCCACATCGGCGATCTCGTGACCGAGGTTGGTGGTCTGCAGGATCTTCTCTTCGCCGGGATCGGTGCTGTACACCATGATCCGTCGCTCGTGTACACCGCGTCCGAGGGCTTCGAGCAGTGCACCCGTGTCGCCCTTGAACGTCGACAGCTGCTGCACGGCCGCCTTGGAGATCGACTGCAGGTAGTCCTTGCGGGCCTGGTTGTCCTCGGCGAACCGCTCATACGACGTCGACAGCGTGATCGGTACGACGTTGTCGGCGGTGATCTTCTCCCCGCCCGGCAGGGTGAGCGGGCCGGTCACCTTGAGCACATAGCTGAGTGCGATGGGGTCGAGCGCAATCGCGCCGTCGAGCTGCTGACCGGTCACCTCCCGCCAGTTCGCGATCCAGATCTGTGCCGCATCAGGGAAACTCGGCGACATGTTGGCGTTCCGGAAGTCCGTGTACGGGCGGAACGTCGCATACAGACTGTCGAAGTCGGGGCCCAGATCGGTCTGCGGGGTGGTGGGATACCGGAAGTCGTTGTTGGCGCCGAGTTCCGGGGCGGTCAACCGTCCGTTGGTGGCGTTGAGAATGGCGAATCCGCCGACCAGGCCACCGGTACCACGCGACTCCGACGGTGTCTGCAACGCGACGTAGTAGTTGCGTGGCCCGTCGGTACCGGTCATCGCCGGAAGAAGTTGCGCCGCAACGTTGGACCCGTTCAACGTCCCGGACGCATCATGCACCAGACCGTACAGTTCGTCACGGGCGTCGGCGACCTGCCCCAACCAGCTCGGGTCGATCCCCTCCACCCGGGTGACGAAGCCGTCGGATGCGGTGGCCAGCTTCGCCAGCTGCGGTTGCGCCGCGGCGAGTGGTGCGGTGTCGAGGGTGTCACCCCGACGCAGGTCCGACGGGTCCAGTACCGCACCGAGATCCGCGGTCGGCACCAGCACCTCGGTGGCGAAGTCCGAGACGGTGTCACTCATCTCCTGCACCGACTTCAGCGGGGCGCCGAGCCACGGCACCGACGCCGCCGCCGACCACACGACGCCGTGGGCACGATCCGAGGCACTCGTCGCCGACGACGCCGCAGCCTGCGCACGGGTCGTGGCCGAATCCTGGTCGCCGTCGAGCACCGCCTTGCGTGCGGCATTGGCGTCGACCCGCGCATCCTCGAGATCGGATTTGATCCCGAACGCCGAGTACGCCAGCCAGCCCACCGCGACGACGAGCAGCGCCACCACGATGCCGGTGCCGATCAGGACGTAGCGACGGCGCCGACTCCCACCCGAGGCACCGCTGTTGCCGGTCGCCCCACCCGAGGCGCCACTATTGGTGGTTGAGCCGGTCGAGGCGCCACTATTGGTGGTTGAGCCGGTCGAGGCGCCAGCCGAGGCCGTGTCGAAACCTCCGTCACCCGAGGCACTGTCGTTGCCGGTCGCCCCACCCGAGGCACCCCTGTTGGTGGTTGAGCCGGTCGAGGCGCCAGCCGAGGCCGTGTCGAAACCTCCGTCACCCGAGGCACCCGGAGCACCCAACGCACCCGAGGCACCCAAAGCCCCCACCCGCCCGAGTACTTCTCCGTCTCCGCCCAGCCACGCGACAACGGACCCGACGAGCGGTTCGATCTCGGCAAAGCAGCGTTCGAACTCGGCTTTGGGTCGGCCCATGGGGTCGGCGATGTCGAGGTCGTCGGCGTTGGTGTCGACCCGACCGCGGTCGGCGGCCAGCTCCGACAATCCCTCCGCGTCGGCGGGCGCATCGCCGAGTAGCCTGACGAACTCGGTGAGCGTGAACATCCGTCGCCACTTGGCCGGGAGTGCGCGTTGGCAGGCGGCGCGGTGTTCCCGGGTCATGGAGAGCACCAGGTCGGATTCTTCGAGGATCTGCGGACGCAGATACCGCGACTCGAATCCGCCGGCGTCGTATCCGTGTTCGGTGAGCACCTCCACCGACGACGGATGCATCGGCTGCCCGTTGGCCGCACCCACCCCGGCGCTGGTGACGGTCACCTGTGCTCCGCTCCGGGCGGCGAGGTCACGCAACACCCGTTCACCGATCGGTGACCGGCAGATGTTGCCGGTGCACACGAACAGGATCGACGTCGGACGGTCCTCCGGTGCGCTCACGGCTGCTCCTCCTCGAGTAGTCGCGCAAGTGTTTTCAGTACCCCTGGGTCACCGAGCTCGGCGTGCCGGGCGTCCACCCGGATCACCTGGACCTGACCGCCGACCTCTCGTGCCCACGCGTCCGGGTCGGGATTCTCCGCGGCCGCGAGATACAGAACCTTACTCACCCCCGCGGTTACCAGCGCGTAGCCACGGACGGCCGCGGCCAGGGCCTCGGATCGTTCGTCGAAGCGCCGTACCGCGTCGGGGTCACGCTCCAAAGCCGCCTGCCGCAGAGGCGATTCGACGCGCAACTCGTCGTCGGGGACGGTCTGCAGTTCGGCCGGGGTACGCGGGTCGAGCAGTGCGAGGTGGGTGACCTCCTCACCGGCGGCGACGAGTTGTCGGGCAATCTCGTGGGCGATGAGCCCGCCGAGTGACCAGCCCACCAGCCGGTACGGTCCGCGCGGTTGCGCCGACCGCAGCGCCGCGACGTGCCGCGCGGCGAGTTCGGGCAGGGTGGCCGGCAGATCGAGTGCCGGGTCGATCAGTTCGGGCAGTTGTAGCCCCATCACCCGCGTCCGTTCCATCGCGTCGCCGAGCGGCCGGAAGGGTTCGACGATCCCGGCCGCGGTGTGCACACACCACACGATCGGGCGATCGTCGGATTCGGTTGTCGGGGTGGACAGCTCGACGATGCGGTCGTTGCTCATCCGGGTGGGGTCGGCGACCAGTGCGGCGAGTTCGGCGGGTGTCGGGTGGGCGAACAGGTCCGTCGCCGACAACTGCACGCCGGTCCGCCGGGCGATCTCGTCCCGAAGAAGCAGCAGGGCGAGGGAGTTGCCGCCTGCGGCGAAGAAGTCGTCGTCGACGCCCACCGACACCTCGAGGACGGTCTCGAAGGCGGCGACCACCTCGGCCTCGGTACCCGGCGCGGGCGCACGACGGGAGTGCGCCCACTGCGGTTCGGGGAGCGCACGCTCGTCGAGTTTGCCCGCCCCGGTGCGCGGCAGCTCGTCGACCGCGACGATCTGTGCGGGCACCATGTGCCGAGGCAGGCCGGCACGGCAGGCGGCACGCAACTGTGCACCCGACACCGTCGGCGACATCACATACGACACCAGTGCGGGCCCAGACGGTCCGTCCCGCAGCACGGTCGCCGACCCGGTGGCCCCGGCACCGGTCAGGACGGCGTCGATCTCGGCCGGTTCGACGCGCTGTCCACGGATCTTGATCTGCCGGTCGGCACGCCCGACGTACACCAGCTCCATCGCCGGACCCGCGAGCGACGTTGACCGGGCACCGGTTTCCGTTGACCGGGCACCGTCGACGGTCTCCCACCGCACGAGGTCACCCGTTCGGTACATCCGACGTCCATCAGGTCCGGCGACGAAATGTGTTGCGGTGAGCGCGGGGTCGCCGAGGTATCCGCGGGCGACGCCGGTCCCCGACACATACAGTTCACCCACCACGCCGGGCGGCACGGGGCGCAGCCACGGGTCGAGCACCGCACATCCGACGCCCTGCAGCGGCCGCCCGATCCGCACCGGCCAGCCCGGCCGATAGTGCCCGGTGGAGACGGTCACGGTGGTCTCGGTGGGCCCGTAGATGTCGATCACCTGCGCATACGGCGACCACAGGTCGGCGAGGTCGGTGGTCAGCGCCTCACCGCCCATGTACACCAGGCGCAGCGACGTGAGGGCGGCCGGGTCGAGCGTGCGGATCACCGACGGCGTGGCGGTGAACACGCTCACCCGGTGATCCCGCAGCCACTCGGTCAGATCCGGGCCGCCGATGATCTGCGCCGGCACCACCACCAGCGTCGCCCCTGACGCCAACGGCAGCAGCATGTCGTGGAAGGTCGCGTCGAATCCGGGGCTGATCGTCATGCCCACGCGATCCCGGTCGCGGACGTCGCCGAGCCCGGCGACGCGATGCACACCGCGATGGCTGACACCCACCGGGTTGGGTGTGCCGGTGGTCCCCGACGTCGTGATGATGTACGCCAACGAATCCGGCGACACCCGGGTGATCGGTTCCGGGGCAAGCGAATCGACGGGTCGTTCCGGGATGTCGTCGACGCCGATCACCCGAGCTCCTGCCGCCGACACGATCTGGGCGAGCCGCGACGCCGGGTAGCTCACGTCCAGCGGGACGCATACCGCACCGATGCGACTGATCGCCCAGATGGCCACCACCGACTCGATGGAGCGCGCCACACCGACAGCCACCCCATCACCCGCACCGAACCCCTTGTCCCGCAATGCACGTGCCGTCACCGACACCCAGTCGTCGAGGTCGCGGTAGGTCAGTACCCGTTCCCCGTCGTCGACGGCGACCCGGCGCGGATACCGGGCCACGGCGTCGGCGAGCAGATCCGCGAGCAGCGGCGGCCGTTCGGTGTCGAGGACGGCATCTGCGTGCGCGCGCACGGTGACATCTGCGTGCGCGCGCACGGTGACATCTGCGTGCGCGCGCACGGTGGCCCGCTCGTCATCGCCGAGCAGGTCCAGGCTCGCCAGGCTGCGCCCGGTGTCCCCCACCACGGCGTCCACGGCGGTGAGCATCCGGGCACCGAGTGCATCGATCACGTTCTCGTCGAACAGGTCTCGTGCGTACTCGAGGCGCAGTCGCCAGCGGCCTCGGTCGTCGACGGCGATCACGTGCAGGTCGAACTCGCTGCGGGAGGCGATCACGTCGTCGAAAGCGCCGGGAGCCACGGTGTCCGGTCCCGCGGCGATGGTCGAGAACGCCACTTGCACCAGGGGGTGCCGTCCGGGTTCGCGTACCGGGTCCACCGCGGCGACCACGTCGTCGAAGGCGGTGAGCGCGTGGTCGAAGGCGGCGAGGTCGGCGTCGCGCACCGCGGTCACCCAGTCGCCGACGCTGACGTGACCCGGAATCCGGGTGCGCAGTGCGACGGTGGAGACCAGCATGCCGACGACGTCGGCGGTATCGGTGTCGCGGCGCATCGACGCGGGGGTGGCCACCGCGACGTCGTCGACACCGGCTTGGGCACCGAGCGCCAGGGCCACCGCGGCGTGCAGCACATGGAAGTCGGTGGTGCGCAGGATCTGTGCGGTCTCGCCGATCCGTTGTGACCGGTTCGCCCCGAGCGGCACGTCCACGCTCGCGGTGAGCAGGTCGCGGGCGGCCGGGCGGTGCGGCACCAGGTCGAGCCGGCCGCTGTATCCGTCGAGTGTCTGCCGCCAGAACGTGAGGTCGGCGTCGTTGGTGCGCGACTCCTCGTCGATCATCCGTGCCGACACCGCATCGAATCCGAGTGGCACCGGCCCCAGGTCACCGCCGTTGAGCAGGATACCCAGTTCCGCGGCGACCACCGCCGCCGACTCTCCGTCGAAGGCGATGTGATGGGCCACGATCACCACCGCCAGCGAGCCGCCGTCGACCAGAATCCAGGCCCGCACCGGCGGCTGCGCTTCGAGGTCGAAGGGCTGACCGAACACCGACAGCAAGGCCTCCGGGTCGGTGGTCCCCACCCCGAAGTGTGCGATCGCCACACGCCGCAGGTCGGGGCGCCACCCGGGGACGACGCGTTGCCGCGGTCCGTCCGCGCTCGACGGGTAGCGGGTGCGCAGCGCGGGATGGCGGTCGACGATCTGCCCGATCGCCGCGGCCACCCGCTGGTCGTCGACGCCGTCGGGCACCGGCACCACAACGGGCACCGCATAGATCGACAGCGGGCCGAGCATCTGCGCGGTGACCCACATCCGTCGTTGTGTGGGGGCGAGCGGAAGGTCGACGCCCGCCGCCACCTCCTGGGTCGAGATCTCCGGTTCGGCCGCAACGCCTTCCACCGCGACGGCCAGCAGCATCGGGGTCGGGTTCTCGAACAGCAGTCGGGTGGGGACCCGGACGCCGAGTTCCCGGCCGAGCGCCGAGGTCACCCGCGTGGCCGACAGCGACGATCCGCCGATCGAGAAGAAGTCGTCCTCGGCGCCGACGGCATCGACGCCGAGCACCTCGGCCATGATCGCCGCAACCATCCCACCCCCGACGATGGTTGAGCCACCCGACGCACCGCCATTGCTGGTTGAGCCACCCGACGCACCGCCATTGCTGGTTGAGCCGGACGACGCACCGCCATTGCTGGTTGAGCCACCCGAGGCGCAGTTATTGCTGGTTGAGCCGGACGAGGCGCCAGCCGAGACCGTGTCGAAACCTCCGTCACCCGAGCCACCCAACGCACCACCATCAATCGCCGAGCCACCGCCAACGATGGTTGAGCCGGACGAGGCGCCAGCCGAGACCGTGTCGAAACCTCCGTCACCCGAGGCACCCGAGGCACCCGAGGCACCCAACGCACCCAACGCACGCCCCAGACCGTTCACAGCCTCCACATCCCCCACAGCAACCGACTCCAGCACTGCCACAAACACCCGTAGGAACTGCGACGCGACCAGCGCCGGGACGCGCCCGGAGTGCACAACCCGAACCTCGAGCCCAGCCCCAGACCCCGACAACACGACTTCCAGGTCGTATTTCGCATCGACGACGCCGACAGCCGAATCGACCACCGTCACCAGGTCCCCGACCGCAGCGGACACCTCCGGCACCACGTCCTGGTTGACGAGCAGCACCGAGATCAGCGGGTCGCCACCGGCGGCGTCGGGCCGGACGGCGCGCGCGACGGCCTCGTACGGCACCTCCGCGTGGGCGGCGGCACCCAACGCCGCATCGCGGACCACACCGACGACGTCGTCGAACGGCGCATCGTCGGCGACGACGGTCCGCACCGCGACGGTGTTGACGAACATCCCGGCGACCGATTCCCATTCGGGTGCGCTGCGGCCGTGTACCGGCACTCCGACAACCACATCCCGCCGGCCGGTCCATCCACCGATCACCGACACCAGAGCGGCATGTGCCACGTGAAACATGCTCGCCGACAGCTCATCCGCACGTTCGTCGAGTTTCGCCGCGATATCGGCGTCCACATGCTCGACGATCCGTCCGGCCCGCCCGGCCGCAGGCCCCGCCACCTCGAGCAGCCCCGGCAACCGCACCGGTTCGCCGACACCGTCGAGCACCTCGCGCCAGTACATGATCTCCCGCGCATACCGGCTACCCGGATCTGCCGGGTCACCGAGCCGCTGCGCCTGCCACTGCGTGAAGTCGGCATATGTCAGGGCGGTTCGGGCCTCGATGGACCCTGCAGCGTAGCCGCGCAGCAGATCCTCGAACAGCAGACGCATCGACCAGCCGTCGACGGCGATGTGGTGTAACGACGCCGCGAGCACCCGATGGGCGTCACCCTCGTCGTCGCGAACCACGAACAGCGCCACCCGGAATCCGGGTTGGACGGCCAGATCGAACGGCGCCGCGAGGAACTCCTCCACCGCGTCCTCGACCTCCGCCGCGGTGATCTCCCGCACGACCGGCCGCGGTCCGTCGGCGAGTACCTGCTGCATCGGTTCACCCGACGCATCCGGGTACACGGTGCGCAGCACGGCATGCTCGGCGACGAGCGCTTCGACCGCGGCGGTGAGCCGTTCGGTGTCCACTGCGTCACCGAGCCGCAACACCAGCGGCACATGGTAGGCGGTGGACTCCGGATCGTAGCGATGGTGAATCCACATGCGCTGCTGCGGATATGCCAGCGGCACCGGTCCGTCGGACTCCCGATGCATGATCTCGCCGACGGCCTCGTCAGATGCTGCGAGCCGCGCGGCCACCCCGGCGACGGTGCGTGCCTCGAACAGCACCCGCACGCCGACGTCGACGCCGGTCGCCGCCGACAGCCTCGACGTCACCTGCGTCGCCGACAGCGACGTCCCGCCGATCCCGAAGAAGTCCGTGTCGGCGCCGATCCCGGCGAGCTCCACGTCGAGCACCTCCGCCCACACCGATGCCACGAGTTCTTGTGCGGCACCGACGATTTCCCCCGCCGACGCGGCCCAATCGGCCACCGGTTCCGGTAGCCGGGCCATGTCCACCTTGCCGTTGCGGCCGACGGGTAGGTCGTCCACCACCACGAGGTGGGTGGGAATAATGCTGCGCGGCAACACCTGCGCCAGCCCGGTCCGCACCGCGGTGAGGTCGATGGTGTGGCCCGGTTCGGCCACCAGCCAGCAGACCAGGATCTTCTCGCCGCCGCCGTTGGCTTGGACCGCGGTGACCGAGGTGGCCACCCCGTCCTGCGCCGACACCGCGGCGTCGATCTCGGCCGGTTCCAGCCGGATTCCGCGGACCTTGACCTGGTCATCGCTGCGGCCGTGGATCACCAGGGTGCCGTCGGTGCGCCGGTGCACGAGATCTCCGGTGCGGTAGCGGCGTCGGCCGTCGGGTCCGGCGATGAACCACGTGGCGGTGCGCGCCGGGTCGTCGAGGTAACCGCGGGCCACGGCCGGTCCGGATACGTACAGTTCACCCACGGTGTGGTCCCCCACCGGGCGCAGCGCCTCGTCGAGCACATGCAGTCCGACGCCGGGCAGCGCGGCCCCGATCCCGATCCCATCGTCGGCGGTGTCGAAGCGTGCGGAGGTGACGGCGACCGTGGTCTCGGTGGGCCCGTACTCGTTGGTGATCGCCCGCCCCGGCGTCCAGTCCCGCACCAGGCCCGCACCGAGTGGTTCACCGCCGACGGCGACGTGCCGCACACCGGGCAGCTGCGCCGGGTCGAGGGTGGCGAGCACCGACGGGGTGGTGAAGAGCATGCTCGCCGCCGTCTCGGTGACCAGGTGGGCGAGGTCGTCGGCGGCGATCACCTCCGGCGGGCAGATCACGATGGTCGCGCCGGCCACCCGGACCGGCAGCAGCCCCATCAGTTGCGCGTCGAATCCCGGTGCGTACGTGTGCAGTACCCGATCCTCGGCTCGCAGACCGAGGCGTTCTACCGTGCTCCGCGCGAATCCGGCGAGGCCACGGTGGGTCACCTGGACACCCTTCGGCGTCCCGGTGGTCCCCGAGGTGAAGGTGATGTACGCCAGGTCGTCGGATGTCAGCTCGCGCACACGTTCCCGCGCGTCGAACGGCATCTCCGACGACGCCGCCCACATCGTCTCGTCCACCACGATCACCGGGGCGTCGCCGGGCACCGGGGCGGCGTCGCGGGTCAGCACGGCGGCCGGGCGGGCACGGGTCAGGATCATCCGACGCCGCTCGTCGGGGTCGGCCGGGTCGACATTGACGAACGCCGCTCCGGCACGCGCCACCGCCAGGGTGGCGACCACCGCGACCGCCGACCGCGGAAGATGTTGCACCACCACGTCACCCGGGCCGATACCCCGGGCAATCAGGACGCGCGCCAGCCCCGCCGACGCCGCATCCAGCTGAGCGTTGGTCACCTGCGACCCGTATCCGGGCACCGGGTGGCGCGTGTCCACCAGTGCGAGCGCGTCAGGGGCGGAACGCAACCCGGTGTCGAGCAGTGCCGCAAGCGTTTCCGGAGCCACCGCCTCGGGCACCGTGACCTCGGCCCCGGCCAGCAGTTCGCCGACCACCCGATCCGGCTGTGCCACAGCGCGGGACAGCAGTTCCACCACGGCTGCGCACAGTGCGTCGAGGCGGGCGGCGGTGGCGACGGCGTCGCGGCAGGTCATGGTCAGGTGCAGGGCACCGCCACTGCGGTGCACCGACACGTCCACTCCGTAGAGCGGGACGGCGAGGGCGGTGAGGCTATCGGCCGAGAGTCCGCCGGGGCCTGCGTCGTTCGCGAACAGGTCGTCGGGCACCGCACCGAGGGACACCTCGAACAGCGGGGTGCCGGCGCGGGCGCCGCCGGGATCGGCGAGCGCGGTGATCTCGGTGAGCGGCAGGTCGGCGTGCGCGAACGCGCCAACGTCGATGCGGGTGACGTCGCCGAGGAGCGCACCGAAGGTGGCGTCGAGGTCGATCGGGGTGTGCAGCGGCACGCCGCGGGCGAACAGTCCGGAAAGCCCGGCGAGCAGCGGGTCGATCCGCCCGGACACCGCGGTACCGATGGTGATCACCCCGGCCCCGCTCTGCCGGGCCAAGACGGCGGCGAGGGCGGCGTGCACGACGATGAAGCCGCTGGTGTGGTGGTCGACGGCGACGCGGTCGAGGGTGTCGGTGAGCGCGGCGTCGAGGGTGTGGCGGGCGCGGTGCACAGTGGTGGCGGCACCGCCGACGGACTGCAGGGTCATGTCCGGGAGTCGTAGGGACGTCACGGGTTCGGCGAATGCGGTGGTCCAGTGTGCGAGGAGCTCGTCGTGGCGGGCGGCGAGGGTCTCGGTGCGCCACAGGCTGTATTGCCGGTAGCCGACCGGCGGTGCGGTCGGCGGGGTCCCGGTGAGCGCGGCCTGCAGGTCGGCGCGCAGCAGCGCCAGGGTCTCGCCGTCGGCGGCGATGTGGTGCACGACGCCGAGAATCCAGGTGCGCGGACCGGTGTCCGCATCGGCGGTCTCGACCACGCGGATCCGCCACGGCAAGGCGTCGGCCAGGTCGAGCGGGGTGGCGACCTCGGAGAGCACGGTGGCGAGGTCGGCCTCGTCCCGCACCCGGGTGACGGTGCAATGCGTCGCGATGAAGGTGTCGAGTTCCTCAGTGGCCCAGCGCCGTTGGTATGGGACGCCGTCGTGGCTCGGGTAGCTGGTGCGCAGCGTGTCGTGGCGGCGCAGGACCTCGTGCAGGGCGGCGCCCAGGGTTGCGGTGTCGACGGTGGTGGGCATCGCGAGGGGTAGCAGGTACCCGGTGAAGTCGGGTTCGGCGCGCCACCGTAGCCACAGGTCGAGTTGTTCAGGGGTCAGCGGCAGCCGCTCGGGCTCCGGGCGGTACTCGGCGAGTGCCGGCGGCGCCTGTGCGGGGGTGGTGCCGATCAGGCGGGCGAGGCCTTCGATGGTGGGGTCGGCAAAGATGTCGGCGACGCCGATCGGGTGCCCGTGGCGACCGAGCGTGGCGGCCAGTCGCGCCGCCGAGAGCGAGGTGCCGCCTGCGGCAAAGAAGTTGGTGTACGGGGTGAGGTCGCCGGCCATCTCGCCGACGATCTCGCGTACCGCGGCGGCGATGGTCTGCTCATCGTCGGTGAGGGCGCGAGCGGCCTCCATCTGGGTGATCTGGGCGAGGAGGCCGGCTTTGTCGACCTTGCCGGTCGGGGTGACCGGCCAGCCCTCGACGACGCCGATCCGCGCCGGGATGGCATGGGCGGGAAGCCGTGTGGCGCAGGCGGCGAGCAAGGCGGGTTCGGTGAGGCCGTCGAGCGCGGCACGGTCGGCGAATCCGTCGGCGGTGACGAAGGCGACGAGCCGCTCGTCGCCGGGATGCGTGCCGGGCTGGACGAGGACACGCACGTCACCGACACCGTCGACGGCACGCAGCGCTGCCGACACCTCGCCGAGTTCGATGCGGTGCCCACGCAATTGGATCTGGTCGTCGGCGCGGCCGAGGTAGGCGAGCACGCCGGGCGCGATCTCGCGGACGCGGTCGCCGGTGCGGTAGCGGCGGGTGCCGTCGGGTCCGGCGACGAAGCGTGCGGCCGTCTGTGCGGGGGCGTTGAGGTAGCCGAGGCCGAGTTGTGCTCCGGCGACGTACAGTTCGCCGATCGCTCCACGTGGAACCGGTCGCAACCGGGAATCGAGCACGGCCCAGTCGATTCCGTCGAGCGGGGTGCCGATGATGCTGCGTTCGTCGTCGAGGTCGACGTCGGCGGTGGTGAGCATGACGGTGGTCTCGGTGGGGCCGTAGAGGTTCACCAGGCGGCAGTCAGGGTGCGTGGTGGCCCAGCGGCGCAGGGTGGCGGGGGCGAGGGCCTCACCGCCGAGGGTGACGATGCGCAGCGTGCCGAGCGCTCCGGCGGGGACGACGGCCGGGTCGGTGAGCGCGGCGAATGCGGTGGGTGTCTGCGACAGCACGGTGACGCGGTGGCGGTCGAGGGTGGCGGCGAGGCGCCGCGGGTCGCGCAGCACCGGGATGGGCAGCACCACCACGGAGCCGCCGGAGGTCAACGCGCCGAAGACCTCCCACACGGAGAAGTCGAAGATGTGGTTGTGCGCCCACGTCCACACGTCGTCGGCGCGCACACCGAGGCGGCCCAGTTCCGCATCGAGGAGTGCCGCAAGGTTGTCGAGAGTGATCACCACACCCTTGGGCACGCCGGTCGACCCGGAGGTGTGGATGATGTACGCCGCGCCCGGCATCGGTTCGGCGGTCCCGAGGCCCGGGCCGGCCGAGATCTGCAGTCCGTCTCGCACGATGGCGGCCGGCCGGGTCGATGCCAGGAGGTATTCGATCCGCGACGACGGGTGGTCGGGGTCGATGGGTACGTAGGCGGCGCCGGCGATGAGGGTGCCGAGCATCGCGACGATGGTGTCGGCGGAGCGCCCCATGATCAGGGCGACGCGGTCGCCGTCACGTACCCCGCCCGCACGCAGGCGTGCCGCGAACTCATCGGCCCGCTCGACGAGTTCCCCGTACGTCAGGCGTTCCCCGTCGCCGACGACGGCCGCAGCCCCAGCCGGATGCGATCGGATCGCGTCGAGCAGGTCTGAACCGATCCACCCCCGTGCAACGCCGGTCGAGGCGCAGCTCTTGATGGTTGAGCCGCAGCTGTTGGTGGTTGAGCCGGACGAGGCGCAGTCATTGGTGGTTGAGCCGGACGAGGCGCTAGCCGAGGCCGTGTCGAAACCTCCGTCACCCGAGGCGCAGTCATTGGTGGTTGAGCCGGACGAGGCGCAGTCATTGGTGGTTGAGCCGGACGAGGCGCAGTCATTGGTGGTTGAGCCGGACGAGGCGCTAGCCGAGACCGTGTCGAAACCTCCGCCACCCGAGGCGAAGTCATTGGTGGTTGAGCCGGTCGAGGCGCTAGCCGAGGCCGTGTCGAAACCTCCGTCACCCGACAAACCCAACCCACCCACACACGACACGAAATACTCAACCATCGCCCGCGCAGCAGCAACATCCACAGCACCAGCGGCAACAACCAGCGAAACCAGCGGGGATTCCCCGTCGTCGACAACAAGTTCCAGCGGAACCCGCGCTTGGTATGTCCGCAACCCTTCGAATTCGCGTACTACACCGGCACCACCAGATGGGGTCGCCACGTCCACGCCGTGATAGGCGAACACCACATCGGGTAGCCCGCTCGGCGCGGTCGCGGCGCGTTGTACGGCCTTGCCGACCACTCCCCCGACCTTGTGCAGTGCGGTGTCGACGTCCATCTCCCGCACCCCGGTGACCCGCACCGGAACGGTCTGCACGTACATGCCGACCTGTTGTAGTTCGTCCGATGAGCGTCGGTCGGCGACGGGCATCCCGAAGACCACGTCGTCGGTGTCGCAGAACACCGAGAGTGTCTGTGCCAGGGCCACACTGAGGAGTGTGTTGAGCGTGGTTCCCGCCGACTGTGCGCGTGCTTCGGCGCGACGCCGCACCTCGGGGTCGATCCGGCGGGTCAGATACGTGGCGGGACCGTAGGTGAGTCCGCTCGCTGCGCGCTGCGCCGGTTCCGGCAACGAGAGCCGTTCCGGCGCACCGCGCAGGGCACGCATCCAATACAGTCCGCTGCCGCCGGCGTCCGACGATGCGCGCGCTTCGAGGGTGGCACCGAATCCGATCGGCTCGTCCGCCCAGTCCGGGGCGCGTCCGGCCACACGGGCATCGAGGGCGATGGTGAAGTCGCCGAGCACGATCGGCACCGACCACTCGTCGATGGCGATGTGGTGGGCCACCAGCACCAGCTCGACGGTGTCGCCGGATGCGTCGATCACGGCGCGCCACGGGAGGTCGACGGTGAGGTCGAAGGGTGCGGCGACGGCACGTTCGGTACCGGCGACGTCGAGGATGCCTTCGCTGATCGGCGCGGTCGCCCGGAGTCCGTCGGCGTCTCGGATGCGTGCGAGGGGTTCGCCGTCGACGTCGGGGTGGATCGTCCGGAGCGCTTCGTGGCGGATGGCGACGTCGATCAGTGCGGCGCGCACGGCCGACGCGTCGACGCCGCCGGCCACGGTGAGGTGCAGCGGGAGGTGATAGACGATGGCGTGCGGGTCGGCGCGGTTGAGCAGCCAGATCTCGTGTTGGGTGCGGGTGGGCCGGTACTCGGGTTGCCCGCCTGCGGAGGTCCGGCGCGGTGCCGCGGCCTCGATCGCGGTGGCGAGTTCGGCCAGGGTGGTCACGTCCACCAGGTCGCGCATGCTGACCACCACGCCGAGAGCGGGCCCGAGGTGGACTGCGAGTTGCATGAACGCCAGGGATGTGGCGCCGAGCTTCACCAGTTCGTCGTCCATGGACGGGCTGGTCACGCCGAGGATGTCGGTCACGGCGTCGGCGACGAGTCGTTCGGTGTCGGTTGCGGGGGCGCGGTAGGGCGCTGCGGGTTCGGGGGTGGCCGCGATCAGCTCGGCCAGGGCCGACCGGTCCAACGTGCCGGCGTCATCGACCGGCAGTGCATCGAGCACGGCGACATGATGGGGCCACAACACTTGTGGCAGTGCTCCGTTCACACGTCGACGCACCGCAGCTCGGACTCGAGCGGGGTCGGCGCCGCGCTGCGCCAGGATGCCGACGGCCAACTCATCGCCACGTTCGACGATCACCACGTCGACGACGCCGTCGGCGTGTGCCGCGGTGCGGGCGAGTTCAGCGGTGTCCACGCGGATTCCCTGCGGGTGCACGATGTCGCCGGGCCGGTGGTCCACCACGACGGTCTCGGTACCCGCCTCGAGGTGGCCGCGATCGCCGGTGCGCCACATGCGGTGCGCAGGGCTCCACGGGCAGTCGACGAATGAGCCTGTGGTGATCCCTGATTCGTCGGCGTAGCCCAGCACCGGGGCGCCGATGACGTACAGGTCGCCGGTGATGCCGGGCGGTACCGGGCGGAGCCGATGGTCGAGCACCACCGGTGTGCATCCCGTGGTGGTGTTTCCCCAGGGCACCGGCCGATCGAGCGCAACGGTTGCGTCCACCCGCAATGCAGTGGTGGCACCGAGCAATTCAAGGCGGGCGCCGAGGTCATAGAGACGATGTTCGCGGGCCATCTGTCCGGCGAGGACCGGCGAGAGCCGCTCTCCCAGCGTGATCACGGTATCCGGGAGGCTCTCCGACGCCGCATTCGCCAGCAGGGTCGGGGTGGTGATCCAGTGGGTGGCTTCCACCCGATCGGCGACGACCCGAACGCCGTACGCCGCCGCCAACACAGGACCAAGGTCCGGAACCACGTCGATCGCGAGCGTGCCACCATCGGCAGCATCGTCGAAGGCTTCCGACAGCGCGCCGATGATGGTCTCGACCGCGGTAGCCGGGATCCCTACGCGACTCCCGGACTCACCGCAGGTCAGCGAGAGACTCTCGGATAGGTACGAGCCGGCACCGCTTCCGCCCTTACGCTTCCGACGCCGGAACCACCGTTTGGCCTGATCGGGCGATTCGGTGGTCACCGACGACACGGTCTCTTCGACAGCAACCGAGTCCACGACGCGCGGCTCGTCGACCACCAGTGGTAGGTCGTCGACCAGCGTTTCGGGTGCGTCGAGGACGGCCTGGGCGAAGGTGTCGAGCATGGCCATGAACTGGCGGTGATGCTCGGCGACCTCTGCCTCGTCATACCGGCTGGGGTTGGCGTCGAGGCAGAGCATCAGGCCGTCGGGGTCTCCGTCCCCGGCCTGGTTGTAGATGTTGATGGCGATGTCTTCGACGGGGCCGGTCGAGAGGACGTGGTAAGTGGCGATGGCCTCGCCGCACTGGATCTGACGCTCGAACAGCATGAGATTGAGCATGGGCCCCGACCGCAGCTGGGCATCTGTGCGCGGGGTCCGACCGCTCTCTTCATCCGCCGCGACGTCGGCCCAGATCTCTTCACCGCGGAAACGCTGATGGCGCAACGCACCCATCAGCGCGGTCCGGACGCTCACCAGAGCGTCCGCGACGGTCTTCTCGGAGGTGACGCCGGTCCGCAGGGGAACCACGTTCGAGACCGGCAACGGTGTCCGCCGCAACGCCGCCGTGGTGCGTGCGGCGACCGGGAACTGGAAGATCACCTCGTCGCCACTGGCCACCCGGGCCATGTATGCCGAGCAGGCCGCCACGATCACGGCGGGCGGAATCGCCGAGTGCTGTTCGGCCACCTGCCGCAACAGCAACATCGTCCGGTCGGGAACCGGTTCGGCGACACGGCGAGCAACCGCCTCAGGCCGGGCAAACCGACGTGCCAATGATCGTGGAAGGCCAACGCCCTCCATCACCTCACGCCAGTAGGCCCGATCGGTGCCATACCGTCGCGACGCCCGGTACTCGGCATCAGCACGAGCTGGAAGGTCCAAATCCACTGGTTCGATCTCGGGCAACGGTTCGCCGGCAACACCCGCCGAGTAGGCGCGGAGGGCCTCACTCATCCGCTCCTTGCCGGCATACCCGTCGGTGATCAGATGGTGGACACGGTTGTAGAGCAGGAAGTGTTCGTCGGCGAGCTGGAACAGGATACCGCGAGCCGTGCGGTCGACGCGGGGATCGACGGGACGCGAGTAATCCTCCCGCATCGCTGCTTCCGCCGCAGAACGAGGATCGTCCTCTCCACGAACGTCGACGAACTCCGCCCAATAGTGCAGGCCAGGGTCGTATATACCTTTCGCTTTCCCCCCCGAATCCTCGAAACGAAGCTGCATGAAAGCCGCAAGCTGCACAGCACGACTGGTATGCGCAACGAACTCCGCAACGTCGACAGATCCCGTCAACTCAGCACACTGAACGACATTCAACGGGACGCCCGAAAGCATATCCTGAAGAACCCATACACGTTGCTGCGACAATCCCAATGGAAAGCCACGACCCGGAACAAGAGAGAGCCCAACTTCAGTCCCCATCAAAGCCCTCACCTACTCGCCGTCACCATTACAACGCCCAAATACATCGTGCGGCAATTCAAACCAACTCCGCTAACAAAGGCATATCCGTCGCCCACTACCAAACGGGCGCAATTCACGGCACCAGAAAACAATCTGACCACTCATACAGTTCCTTTAGCTACAGCATTGCCACCCTCAAGATATGGGGAGCTGTAATAGCCGCCGATGATCCGACCCGGCAAGTCATTAATCACAACACCAAGCACGTTTGCATGAACCGCATCGAGCTGCGCGATGGCCGAAACAGTTTCGCTCGCCTTACTCTTTTCGGCCCGAATCACCAACAAAACGCCATCCATCCATCGACTCAACACAGCCGCATCCGCGACAGGCAACAGCGGCGTCGTATCCACGATCACAAAATCGTACTTTCCCGCCAAGTCTTCAAACAGCTGCTGAGACCGAGCTGAGCCCAACAGCTCCGCCGGATTTGGAGGAGTTGCACCCGCCGGCAGAACATCCGCACTACCAACACCAGATGTGAAGATAGCGTCATCCACGGTGCATTCCGAGCGCAGGACATCCGAAAGTCCCACACCAGACAAAGCCCCCATCCGCTTCGCAGCCGTTGGCCTTCGGAGGTCACCGTCCACTACGACAACGCGAGCACCATCCTCAACGAGCGCGCGCGAAAGGTTTGTCACGACTGTTGACTTACCCTCAGCCTCCTTTGCGCTCGTAACCATAATCAACTTTGCAGGACCATCAACATTTAGGAACGAAAGATTTGTCCTAAGCATGCGGTATGCCTCGCCTACAACCGAACCGCCCGCCGAGAAGTTAACTTGTTTGCCGTCACGGAGCGATACGTCACTGGGAATCGTCCCGATCAACGGGGCCCCAACCACATCCTCGATATCGGACCATCCGCGCACCTTCGACGTGAACCGACGAGTGAACATAACAAATACAACACCTGCAACAACTCCACCGAATAGCGCAACCACAACATTTCGAAGAATCTTTGGCGAGACCGGTCCTGTAGCCGCCGGATCAGAGCTAACCACGGTCAACTTCGCCAGTGGATCCCCGCCAGAATCAGGAGTCTCAAGTTGACGGACGTAGCTCACCAACGAGTCGCCAACCGCCCGCACCAAAGCCACCGCCAAACTCGGATCCGGATCGCTAACCGCGATTGTCATCAGCACAGTGTTTGGCGCAGTTGAGGCCACCACATTTTCCCTCAGATCAGCAGCGCTGCGCGGGGCACCAGTCTCACGGATCGCACCATCCAGAACCTCATCGGAAGTAACCAACTTCACATACGAGGCCACACGCTGTTGGGAGGCGAGAGAGCCCTGATAGGCACTCTGCGCGTTCGCATCCGAACCCGAAGTCACATATAACGTAGAGGACGCTAGGTACAGCGGCGTCTGCAAGAGACTAAACCCCAATGCCACAACAGCGCAGCAAAGACCCAGAAGCAGTACGACCCACCAACTCCGTCGAAGCAGCGATACCGCTTCGCGCAATCCACCACCAACGTCCGACTTTTCACCTTCCATGACAATCAGGCCCTTTCCTTCAACATCAACATCAACATCAACATCAACGCGATACCTAACCGATGACCAAACTCTCAGGAAACTGACCTTATCGGTCGCGCTGGTACACCAACCACAGTCACCCCAGATTCGACCGACGAAGTCACAACAGCATTCGCTCCTACCACGCAGCGATCCCCGAGCACAACCGGCCCAATAATGCGGGAACCCGCCCCCAAAACCACACCATTCTCGATTTGAGGAGAATTGTCTTCAGTCCCCGGAACCCTGTCGGAACCGACCGTTACCCCTTGCTGAATTCGCAAATTCATACCGGCCACCACATGGGGGCCAACCACAACACCAACGGGGTGGTAGAGCACAAGACCTGGACCGATACTCGCCTGCCAGGCAATATCACATCCTGTGAGTAGTTGATTAACTTGCTTCACAGCGGACGCGACAAAAGAGCTCCGTCTGCCAACAGCCTGAGCCAGGCGGAACAACATTGCAGCGACGAATCGCGCTGTCAATATCGTCTTTACTACACCCTCTGGACTACCAACCTCGCCATCCGATGAATGACTCAGACGGTTCGACTTCAAGTCCATCAAGATCCCAGTGTTCCACGTCAAGACAACTAACCTTTCGCCATCAGTCTGGACATACCATCCCCCAAGCGGATTTTCAGGCTATTGCCCTCATACCCAAACGCCGTCCGCTCACGCAATCTTGACGAAATCAACCTACTCTGTGATTCCGGCCAACTTTCGACAACATCGACCGCAGCCGTCACCGACTTCCTCGCCAGATCTTCCAGAAGCCTACGATGGTCTTCCACCTCATTCGTCCCTGCAATTCTCGAAGCATGCACCGAGGCCTCACTGACTTCATCAAACGGCACATCGAATGGCATCGGGTCGCTCCAAGTACCCGCATATCGCGTCACCTTCGGGACTTTCAGCCCGACACGCGGAACCCCATACGCTGTGGCCACAATATATCCATGTAGAGAGGTACCAATCCACAACGATGCGCCAGCGACTTCGGCCGCCTTTTCGATCGGGCTTTTGGCAGTCGACACACCTATATCAAGAGACGACGCCAATCTTCCGCATTCGTAAATGACCTCCTCGTATAGAAGTCTAGAGTCGTGGGACCTCGCAGACCCAGCCGTGAAAAGCCGTACTGGAAACTTGCCAATGACCTCGCTACTGACAATCACCTCAGCCGCACGACGCGGGCCAAGATCACTGAGGTCCTCTTCACGAATCTGCAGGAGAACATACCGATCCGACTGCGGAGTTACAATATCCAGAAGCGGCAGAGTATGCACAAGGTCCGGAGCTAAAACATGGTTGACGCGATTCAGCCGGAGAAGCCTGCTAGAGGATCGATCACGAACGGATAAGTGATTCGCTTCACGCAATGCTCTAAACGCTTCACGCCGACGTGCGCCAACCAGCTTGCCGACAGAACGAAGCCCCACAGAATTGATCACTGAAGCGGAGCCGAACGTACTAGAGAATGCGGACATCGCAGGCATATACGCCGACGACCATTGCGGCAAAGCCGTACGCCGGCTCAGAAACCTCTCACGGTCAAATGCCGCCATGCGGCCAAACTCGCTGTACTCCAAATCACTACACGACATCTTGTAGCCGTATTCGAGCGAAACTCCTCCAACCTCACCACCAACGACCCAAACAGCCCGAGGAGCCACAGATTCAACAACATGCCGGTAGGTATCGATTTCCATACCAATTAACGACTCAGTGGAAGCATCGAACGGAGCACACGCCCGAAGATCTAGACCCTTCATGTAGGCACGGGTGCATAGAAGGAATAGCAGGTCACCGAAGTTCTCACGCTCGTATGCTCCGACCGTGACAACGCAATCAGAAGTCATTCTTCACAGGCTCCATTCGATCATTATTTCGAGAACCGCGGGAGATCAACAAAGTAATCACAGAAATAGCCACAGTCCGAAACTCGCCGACTAGGGCCACCGACAACAACCCGACTGCGAGTACCGCCGCCAAAGCAACGCAGATACCCAGCGGAGGGCCAAGAGGGACACGTACACAAAGGAGCGAAGCAATGATGCAAGGAACAAAGACGAACAATACTATTCGCAATCCAGAGCGCAGCATTGCAGCACCGGAAGCCCCGACTGCAGAACAACTCCACAACACAGTGATCGGCCAAGTCACGACCCAGCCAACTGCATATACGCAAGTTCCAATGAATGCGCCACCTAGACACACTGCTGCTGCGGTCGCACCGAGAATCACAGGCTGCGTTACCGCTGTGACTCGCAAGCCAGCAGACGGCCTACCGCTCGCTACGGTCATCCAAATTGACACAAGACCCAGAACCCGAAACAATGCGCCCACCGCAATGACCTGGATGAACGCCCCGGCTTGCTGCCATTGCCCACCGAGAACGACACTGACTACTTGCTCGCCACTGCCGACAATCCACGCCAGACCGATCGCTACAGGAATCCCAATTGCGAGTTCAGATTTGCGTGCATACTCGGAAAAACGAAGACGATCGTCGTAGATGCGTGCAAGTACCGGAACGACCACACGTTGAAGCTGATCAACCGCCAGAGTCACCTGCATCATCCCGATCTGGTTGGCACGATCAAATGCCCCCACGGTTGACTGTGGCGCATTTAGACCGACGATTGGAACCAGCGCCCCGCGCGAACCGTCTCGAAGCGCTGCAACACCAAATACCGCAAGACCGTTGCGAATTATGGGCACAACTTCGGTCCTCCAGCCCGACGGGCGCCCCGGCCACCACCGAGCAGCGAAGACCACAAAGACTGTTTGAAAACCAGCTTGCGTAACAACTAGCGCTACAACGGATAGATATCCGACACCAGAACTGGCCATACCAACAGACACGATCACCGCAATAGCCAGCGCAGTCACGTCGCTAACGGATAAGGCAAGAAATCGCAGTGATCGGATGAGCTCGACACGAAACATCCCTTGTAACCCTGAAAGCATCGGCACTAGGGACACAAGACTCAGTGCAAGAAATAGCCTCGCATCTCCGTAGAGTACTGCCAGCGGGTGAGCGGCCAATATGAGCGTTGCGCCGAACGCCACTCCCGATATCACGCAAACTATCGATAGCCAGGATTTTGCTCCTTCGCCAAGAAACTGCGCCTGCACGATCGCCATAGGCAGTCCGAGCAAAGCCATCAAAGCCGCTAGCCCGCTAAGAGAGATTGCAATCGCTGCCGTACCGTAGTCAGCTGGCGATAATAGTCTTGCTAGCACAATCAATGAGACAAACTGCAGGAGCATTGACGCGACCTGTGCCGCAACAGTGACGAACCCGCCGCGTACGCCATCACGCGCCAAAGCGCTAGGCTCGGTGCTACCCATCTCCCACCGGCCTTGCGGAACTACAAGGTAGCGATACGGAACCACCGACCTCTTCGCGAGCCCTATGGGACTTCGTGCCAGTCAAATACCGCGAGATGAACGCACCCACGACAACGAGGAAGATATATCGGAAATCACGGACCATAGCTAGCCCGAAGAATGACATTCCGAGTGTCGAACCCAGAACGCATGCGAGAACAACGGCCTCTGGAAACCGTCGGACCACCACGGCTCGATCAGCCCAGCCAGCCACAAATCCGAGGACTACGCCCCCGACAATTACCCCTATGAATCCTCCGTCATAGTAGAAGTAGATTAAGAACGTGTACACGTTTGAGATACTTCCCATATCAGGCCCGGTCTGGACGTATCCCATTCCAGTCGACGGAACCCTGTCGACTAGTCCAATGCGATCAAGGATTCCTACTAGACCTTGGAAAGTCCAAACGCCATAACCCTTACCCGGGATAGCAGTTCCTATCGATGTTGGCGCGTAGACGGCCCCCGAACCCGTTGCGGCAGCCTGGAGCGTCGGATCGACATGAGCAAGGCCATTCACGCCTGCCATACCGGATGTGAGATAGTCAACGACGCCTGCCTGATAGTCAGAAGCACCCAACCCTGTACTCCGCAGCATTGCTGGGATAGCGGCCACCATCCAAGTCACAGCACCGACTATCAGAACTGCTGAAATCGCCCTGATCGGCCGAATACGTCGAACGCCTTGGCAAGAATAGTAGTGATACGCCCAGGATACTAGAAACAGGCAGGCGCCATACATAAACGATGCACGTTCGAGAATGAGTAGGCTATAGATTCCTAGAAATACCAGCGGAATCGCCGCGCGAATATACTTTCCTACTGCGGCATAGTAGCCGGCGAAAACGAGTGCTAGCGTGCCGAGAAACAGCATATATCCGAAGATAGAAAATACTATTCCGCCAGTAGAAAGTCCAGATGACGTCGCGTCCAGCCGCTCGCTTAGGTACGCGCGTCTAAACTGCTGCCCGTATCCGCCGTTGTAAATTGCGCCAAATCCGCCCATTGAACGTATAACTGGAAGGATCGCGTATACCTGAATTAGATAGTATCCTAGAAGTGCGACACACAGCATCGCATACGCTTTATCTAGCTTTGTTTCATCGTACTTGATACCGCCACGCGAAGGGAAAAGCCGACTTCCGCTCCTCTCGATCTTGCCAGACAATAGTCCGCTGATAGAGATTCCCAGGACCACTGACAGGACAGCTCCGGCGATTAGTAGAAATGGTAGACCTTCGAGCGGATACACTGAGCCTGCAGACAGGCCGTATACCAATACAACAATTGCCCACGAGCCACACAGAAACACGACCGGCTGCGCAAGGCGGTTGTTCACTCGCACGAATATTGCTGAGACAGCTAGGAAGGCCGCTAATAGTAGCCACGTATAGAGATTCAAAATAGCTCCCAATCAGTGCAAACTCGAAGTCTGTGTCCCTCCAATTGATCTACATTCATACCAGGTCGAGCATGTCGTCCCCATAGTCTGCTGGGTTAAAGATCTGCAGTCCAAGCATCGATCCGTCCCGACGAGGCAGTTCTGCTTGGAACCCATCTCGGCATGCAACGAAGAATGTATAAGCCGACTTGAGGCGAAATGCACCGATCGCTCCTACGAGGATCGCGGTCGAGTACACCCACAGATTGAATGCGAATCGCGCTTTCGCAGGTAGCGAATCCTCTGCGCGAGTCCAATCGAAGTAGATGCGATTTCTGACTGAGTAGTACTGTCGCTCATGGTCGCGCGCCTTTACCATACCGACTAGTGGTAGCTTTGTATTTCCTTCAGTCTGACTGCTCCATTTCGAATCAGCATCGACAATAGTCAGTTGGCTAGCGCTAGCGGTCGATATTTTCAGACCAGCGCGTGTGAGCCTATACGTGAAATCTGTGTCGTCCTCGTAGAGGAGTAGTTCGGGCCGAGGCAGGATTCCTGAATTCTTGAGGAATGTCCCGCTAATAATGAGGCCACCATACGGAGCATAGGCGACCATATCCCCAGTCTCCGGAGTCGGCCGGCGGTAGATCTTTCGTGCAAACCGATCAAACACGTCTATGTACATCACGGATCCGATTCGCGCATTTAGATCGGACGTAGGCATCTCTCTGTGCAGTAGACATGCCGAATCGTCAAGGCTCAGGAGTTCCCCAACCGCATCAAATCGTCCGGCAACTATATGGTTGTCATCATCCAGCAGAACAAGTAGTTCGCTATCGCACTTCGACGATTCTAGCGCACGTCGGATTCCGATGTAGTAGCCGCCTGCAGAACCATAGTTCGAGTTGCACACTACGGTTTCTACCGTCATGTGCTCGTTCCGAGACCAGTCCTGAAAGTTGACTCGGTCGCTGAGGCTAACTCCATTCATTACCACTACAGCCCGGTCGGCGCCTGCATCCAGTGCACGCTTCACTGTTTCTTTGAGGAGCGGTACACGAGCTCCATAGGTTACTGTCACCAGGCAGTATTTCTGGCCAGCTCTAGTCACGAGAGGTTCCCGCTTGCGCCGACTTGACTACATCGATAGTTGTCGCCACGATTTGGTCTACATACGCCTGCGTACTCCTGAGTTCCTCGGGTTCGATCTGGGTATATTTTTTCGTGAATATTGCGGGGCCGCCACCGAGTCGCATTCCGGTTTTAAAGATTGTCTCTCTCATTCGACTACGAACCATGACAGACGATTTCCTAACACCAGGAAATTCCCCCGATTCAATCGCCGCCTTGAGAATAGTTCGATCGTCGCGGAATGTCTCCACTGACTTGCTGATATCAATGTTCCGCGGCACGCGATATGCTACGGTCCGAATACCCAGTTTTCCGAACGTACTTGTGCGGCACGTTCGGAGCCACAGCTCTTTATCTTCGGTCCTGCGCAGCGATTCATCATAGGGATTAGCGCGCATCCATTCGCTACGAGCAATTACCGTTGGATGGCTTAGAGCGTTGCTGCGGAGGAATCCGACTGGCTCCGCGGGAAGTGGAGGCTCCGAGAACTCCCCGAGTATCTCCGAATGCTCGTCCATCAAACATGCTAGTGTTCCAGATACGTCGATTTCTGGCCGCCGCTCCATGTAGTTGAGCTGGATTGATATCCGATCATCGAGCATGATGTCATCAGAATCAAATCTGACTATATAGGGAGCCTGCGATTCACTGGTAATTGCATTGAGAGTGCTTGCTAATCCTCTAGAAGCTGGCGACTCGATTGCTGTTATCTGTCCGGGCATCAATCCACGCCTGCGAACATAGTCAAGAAGGGGTTCGACCGAAGCTCCATCGCCAGCAAGTACGAGTTGACAGTCGGATATTGCTGGCTGAACAAGTATGCTTTCGAGCGCGACAAAAAGTTCGTTCGTGATCTTATGGAAAGGGAGACCGATAGAGGCAATCTTAGGCATTATTCCCACTCTTCGATTTCTGATACAACGCGTCAAGTTCCGACTGGAGAGTATCGATATCCTGCTGGCGCTTTGAATCTGAAGCACTGACCATATTTCGCCTGTATTCTGCGTCAGTGAAGTATCGTTCGATGATCGACGCAGCCTCGTCCACAGACGTGAAACCGAGGTGCCCGAGCTGTGCTGTTGTAGGCGTCTTCCGTACGAGCGCTGGAACACCCGCCGACAGCGCCTCCAAAGGTGTTACTGGATCGCCCTCCCATGCAGCGGTGTGCACATACAGTGCGGCGGTGCTCATTAGGTTCCGGGCGTGATCATTGGGTATCCATCCGGTGACCTCTACGCCGTGTGTTTCGAGCCGCCTCTTAGTGTGAGGATTTCCGTCGCCGATCCATATCCAGCGAATTGGCTCCGCCTTGACTTCCTGGATGATTCGTATAAAGAACTCGGGATCCTTCTGCAACTCAATGCGCCCTGCGGTAACCACCGAGGATCCCGTTAGTCGGGATTCGATACTCGGCCTATCGACAGTTCTCTGTATTGCATTCGGGATGTGATAGGTCATTGCCTTGGGCATTAACTGCCTTGCTCGGTGGCACTCATACGCAGACACCCCTGCGAACACCTGGGCTGTGGAACGCATCATTGCCCACTCCACTGCCTTGTACGCTTGGCGTTCGAGCCATCTCTTGTCTCTTCGCTCGAATGCGAAACAATGAGGGGTGTAGACAATTCTGGCAGGTGAGCCACGGAGGAACGGGCGTGCCAATCCCGCGTAACTCGAATGTAAGTGAATTACATCAGGATTCATGGCTTGAGCGATACGGCTTGCTCGCGCGAGAAACGCAACCAGTGGAACTTCGAGCTCATGTCGCTGGCAGTCCAACAGCCGCCCTGATGGTGCGGTATCGTGTCCTACGCGTGTCCTAGTGATGAGGCGGTGTTCGACTTCCGGCGAAAGATCTACATAGCGTTTAATTGCAGACTGAATTCCACCACCATAAGCCTCAACGATATGCACGACAACGATCTTGTTCACGCCACCGAATCCTGATTCTGAGCCGCTTCGTCCTGCAATTGATACGTCGATCTTTGCATTAGTACGCTCCTTCTTTCGCTACCACCGCACGGGCGGTTCGCCACAGGATCACTACGTCTTGCATGATCGACCAGTTCTCTACGTAGGAGAGGTCGAGCCGCACCGATTCTTCCCATGAGAGGTCCGATCGCCCAGACACCTGCCACAATCCGGTAATTCCGGGTTTAACCAGCATTCGCCGTGCGACTCGACCGTCGTACTTCTCTACCTCATCTGGCAGCGGGGGGCGGGGACCCACCAAGCTCATCGATCCGCCAAGCACGTTAATCAACTGAGGAAGCTCATCCAGGCTGTACCTGCGGATGAACTTCCCGACTTTGGTGACACGTGGATCGTCCCGCATCTTGAACAGGACACCTGCGCCCTCATCCAGATGTGTGAGGTTGTGTTTGAGCTGATCCGCGTCCTGAACCATCGAGCGGAACTTCCACATCTTGAACGGTTGGTTGTTGAGGCCTACGCGAGTCGCGCGATAGAACACTGGGCCGCGTGAATCCAGCTTTACCGCGATTGCTAGCGCGATCAAGACAGGTGAGATGCAGAGCAAGCCCAGAATGGCACCAGCCCTATCAACAGCCGCCTTTCTGAACCGATTGGCACCCTCGTATCGTGGTTTGTCGATGTGCAGCAAGGGAAGTCCTGCGACAGGTCGGACCAGCATCCGTGGGCCGGCAACATCGGTGACCCCCGGCGAAACCATCATCTCCACGGACATTCCTTCGAGATCCCACATAAGATCCTGCATTGCCTGATGTCCGAGAGCCTCCGTGCAGGTGATCGCCACTGTCGTTGCGCCCGTGTGAGCGACAGCATCTCGGACGTCATCGAAGTCACCGAACACGGGAACCATCGTGTCGCCGACACGCATCTCCTCGGGTGTTCCCTTCCAGCTCGGCGGTAGGCAGACACCGACGACCCGGTATCCGAGTCCAGGGTTTGCCAGGAACCGCTTGACGAGCGGCGCCGATTGATCGACGGCGCCGACCACGAGCAGACGTTCGAGATTCCGCTCGTTCACGCGTAGTCGAGTCAGACGCTGACGCCAGCCCCATCGGGACAACACCAGCCCAACAGTCCCTATCGGTAGTGCGATCAAGAGGAAGCCACGTGCAATGTTGAGCCGGAAGAGAAGATCACCCATCGCCAGGACTCCGAAGACCGCCAAGCACGCGGTGATCACACGGCTGTACTCTTCCGGACCGGATCCGATCACCCGCCGGTCATATGTCTGGAATGCTCGCAGGGCGAGCAGCCATGCGGCTATCAGCGCCGCCGAGACGAGCACCGCCGGCACACCGATCGCACCGTTCGGCTCGAGCGGCGAGCCCGCGCCGAACCGGACGGTCTGCGCGACGGCCACAACGACCACCACGACGCACATGTCCGTCCAAGCCAGAGACCGCAGGTACCCACCTACCCATGTTCGGCCGCGTGGGTGGGGAGCCCCGTCCACACATGTCGCGCGGAGGTCCTCGCTGAAGTCGATATCCCGGTCTGCGGTCACCACTGCCCCCTGACAGTCTGAATCGGTCGATCACCAAGCGACATCGGTGCGGCACCTTTCAGTTCGTTGAGGTCGTGTGAACCGAGGGTTCGTCGACCTGTTGCCCGCAGGCTGGTTGATCGTTCGGAATACGGAGTGAGTCGGGCGACTCGCACGTGTACGAAAAAGATAAGCCCCAGCGCGTAAACAGGCAATCCAGAGTCTTCGAATCAAATGATTCAGATGACAGCGTGTTTCGCCTGATCAGATCGTGGCCTGGACCACTACTGTAGGTGACTATTGTTGTCCAACTTTGCATTTGGTGCGACAACCCCCCTCACCCAGCCCCTCCGTTCCGCAGCCCCGGAAGCCCTGGCCTGTCGCAAGAATGGTGAACATTTGGTAAATCCTGACCGGTTCAGATTGGGGATTCGTCCGTCCGGAGGACAGTCCAGATGGTTCACGATAGTTATCGTTGTGGATCGATACACAATCGCCGGGAACGTTTCGGGAAAAACGTGATCTGCGTCACCGTACGGACCGGATCGATTGATTCAAAAATCACGCAAGAATTCTGTCGAATTTGATTCACTGTTCGTGCAACCCTAGGCACACCGGCGACGCTCGCCTACGTTCAGACTCAGGGAATGGTGGCACGTCTGTGTCAAGACCCCCGCTCGCGCGACGTGCGCGGATCATCGCCGCAGCCATTGGCCACCTCGAGACCGGCGGCGTCACAGCACTCAATATGCGGGCACTCGCCGCCGACCTCCACGTGCAGGCAATGACCCTGTACTACTAGGTGCCCAACAAGGCATTGCTCCTGGCACTGATCGTCGCCGACGCGGCCAGCCATATCCGCTGGTCTTACGACCACAAGTCGCCGCGAAACCAACTCGTCGAAAACGCCTCAGAGGTGTACCGGACGTATGCAGCAATCACCCGGATGCCCGACGTTCTCGGCGCGGGTACGCAGGCGGGTGCGCGCTCCTGCGTCGTGGCGGAGCCACTTCTGACGACCGCAACTGCGATGGTGTTCTCGGAAGAGCGGGCCTCTGGGCTTTGGCGGGCGTGCTGGTTCCTGATCTCGTCACAGCTGCAAGTGCGAGATGACATCGACGTTGGCACTCGCAGCCCTGGTTCCACCACACCGGAAGATGCGGATCTCACCGTCTACGTCACAGCGCTCATCGACGGCATGTTCTCAGCCACTCCCGATGTGAAAGCTCCGACCGTCAGCGGTGTTCGAGCAGGCTGAGGAGGTAGGTGCCGTAACCGGACTTTGTGAGCTTCGCCGCTCGCGCAGCGAGCTCGTCATCGCTGATGAACCCACGACGCCATGCCACTTCCTCGGGCACGGCGATCTTGAGACCCTGCCGCTGCTCAACCGTGCGGACGAAGTTGCCCGCATCGAGCAGTGAATCGAAGGTGCCGGTGTCCAGCCACGCGGTGCCGCGCGGCAGGACTCGTACCGATAGCTTGCCGCGTTCGAGGTAGTGTGCGTTCACGTCGGTGATCTCGTACTCCCCGCGAGCACTCGGCTTGAGGTTCCGGGCGATCTCGATGACATCGTTGTCGTAGAAGTAGAGACCGGGTACTGCGTAGTTGGACTTCGGCTCGACTGGTTTCTCCTCGAGCGAGACGGCAGTGCCGTTCTCATCGAACTCGACCACGCCGTAAGCCTCGGGATTGGCCACCCAGTACGCGAAGACCGCGCCACCATCGAGGCCGTCGAATCCTTCAAGCTGCGTACCCAGGCCGGGTCCATAGAAGATGTTGTCGCCCAAGACAAGTGACACGGAGTCGTTCCCGATGTGGTCAGCCCCCAGGACGAATGCCTGAGCCAGGCCATCCGGCGATTGCTGCTGTACGTAGCTGATGTTCACGCCGAACTGGTCGCCGTTGCCGAGGAGCCCCTCGAAGGCCACCGCATCGTTCGGAGTTGTGATGACCAGTATGTCCCGGATGCCGGCGAGCATCAGCATGGAGAGCGGGTAGTAGATCATCGGCTTGTCGTAGACGGGCACCAACTGCTTGCTGACGCCCTGGGTGATGGGATGGAGCCGTGAGCCGGTTCCGCCGGCAAGGATGATTCCGCGCATGCGTCAGAGAGTAAGGGTTTTGTTCGCGAAACGCATTTTTTGAAATGTCCATTTTCTCAACCCGGATGCTTAACTCCCCGCATTTCGCTCTTCGAATGAATGAATACTTTTGCCGCTCGCACACGGCACGGTTAGGATTTGTGCTCGGCATCACGCCAGACATCCCGCATCTGATCTGCCACTGGTGCCAACTCAAATCTCCCATCCAGACAAGGTGATCTACGCATGGCGAAACTTGCATGTCGGCCTCCTCGCCCCAACTCCGGCCGCGCAAGCCGTCGACTCACGCTGGCAACAGCGGCGATCGCGACCGCCATCGGACTAGCCAGCGGGATCAGCCCAGCTTTCGCCGTCGACCCCACAATCGCGCGAACCTCGGCCGGATGCTCGTTCGCGTCCACATCCGACCGCACCAACGACGTGCAGACCTGCAAGGTCTGGTCCGAGTCGATGCAGACCTATGTGACCGTCAAGGTCCGCCCGTCCGATCAACTCGCCGGCGAACAGGAACAAGCGGTCTACTTCCTCGGCGGGATCAACGATCCGAGCGGCAGTGCCGGAAGTTCGCTATACAGCACGCAATACAACTTGGTGATGATCAACGGGTCGACGAGTACCTGGTCCTCCAATTGGCAGTCACCCCCACTCGACTCCGACGGAAACCCTCTCACCACCTCCAGCGGGGATACCTACGACCCGCAGTGGGAAACCTTCATCGGCGAAGAACTCCCCGCCTACCTGAACGAGAACTTCGCGATCGACCAGACCGGCAACGCGATCGTCGGCCTGTCCATCTCCGGCGGACAAGCCGTTAACCTCGCCCTGAAGTACCCCGATATATTCAAGGTCGCATTGTCGACGTCGGGCTACTATCAGACAGACAATCCGATCGGATGGATTCTCATCCCGTTCATCTTGTCGTCCCGTCAGGGCATTTCGAACGGTCTGGACGGAATGTGGGGTAACCCGTTCAGCGCCGGCAACTCCTGGGCGGCCAACGATGTCTTCGGCCGGATCTGGCAGACCAAGCCGAACGGACAGACCATCATCGTCTCCACCGGCAACGGGCTGATCGCCTCGCAAGCCGAGTGGGATGAGCTCATGGCCCTCGGCGGGATCGGCGAGGCGGTGATGGGCAGCGTCCTTGAGTTCGTGTCCTTCGTGTCCGCGGTCATCTTGAACGCTCAGGCCGCGATCCTCGGTCTGCCGGTCGACTTCATCTACACCAACGGAGCGCACACCTGGCAGCGTTGGGGACGAACCGATGAAGAAGAAGCACAGAAGGTTCAGGACGCACTAAAGAAGTACCAAGTGCCGACGACCACCACCACGAGCGCCGACTCAGCCAGTGCAGCTTCACTCGTCGCCAATGACCTCACTGTTCTCCGCTCTCTCACCGAGGTTCCTACAGCTGACGATACGACGGCACCGGACGAGCCTGACACAATCGCGGCCACGGCCGATTCACCTACTTCGGATGAAGCACTGGCTCCAGAGCCGGACGCGCTACCGGAGTCAGGTACCGCTGGCGGGACATCCGAGGTCCCTGCCTCCGCCACCTCCGAGGTCGACGCCTCCGTCACCTCCGATAGCCCTGTCACACCAGACGTGCCGGCTACCCAGGATGCGCCAGAACCCAGTGCAGGATCGCTTGCCCCGGTGGTCGGCCCAGACGCGAACCCCGCTCCCCCGGAGCCCGTGGATGAAGCTGCGTCGGACAGCGACGCTCCGTAGCCCACAGCGTTCCGCTGAACACAAACGCATCCGATCACGTCGTGCATTTCCCAGACGTGGCGCCAGTTCCTGTCACCCAGTTGCTTCCAGAACCACTACTGTCAACACGTGGGCGGCGTGATCAAGCGAGTGCGAGTGGAATGGCTCGTCTGGACCGCTTGCCGCCATTGGCCCACATTCATCGAGACGTCCGAGGATGCAGCACGGTTGCGCCATACGGCCCGGATCCTCGCGGGCGCGAATTTGGTACTCAATGATCGAGACAAGCACAAGGTCGCGGTGCTGTCCCATCTTGGCGGCGCGCTCGAGGAGCTCTCGCCGCTCGAGCCGTCGCGACCCCACCTGCTGGTGGCGATTCGACTGCATACCAGGGCGCTGACGCTCGCCCCCGAAGGCAGCGCAGACCGGGCCACGTGTGCGTCCAATCTGCTCACCGCGCTGCTCAGGCTGCACGAAACGACCGGGTCGTCGCAGGTTCTGCAGGAGGCAACAATCGTCGCCAAAGAGGTCCAAGGGGAGATGGACGGACGCACCAAGGATGAGCGTGACCTCCCCGGGCTCGCGGCGTTGACATCCTTGGCCCTGCATCGACGGCACCGGCAGGACCCCACCGAACTCCGATCTCTGGTGCACGACTACCGCACTACCCTCGGTGCAGATCGCTCCTCCGGGGATATCGTGAGTTCCCGCCATCACGCCAACCTGGGTTCGGCCTACCTTCAACTCCACCGCCTGTCCGGCGATACGCAGGACGTGGACGACGCCATCGCCGAGTTCCGCACTGCGCGAAGCATTGCCGAGCGTCTTGGGACTGGCGTGGGCGAGGCACAGAGTGCACTCGCGTCGGGATTGGCGGTGCGCTACGACCTCGCCGGAGAGTCTCTGGACGACATCGTGGAAAGCGTTGAGCTCCATGAGAAATCGTTCACCGATCCCACGTTCGACCGCCACGAACTCAACCGACGCCGCAATGCGTTCGCGATTGCCCTGGTCCGCCTGTCACGACGCACCCGGCGTCGAGCAGACCTCGACCGAGCCGTGGACCTCTTCGAACAGATCCCCGATCCGGACCCTGACGTCACGGTGAACCTCGCCCACGCACTGCTCGAACGCGCCGATCGTTTCGAGACCGACGACGCCACGCAGGCCGCGACCATCTTCGACGAGATGATCGAAACCTCCGCACGAGAAGATGATCCGCTCACTCACGCCTTCACTGTGGCCGCGCTTGCGACCGCACTGTTCGAGACCGCAACCACCGAGGCAGACATCTACGGTGCCGCCGCCCGAACCCGTTCGGCGATAGCCTTGATCGGCACCGACCACCCCGACCGTGCCCGTATGTTCTACGAGCTCGGCTGTGGACTGTTTGACGACGATGCGCCCCCGTCGCGGAGACTACTTGCACGCAAGGCCTTTCAGACTGCGATGCAAGAGGGTGTCGGTCCTGACTTCTGGCGCATCAACACAGCAGCCATGGCCGCGCATGCCTCGGCCTCACTCGGCGACTGGAACACCGCTGCAGCCGACTATCACCAGGCACTCACGCTCACCGTCGCTTCGACACGTCCCTGGCGTCCTCCTCGCGACAACCACTCGTCGATCTCGGAAGCCGACACGCTCTTGGAAGATGCCGCTGCGGCAGCTTTGAACGCCAGTGATCCTCGCGGCGCGCTCGCGGCAATCGAGCACGCACGAATTATCGTGCTCGACAACGCAACCGGACTCGGAAGAACGGACGCTCTGCGCCATGCCGCACCCGACCATTGGGCCCGGGCCGAGCAACTACGCCAGATGCTCACGGCTCTCGATTGGACCGCCACCGACGATGCTGTTCTCCACAGACTGGTGCGGACCCACCGGCGAGGCGGCCGATGACAGCGTCCCGGTATGACCCGATTCTCCGCGACATCGCGGCTGCGGTGAGCGCCTCGGCCGATGAGCACGACGATGCCGTCCTCGATCCCAACCTTCTCGCCAGATCATCCCGATTACATGTGGACACACCATCGTTGACACCGCATGAGCGGGCGTTATTGGGTAGCTACCACCTCCTGCGGTACATGCGCCTCCCGGAAGGACCAGACGAAGCCGCCCTCACTACGTGCAGTGAGTGGTACCAGAGCGTGCTGCCCGACCATCCCGAACTCGTTCCCCCACAGTTCCTTCAACCAGAGGAGGTGGATCCGAACACCGATATCGATCGGCTTTCTGCCCGCACCAAGAACACCGAGGGAGTCGAGTTCGCATCGGCGGCCGGCACCCTGTGCGGGATGCTCGACGACCGATTCGAGGTGTCACAGGATGTCCGCGATCTTCACCTCGCGATCCACCACGGAACCGCCGCCTACCTCACACCGGCTCTGCCGGCCCGGATGCTTGCGCCGGTAGCCGCCAATCTTGCCATCGCTCACCTACATCTCGCCGAGCACACCGGCAGTGACGATCATCTCGACCGTGCGGTCACGCTCTTGCGCGAGGCAGCCGACCTCGCACCCACTGCAGATCATCACGGCAATCTCGCCTCGGCGCTGTACACCCGATTCGAAAACCACGAGCAGCCCGCCGATCTTGAGGCAGCACTGGAATACTCAGCCAAGGCGGTCACCCCACCTGCTCATGCACAGGCCGGCTGGTTGTCGCTGCGCGGCGCCATCCTGTGCACCGCCTATCTCCGCAGCCGCGTGCCGCGCCCCGAGCTTCTCACCGAAGCCGAGGCCACTGGCCGACGTGCGGTGGTTGCCACGGCCCTCGACAGCCCGCACTACGCCGGTCGTGCAACCAACCTCGCGATCACCCTGGCCACACGGTTCAGCTCGGTCGGCTCCGTCGAGCTCCTTGCCGAAGCAGAACAACTCGCCCGCGACGCAGTCGACGACACTCCGGCCCGACTCGCCAACCTGGCATCGATCCTGCGAGAGCATGGCGTGGCTCTCGGTGACCAGGTTCGGATCGAGGAGGCGTTTCGGATCGCGCTGCGCGCTGCAACGGCGGTCCCGATCGATCATCTCGACCGTCCTGATCTGCTGAGCGAGGCCGCCAACAGCGCCATGACCTGGTTCGACTGGTCGGGTGACCTGCCCGCCCTGACGACCGGCGTGACGCTCGGGCGATGGGCATGCGACGCCCTCGACGATTCCACACCGCATCGGTATGGGTCGGCACTGACCAATCACGCCATGCACCTGCTCACCTATGCCGAGGCCACCGACGATGCCGGGCAGTTGTCAGAAGCCTTGCGCTACGCCGAACTCGCGTGCCGGCACCTGCCGGACGATCCCAACGTGTTGTCGAATGTGGCGCTGCTGTCGCGATTGCGCGCAGACGTGGCCTCCGATCCCGAGCGGCGGTCGGCAAGCGTCGGATACGCCGAGCGTGCGCTGGCGGCTGCCCACAGATCGCACATCGACGAGGCACAGTTCCTCGCCAACCTCGCCCAGTGCCTGTGGACGGATACGCACGGCGAGCAGGCCCGCAACATCGCCGAGAAGGCGGTGGTGGCGACCGATCCCGGTCGTTCCGAGTATCAGGCGTTCGTGGCCATCCTTGCCCGGATCGCCGATAGCGAAGGCGATGATGCCGGAACCCGATGGCAGACGGTGGCGGATGCGGAGTCGACCCCCATCCCGTTGCGCGCCGAGGCTCGACTACAGGTCGCTGTCCACGCGGCACAGCGCGCCGACTGGAACACATCGATGGCGGCATACTCGGCAGCGATAGCTGACACTGCCGAGCTCGCCTGGCACGGGATCGATCCGCTGAGTCGACTCCTCCGACTCACTGACCACGCCGACACCGCCGCCGACGGCGCGGCCGTGGCGCTCCACCACGACGACGCTCAGGCGGCGCTCGTGATGCTCGAGCGCGGCAGATCATTGGTGCTCGGGTCCCATCTCGACACGCGAGGCGACGTGCATCGGCTGCGTCGGTCGCATCCAGGAATGGCGAGACGGCTGGCATCGCTGGCCGCCGCACGCCGGGATCTGTGAGCTATCCGGTTGCCGGGCACTCGCCCAGGACCTGGATCTGTTTGGCGCCGTCGAGATTCACGGTCACCGTGGTGCCACCGGCGTCGAGAGCCACCGTTCCGTCGTGGGTGGCCTGGACCTCACCACACCACGCAACACCGGTTCGATCCACGATCCGCAGGACCGGTTCCGACGGCGCGGGCCCGTACCAGGTGACACCCACCGCCGCGACCAGCATCGTCACACCGACACCGGCGGCAAACAATCCCCAACGCAGCCACCCAAGGCGCCCCACGGCTTCGGTGTGATCAGAGAGTGCGACGGCGTTCTGTCCGGGCGGCGAATCCTGCGGCGTGGATACTGGTTTGAGCGCACCGTAGGCGGACCGGAAGAGAAAGCCGACCGATACCACTCCGGCCACCAAAGCAGCCGCGAGTAGGACCCCGACCGCAATCGAGGCGACGCGTGTCAGATCGCTGATGTCCGACGGTCCGGTGACGAGTCCGAAGCCGAGTAGCGCGATGACCGCCGCCCCGATGCCCTTGGACCACGACGACGCCGCCGACCGCACCGCGGCGAGCTCACCCTCGCCGGCGCTTCGCAACGCGTGCGCATCCGCACGTACTGCGTCGGCGTCCGGATCAGCGATGCTGACACTGTGGAAGGCAACGCCGGTTTCGGAGATCTCGTACCGGAGTGACCACCATGCTCCACAACCGAACTCTCCCTCTGGGTGTCCGGGATGGTCGATCCTACAGTCGCAGGCCATCGCGACCCCCCTGTCTGCCGTGCCACCACCGGGGGCCACGTTGCGGTAGACCGTGTCGGTGAGAAGTGTCTGCATCTGATGGCAGCAGCGGGGACAGCTGCCCGTCGCGGTGACGCCGTCCGCGTTCGGATTCGTGATGCCCGTGAAGTTCCGGGCTGCGGTCACCGACCATCCGCGAGGATCCCCGCCGGTCTGGATGTACTCGAGTTCGGTCATCGTCTGCTCCCCTACGGGCCGAGGTGGATCAACGACGCCCAAGTGTAGGGGTCGTCGGGTTTGGCAGATCGCAAGGCGCGCACGATCCTGCTGACTGCCGCGCCGGTGTGCGCGGTGACGAGGCCATCCGCAGTGACAAGGTCTCGGTAGAGATCCGCGAAGACGGTGCGGGCCACGTCATCGCGCAGTTCCCACAATGCACCCACCACGTGCCGGAATCCGCTGTAGTGCAGCGCAGTTGCCAACGTGATCGACTCGTTGAAGAGTTCTGATCCACCGGCTGCGGTGTCGCAGGCCGCCAGACCGGCAAGTTCGCGGCTTGCGACCGTCCGTGCGAGTTCGAACACCCGCAGCATGCCGTCCTTCAGGATGAACCCACCGTCACCAGGGGCGGACAGATTGTGGATCGCATGGCAGTCGAAGTGGACGCTGGTGCACTCGGCGAGAACACGATGCGCCTCGGCGACGGTGGCAGACCCTGACGATACGAGCAGCTCCGGGCCCACGAGCTCACGGAGGGGACCAGCAACGCCGAGGAGGTGATCGGTGTCCCCCAGAGTCGAGATGATCCCGAACCGCGATCCCGTCGGGTTGCCGGTTGGCTGTGCGCCACGTGAGGCGATCAGTGACCGAAGGCTCGGCGCATACGACGAGACAACCCGATCGACGAGCCATCCCGATGACGGCGATCCGGCGGCGTGAATCGGGAGCACCGCGAGCGGTCCTGTGGGGCTCCACCACACACGCGATGTCCTGTCGACCAGGTACTTCCCCAGAGGCTCGACGAGCACGTCCCACAGCCACGAAAGCGTGTCCGCGAGGTCCTCGTTCAGATTGATTCGAGCCTGGTACTGCGCCTCCGTCGCGTCGCGGACGCCACGCGCAGCAGCGGGTGAGCGCGATGTGTTGAATTCCCTTCGCGCAGAATCAATGCCATTCAGCGTCGCGGTATGCCATACAAGATTCTCGAGATGGCGGGCAGTGCGCCGCTGCACATCCTCGAGAGTCATGTCGGCAAGTGGTACGACGTCGATGGCGCCGTCGGCGACCACCAACGCGTCACATCGCCATCGACTCACGTTCACGACGATCACCGGCCCGTTGTCACCCGCAGTCAGCAGATCGTCAACATCAGGCGGTTCGAAGAACGTCTCGAACCCGTCGAGCGACCGGATCTCGTCGACCAGCTCATCCCACTGCCGAGCGAGCACCCGGCGACGATCGGAGTACGGCTCGTCGGTGGTCATCGGATGAGACTAAGTGATCCTGAGGTGGAGGGGATATGGCTTCTGATGATCACACCAAGACACACTGGATGTCCCTTGACCGTACGACAACTACCCAGATTCGACTACACCATCCAGATGACATTGTCCCCCAGAGTGTTTCAATATGCTAACAATCCGGTATCGCTGACCATCGGCAGTCGCGTGATCACCGACGTGGAGGGCCGCCAGGTCGACCTTCCAGACCACTGACGAGGCTCATCGAAAGTGCTCAGTGATGCTCATCGAATCTGCTCACTTGTGAGCGGCTACGTGGCTGGCGACCGCCGCCCATATCTCCGCCAACCCGAACTATCTCGACTGCATCGGGTGATTAAGCAGCCGTTTGCGTCAGCCCCAGTCGCTGGTCTCGCCTTCTGCTCCCTCTTCGTAGACGAGTTGCTTCCCGACGCCGCCGCCACTCGTCGGGTGCGCGTGTGAGAACTCGAACACGACAAGAGCATCATCCGACTTCCGGCGCCCCATGCGGCATTTCAGTGCACCGGGATCCACCTCGGTGGTCGGGTCCGCCCCGTCGTCGTCCCAGGTGTCGGCTGCGACGGTCGAGGTGGACTGCGTCGTCACGGTGAGGTCACCCTTGACCAGCCAGCGCTCGGTCGGACGATTCTCATCCCACGCCCGCGCCATCATGTTGCTGAAATCTGTGGAGACGAACGGTCTCCCGAATGCGAGCACGTCCATGTTTGCTTTCACCGTCTCGATACACTTGGCGACGAGTCGTTCCTCCACCGTCGCAGGCCCAGACCCGCAAGCAGCAACCAGACCGCACACCAGGGTTGCCATGCCAGTCGCCTGCCACCGAGACTTCCATTCCATAGCCCAAATGCTATTCCGGTCACAACGGGCGTTACTGTGTCGCTGCGTAATTCGTCTGCTCATACTACAGAGCACGAGGACCGGCCAGGTATCGCGGTCGGCTGCTATTCCAACTGGCGTGTCCATGGGGGACACGCCACTCCTAGTGTCCCCTGCGGTCCTCGTCCGACACACCCTGATGCGAGTCGATCCGAAACTTCGAGATCTCGTAGTCGGTCCGCCTGAACCAGCTACCCGCATCTGTTGCGAGGGCACGCTTCCACACCGCAGGCGAGCCGGCGTACAGACCACTGGCTGACTCTGGACCAAGACCCTGTCGGAGGGTGGAGTTGGCTGCGAGCAATGAGCGACTCGGCAGGTACGCATTCTTGAGCAGGACCGTGGAGCTCGCCGTCATCGCATACTCATCCACCGTGATCCGACCGATCGTCTGAGTAGACGTCGCATAGTCCGGCTCGTGTGTCTGTAGCAGGCACCGATTTCCGCCGACCGCTCCGTACTTTCGGATGATCACCGTGCCGGAACAGTCAACGTAGCAGCGGCTGCCGAGCTTCGCTCGATAGCCGAAATAGAGAGTACCGGAGCGGCTGTCAAAGGTCCGGTATATCGGGTGAGCCGAGACCCAGTTCCAGGATTCGACGAGGGACTCCGCCTCCATCTCAACAACTCGAAGCCCACGAAACACGTTCAACAAGCCCAGCTTACAGCCATCGCCTACGCGGAACTCATCAACCCCCACCACAATCGTCGGATCTATCTTGGCCGACTCCGATATCTGATGCCCAAACCTCCGCAGTAACGAGTTCTTGCGGGCCGAGGCGGGCATTAACCAGACAAGAAGCTGAACCACAATCCTTAACTTAGCCACCAACGACCTCCTTCGTGCGGGAACCCTCATGGAATGCATTCGTATCGTTCACCTCAAAGCTGTGCACACCGCCCCGGCGCCCGTCACGTCTATGACGCCCGGGCGGTTGCGGCGGACGCCACGGCATGAACCATGCCAAGGAAGCCACAGCCATCGCTGCCGTTACAGAACAATAGACCGCTGCCACACCGAACGCGGTCTTGGTAAAGATCAGCCCAATACCAATCGCCAGCAGAGCTATCGAAACATAACAGCCCTTAAGAAGAAGGGCCTCTGCCGATCTGTTCTGCGACTTGAGATAGGTTGCCACCACGGCGATCCAGGCACCGAGAGCATACTCGAACGAAATGAGAAGCACTACACTCTGTGCTGGCGCGAATGTTCGACCTAGTAAGAACGATCCTACGAATTCGGGCACAAAGTGGAGGATTATCCCCGAAGTGAGCGCGAGAATCGACGTACCCGTGGCAACCCGGACCAGCACCCTCCATGTTTCAACAGGCCGTCGCCCGGTACGGGCCGACGACGGAATGACCAGCAACGGTATCGCGCTCGCGAGGATCGCGAGCGGAGCCAGAATCGCAGTCGCGCCACGAAGCGCCGCCGATGCCTCCGAATCGATGACCATCGCGCACAGGGCCAGCATCAGAAACACGGTCAGTTGCTCAAGACCTGAGTCTATTCCGTACCTGGCACGATCCCACCGACTCTCCCACAGCTCGCTACGAATCCCTCGAAAGCGCGGCGCCAGACCGAGGTTCAATGCGAGACCTGCCAATGCCACGGCAGCGAGGAGGCACCACCCGAGAACCAGCGACATCGAGGTCAGCCACGATGGCGCTCCCCAGGCCAGAACCAGGAACGACAGACTCCCAGCGAACCATAGCCCATCCCAAAGCGCAGCAGATTCGTTGCGACCCAGTGTGATCGCGACGTAGCGCAGCACATCTTCCATTAGCACCAATGGTATTGCCAATCCCAGGACGACTGATTCCGCCACCACGCCGGCGACGAATCCACAGGCAACGACCGCCAGTGCAACGACGGCGCCGATGATCGCAGCGGTGCCGACGGCATATGCACCATGTCGCCGAACATCCTCGTCGGACTCGTTGGCCGACAGCAACAACGGAGTACCGAGGCCGCCTCGCAGAACCCCAACCGCTGTGGCAATCAGAGTGAACAACAACGCAATCCGACCGAAGTCGCGACTGTCCGCAACAACCGCCAACGCGAAGAGAATCAACCCGTTACTTGCACTGGAAAAGACCTGATCTGCAACACCACATGCTGCACGGACACTTTTCGATGCTCTCACGTAACCCCCCAAAATGTCGCCACTCACGGGTTCTCGTCGATGGATAGTTCATATATTGATTGCGACGCGACAATGTACCCGTCGTCGAGTACAATCGCCACAACACAGATTTGGAAATAGTCGAAAGAGAGTGACAACAGCGATGTTCTCCAGGCGATCTCGACTTCATGGTCGTAGACGAGCGTTCGTAACAACCACCGCGGTCGTTGCCATATTCTGGGCTACGGCAGTTCTCACTTCTCATGATTCGAGTCAACTGAAGACCGCGGTATCCACGACCTACCTGCCATTCGACATGCCCAATATGACAGCCACCGGCCGGAAAGTCTTCGCGCACTATATGCCGAACTTTCCCACCTCGATCGACAACAAGCCCTCCGCGTCCGACTACTACACCACGAATCTTATGGCGCCTTTCGGCGAATTGGGCGTTCACGCGGCGTACGGTGGCTACCTTCGAGACCGCCCCCTCCCGGTGCCCCCTTCGTCGGCCGCAACGTGGAAGAACAACAACCTCGCCACCGAAATCCAGCAGGCGCAGGCGGCGGGTATCGACGGCTTCGCCGTCGACGTCATCACGCCGAGATCGGCATCGTCGATTGTCGACGACATGCTGTCGGTGGCCGCGTCCGAGCGCGGATTCTCCATCCTCCTGACGATGGACATGAACGGCGCTGTCGCGTCGCAGTCCATGGCGAAGTTCGTTGCCGACGTGAAGTCCTACGCCCAGAGTCCTGCCGCAACAAGACTTTCGGATGGGCGCCTCGTTCTGAGCGCATTCCGCGCCGAGGGTAAACCCGTGTCGTGGTGGCGCAGCGTCCTGTCGTCCCTCAGTTCTCAAGGTGTGCCGGTTGCGTTCTATCCGATCCTCCTCGACGCAAACGCCAACCTGGAGGCATTCGCTCCTATCAGCTATGGCCTCAGCAGCTGGGGTGGACGCAATCCCGGCTCCTTCCCGACCACTGACACCGGCGTCGGATCGCCGGTCAATCTCATGAACCGCGCCAGGGCCCTCGGCAAGAAGTGGATGGCACCCGTTGCTTTCCAGGACAACCGACCGTCTGCCGGAATCTACGAAGAGGCCAGTAACGGACTCACGATGCGACGCGGGTGGCAACTCGCCAGGGAGCAAAACGCCGACTGGGTCCAGCTCATGACCTGGAACGACTACGCCGAGACCTCGAGTATCGCGCCGTCGGTCAAGCACGGTTACCGCCTGCTCGACATGAGTGCGTACCGCATCGCCGAATACAAGACCGGAACGATCCCTATCGTGTTGCGTGACGCGGTATACGTCACCCACCGCACACAGTTCGCCGCGCAGAGTCCGACATTTCCGCAGATCAAGCTGATGACCTTGTCGCCGGCGAGCATTCCCGCCGTCGACTTGGTCGAAGTGACGGCGTACGCCACGCAGCCGTCGACGGCCGCGGTTTCCATAGACGGCGTGTACCGCTCGTGCGAGGTCCCCGCGGGTGTGACGACTTGTACGTTCCGCCTGCAAATCGGCACGCTCCACGCCGGAATCGCGCGCAACGACAAGTGGCTCACGCTCGTGGAGAGCCCATACACGATCACGCGCAGCCCGTACGTCCAGGATCTCCAATACGTCGCAGCGGGCGGGCTCCGCTGACTGCGGTGAGGCTGCTGCGTCAAACATAGAGTCCGTTAATTGTCGACGTCTCGCGTGCGTGGCCGACAACCACGCCTAACAGCGGCTTGCCGAGGTCACCCACCATTCTGGTCGCGGAGTCGAGTCCGACGACTGTAGAACGCCCGGGGCTAACGGTCACAACTGCGCCGTCGCCGGCCGCGATGGCGATCTCAGCAGTGACGGATTCACGCACGGACGAAGCCGCGACAACGGTGAAGTCGGACGACGCCCGCATTTCGACCAGCACCTTCCGGACTGCGATTTCATCTGCGGCGGCGGTCGGCAGCGTAACCACGTCGAAGAATCGCTCACTGCTACCGGCCACAAATGCTTCCAGCACAGAACCACCGAGCCCCAACACGCTGACTGTTGCTCCGCTCGTGGCGAGTCCACGGGCCAGCGAAACGCTCACAGCCCCGGTTTCGACACCATCACGATCGCCAACCACGGTAACCACAACGCCGCCAGTGTCTGCCCGCGCGATCACGTTGGCGAGGATCAACCGCTGGCGGACTGCGACAGCAATGCCCTCGGCGAACTGATCACCAGCGGATCCGAGATCATCCAGATCGGTGGAACGGTCGAAGGCACCGAGTACTGGCGCCACCGCGATGTCCTCGATCTGCTTTCTCGAGCGAATCTTCGAGTCGAACCGTTCGAGGAACCAGATCAACGCGATGCCGACCACCAACGCAGCAGCGACAGCTACCAGAATGACGAGCCATAACGGATAGCCACCGCGTGCGGCGGAATCAGCGCTGGCCGGTTTGATCACGGTGACCAGTGGCGGGATGTCGGGATTTGTCTCGACGTTTTCGACTTCAGCGACGTACTTGCCGAACACCGACGCATACCCGTTCGCGATGTCAGCCGCTTCTTGCGCATCCGAATTCGTTGCTGAGATGTCGATGATGACGGTATCCTTGACCGTTTCGGCACTTACCATTCCGGATACCTGCGACGGACTCATCGGGAGACCTAGTTTGTCGACAACTTCCTGTGCCAGGTCGTTGCTGTCGATCAAGCTGACGTATGTCTGCGCTCGCTGTCGTGAGAACAGATCACCCTGGTATGCGCTCACAGAAGTCTTCACCTCCGGCGCCCTGAGGAACAGCATCGTGGTAGCCGTATACGACGACTTTTGTGTCACGTTGTAGATCGATCCGCCAATCAGTCCGATCGCCAGTAGTACCAGGAGAATTGGCCACCGACGGCGGAATACGTACCACGCCGACTTGAGGAACTCCATGATCACACCAACGCTTTCTCAATAGGGACGGGCAATGCAGGCGCACCATCATCGGAATGCCCACGAGATCGTGTGTGAATAAGCACCGCGAGGAAGAGGCCCACCAGCAGCCCGACGAATGCACCGATCACAAGCGTTGTCCAGACGCCCACCAACTCCGACTCCGCGACAGTTGCGCGCGCGATCACCACCGGCTGAACAGGTGACACTCGGTTGGACGCCGGCTTCTCCAATGCGGTCACGGCCGAGATGAACTCGGCAACAACAGCATTGGTTGACTCTTCAGCTTCTTCGGGTGTCGACCCGGTCACCGAGATATCGAGCATGACCGTGTCCGGAACCAATCGCCCAGAAACACCTTTCGCAAGTTTCGCAGCGTCCCGGTCCACCGCCCGACTCGCGGGCTCCGTTACCAGCGGACTCGTCAGCAGCTCAAGGTAGGAACTCATTCGCTGCTGGGTGAACTCGTCGCCGTACGCAGTCATCGTCCCTTCCTGACCGGGCGGAGGACTGGCAGTGGAATCATTCCACGCCGGCGACGCAATGAACACCCGCGCCTGTGCGGCATACGTGGTCGGCACGACCAGAATCACAAGCGCACCCACCAACGCGCCTGTGAGGAAGCACGCGACCACCACCCACCAGTCGCGCTTCGCCGCAGCGATCAGCGCGCGATAGTCACTCATGAACTACTCCCTCCTCCGGGATGAACTCCCAACGCACGCAGGCTCTCCATGATCCTGTTGGTGTAGTAGATGTTGCCTTTGGCGTTGAGGTGTACGCCGTCGGGCCCGAGCAGGCCGTCCACGTTGACGCCTTGGTACCAGCCCTCACGCACAGGATCGATCAGTCTCAAGTCATAGTCGCTTGCCGCCGCCTCGAGCGTCTTCCTGAACGCCACACCGTTCTCTGCCACCCGGGGTGTCACATACGAAGGCACTATCACAACGATTTCCTTTTTCGGCCAGATTGTGCGCAATCTGGAGAAGTACTGCTGCACGAAATTCTCAATGATTTCAGGTCGCACGCCGAGATCATTTCTGCCGACGTCAATCAGAATGATATCCGGATTAAATTGCGCAGCATCAGCATCCAGGCGGTCAATCGCCCGTTGCCGCTTTCCCACCTTGCGTCCACCAGTCGCCTGAGAGCCGTTGGACACGTACCCGGTAGCGCCCTGGGCATCAAGTAACACGTTCCAACCCATGGCATCTCCGAGCAGACTCGGGTAAACCGCAATCTGTGGATCTCCGGTGCCACCGGCGAAACTATCGCCCACCACCAAGACGCTCTTCTGCGATTCCATGGTGACATCGACTGTTTCGACCTTGCCCATGCTTGCACTCGCAGTTTCGACGCCGCTCACTGCCACAGCCCCCAGCACTACTGCCCCGACCGCGAGCACACCCACAAGAATCCACTCTGCCGGGCGTCTCCAACGCCACGCGCGCTCACGCTGTTCTCGCAACGGATACCTCCCTGCGGTTCTTCACTTCCGTCGGTCTATCGGCATACAACAGGCTGCCTGGAAGCCACTTCCTGTTGAATGGGCCGCCGGCCACTTGCGGAACCCTCGCCACCATCACCGCGAAGACAACGATGAACATCATGTACGACATCGCCTGCAGCAGCGATCCGCGCAGCAAAATCAAGAGATAGAACGGCATCACACAGCTGATCACCGGCGGCATCGCAGTGAGCTTCATCTGTTTCTCGATCCGACTATCCCAGCGGTAGAAGCAGTATCCGATCAGAGCCATTACCACGATCAGGACCACCCACCCGCCGTTGAGGAATATCTCAATCCACAGTGGAGCAGACAGGTTCGTCATCTGGTACCCACGCCCATTCGCTATGAAGATCCCGGTGTCTACTGGTTTGTCCGCCCAGAAGACGCGCGGCATCCACCAGAACAGAACGCCAATGAATTGACGTCCGGGCGCAATTCCGTCGCGGTCGGCGATCAGTACTCCGTTCAAGATCTGGGCGAATGAGTCATAGTCTGCCGACAGCAGCGATTCCAACGGATTGCCGGCTTTGAACTCAGCGTTGTCGGTATACCGGAACGCATCCATCATCGGGAACACCATCACAAGTGCCGACACGAATCCGAGCGTCATCACTCGGAATCGCTGCGGGGTTGCAAACCAGCCGAATGCAACTGTTGCAGCCAGGATGGCCGTGCCAGATAGGTATCGTGCGTTGGAGATTGGGTTCATTGTGTTGGCGAGCAGAACGCCCAGCACAACCGCGCAGAAGACGGCCATCCGCCGTTGTGCTGGGGTGACCGGTCTGCCTTGGGCACCCATCACCTTCGATTCCTTCAGGAACTTCATCCACGCCACCCAGGTGATCAGCAAGCCCATCATCGTGCAGGCGCGCACCAGAATCCCCAATGAGCCGGGCTGCCAAACGACGTCGTAGGCACTGAAAGCGTCTGAACGACTCTGCGTGAATTGGATGTAGCCAATCTTCGACAAGTAGTAGACGTTGAACAGCACGGTGCAGAGCGACAGTACGACTAGCTTCGGATACGAGACGGTAGGAAGGCTCGTGTCCCCCTCAGGTTCGCCAGCTGCGAGCGGACCCCGCATGCCCAACCGGCGTGCGATCAAGGCCCCGACGACGAAGGAACCACATCCCACCAGAACGAGCATGGACCCCACCGGTACCAACGTCCAATCGCTCCGTGGGACGGTTTCGGGCCACAATCTCTCCCTGATCTGCGCGAGGGGCGCCAACCCCATGAATACATATGTGAACACCCAGAATGTCATCTCGTAGAGTCGTCGCTCACCGCGGCGAACCAACCAGGCCAGACGGCCACCTGACATCACCACCAGTGGAATCACCCACAGCCACAGCAAACCGGCTTCGCCGCCAGTCGTCGCCACGATCGCGCAGGGCAGGATTACAACCAGGAGAGTCAGACTGGCCAGCCCAACCCAGCCCAACCAAGGATCTCCCTCCCGCAGCTGTCGGGTCGTGTCAGCGATACGCCGCGACGGAGTAGTAGTTGTCGGACGCGTGTCGATCCCTCCGGCCGCGAGGACGACCGCGGTCATACTTAGCGCCGTCCACCCGAGAGCCACCGCAACAGCCATACCGACCGCAGTCGATTCAAAGATCGCGCCGAGGACAGCGGACCCTCCGGTCACGATGATCGTAGTTGTGGGGGCCCACCATCGAGACTCCCGTTGCCCGACCGCATGGGTCCGTACCCCCAGACTCGCCCACGCCCCGAGAACCCCAGTCAGCGAACCAATGACCACGCAGCTGCGCACATCTCCCGAGGCGCTCACGGCTTCCGCCACGGTGAGGGCCACAACGCCATTCACGGCAAAGATCACCGTTGCCAGTGCCGCACGGCGTAAACTGGCACGCTGGTACCACCATGCATCGAGTTCGCGTGTGCGTCGAGACGCGGTCACAATCGATGCAGCCACGACTCCTGGTGCTAGCGCCGCACCAGCTTCGGCCAAGATCAATGCGGCCTCCCTACCTACCACTAGTGCAGCCACCCCGACCACCAGTGCTGCGCAGACCAGGGCAACGAGGATTCGGGAGACCGCTCTGGCCGGGGCCTCCTTCAGTGCCGGCATTTGCTCCCGATCAGTGGTCACCGGACTCCGCCCACACCTTTCGGAAGGCACCTCGGGAGTCGGTGGTGCCGTGATTCGAGTACAACTCGAACGTTGCGAATCGTCCGCGCCACTGGCTGATTCGCGGGTCATCGACAATCCGCCGGTTTCCGTCGGGCAAGTGAAGCGTTATTCTGCTGCCATCGATCTGAACACTCATTCGGTTCGTGCCCTTTCCATCCTCGCTCAACCGCTTCGCGAACACACCGCGGTCGATGACCTGTAGCTCGCCCGCCCAGGACTCCTGTTTCACAGCGATATTCCAGTTGACAGGTGTCACGACGAGATGCAGCGCGAACGGTGGTACCACTTGCGGGATCCCCTTCTGCACATTGCGGGAGACAACCAAGGCCACTGCTCCCGCTCCCTCGCCCGTGGGCGCCGCATCACCAGGACGAAACGTCCATTCGGCGCCAATTGCTGTCACAGGATTGCCCATGTTGGGCGTGCTCAGGTATCCGGCTACTGCACCCGACGATGTGGGATCGAAGGTCAACGTCCCGTTGATGACCTGCAACCGGTCTCCAACAGGGACAGCCATGTTGGAGTTCATCGCAGGCTGCCCTGTGTCAAACACTGTCGGTACCGCCCCACTGGGCAGTCCGGCGAAGGAGGATTCGATTCGCATGCCATTTGGCACACGTTCCTCATCCTCTCTGAGGAATCCCCACCACATCGCGACGGCGACCACGAGGGTCGCAACCACCACCAGCGCGACCTTGATCCAGACGCCGCGCAGAACGCACCGGGCTGAGCTCACGAGACCTTCCTGCGTTGCGAGGCGATGGTATTGGCGTAGATGTCCTCCAAGCTCTTCGCGATCGTGTCCATTCCGAACTCCCGGGCGACCGCTGCCCGTCCCGATTCGCCCATCTCCGCAGCGGTGACAGGATCACCGATGAGCGCACGAACCGCAGCAGCGATCTCACCCGGACTTCCGTCGGTGACGATCCCGCATCTGTTGTCGCGGACGAAGCTCGAGAGGCCTCCATCGGAGCAGATGACCACCGGAGTTCCCACCGAGAGTGCCTCTACGATGGTCATCCCGAATGGCTCTCGTTCGGCGGGCAGTACATACACCGACGCCTGCGCCATCCGGGCCATTGTGTCTGCCGGATTGATCCCGGGTTGCCGGGTCAGAGAGGTTCCGTGTCCGGATCTGCCGATCAGAGCGTCAACCTCGAATTCGGCGCCCGCCTCCGGACCCACCACGGAGAAGCGCGCAGCAACTCCATCGTCGAGTAGTTCGATCGCCGCATGGACGAATGCGGCCGGACGTTTCCGCGGGTGAAGCCTCGCGAGAAACAACACCTCGGGTACATCGGCAACAGAAACTGCGGTGTCATCCCCCCGCCCATTTGTCGCGGGGACCCCGTTATGCACGGTCTCGAACACGAGCGGCCGCCTCATGACACCGGTAAGGTCCTCTCGTTCACGGCCATTGAGTACCAGCACCCGACCTGCACCTGCAATGTATCGACGGGTCGCAATCGCATCGCAAGCCGCGATCAACGGATTCGGGTTCGGAGTGATCATCCCGTGCGGTTGCACGACGTAAGGGGTACTCGTGCGACGCAGAGCCGAAACCGCAGGAAAGGTCACCAAGTCGCGGGCCAGATGCACATGTGCAATGTCGAAATCATCTGCGTGCCGCCGAATCCAGCCACGCAGACCGCCCGCGTACAGCGCCGCGTACCCAATATGAGGCACAAGGAACCTCGCGGGAAAGGTCGTGACAGGTTGGCCACCGAAATGTCGCACCGGCTGGTCGAATCCCTGCGCGCCGGCTACAAGGGTGACTTCATTTCCCCGGTCGCGGAGCGCGGCGCACTGATTCGCGGCGACTCGGGCCGGTCCGCCAAAGGCGCCGTCCGGGCTCAGGGCGGTGAGTACATGGAGAATCTTCATCGGGCCTCCCCCCCACGTCCGGCCGCGGTCAGGGCCAGTTCGAGCCCCCTCCTTACCAAGTCGCCGTCGACGATGTCGGGGCAATAGGACGCCGAGAGGTGGACTACGCCGTCGAGCGCGAATACAGCAACCGAAATCCTCTGTGCGCTCCCCGGTGGCAGAGCGACGACGAACGTGCTTTCATCGCTTGGCTTCGCCCACGCGACCTTCTTTGCCTCGGGCACCTTCGATACCTCGGAGAACATAAGCCGCGGCTGACTGCTGTCCCGCAGATCACTGACCCCACGGAGGCGCCTCTGCAGACAGAGTCTTCGGATGACGCCTGCCAGCCCTCCGCGGATGAGTGCACGGTGCGTCCTCAGTTCCTCCCCGAGGAGTTCCCCGAACTGCACCGCGCTGCCGTCGGCGGACGTCACGTCTACGGTTGCGACACTGGCCAGATTGCCCAATGTTCCTTGTCCTGCACGGAGGTACCGGCGCAGGTCGACCAGGAACTCCACCTCATGGAACAGGTCGATTCCAGCCTCGAGCATGCCCTGCCATACCGCGTAGAACAACAGCGCCGAAATCGAAGTGCTCGACATCTGCGAGTCACGCCACTGGCGGAGCTCATCTACGAATCCCGCCTCGCTGCGTGCGGACGTGAGGGCAATCGAGTATGACGTTTCCAGGTCATGCGGTTCTGCTCGCCGCCGATGCCGCTCCGTGGTGTCCTCGTCAGCGATATGTCGGATTACAGCGCGCGCAGCCGATCCGCATAGTGCTCCGACCTCTCGAGCGACTCCCCGTGGAGTTTCGCGGAATGCACTCAGGAACGCTCTTGGCAGTCCTACCGGTTGCTCGGTTACCCCCGGCGGAGAACGGAATCCACTCGAATCTTCGACTTCTCCGGACAGCGCTGCGATGATCTCGAAGATCACGTGGGCGTCGCCTATCCCGTGGTCGATGCCGATGACCAGATATCCGTTGTCCGCATATGCCCCAATCGGCGCCTCGAGAGGTCGGGACATCAGGGCGCCGATCGTACGCGCGGGATCTGCGCGGTCTATTGCCACATCGTGCAGCACGTAGCGAGAGTCGATGAACGGGTCAAAGCGCCAGGTCAAACGACCGCGATCGGGTATGAGCCCAACCCGCTGCCGCGGCCCGCCATCGGCGATCTTCTGCAGCACGGGGATGATTCGATCGACGGCCGCCGCTCTAACGGGGCCCAGGACGATCCACACCGTGCGGCCCGACGACAACGCGTCCAGCGCACTCACTCGGACGTGAGTCTCGTGCGCGGTCACGAGGCGACCTGGCTCGATGCCGCTGGTGCGAGGGTCTCACACCAGCGCCCGTATGCAGCGATCGCGGCGTCCTGGCCAAGGATCGCCGACGCATACTGCGGACCTTTGCTTGCGAACTCGGCGCACAGATCCGGATTCCGGGCAAGCTCGAGCGCCTCGACGGCCAGCAGGTCCGAATCACCCGGCTCGATCACCACACCTGCGTTCGCCCGTGCCACCTCACCTGCGGTGAGCCCGTCGGCACCGACCGCAGCGAGAATCGGCCGGCCGGCCGTGAAGTACGAGGTGAGCTTACTCGGAACCGCCATATTGCTCACTCCGGGAAGCTCGTTGACCAGCAGTACGTCTGCAGCTGCCAGCACGTCGCGAAAGTCGCTGTCATCCAGCGGCCGGATGAACTGCACTCGCTCAACACCGGCAGCAGCCGATTCGAGGTCGGCCCTCCGATTCCCGTCCCCGACGAGGACGAATCTCAACGGCAGCTTGCGCACATCCGCCCGCCGAGCAGCCTCGACGACGTTCTCGAGGCCCTGCTTCAGTCCCATATTGCCGGTGTGCAGCACGACGTGTTCGTCCGGCGACCATCCATGCCGTTGTCTGACCTCCGCGATCTGTGCGGCGGACAACGGCTCGCGTTGCTCCAGGTGAGACCAGTTGCGGATCACCGACACCCGTTCACCAGCAACACCCATGTCGATCAACGTCGCCCGAAAGTGATCGTGGATCACCGCGACCCCATCGGCGGCCTTGAGCACTCCGGCCTCGAACGATGTCGCAACGCCAGCCGATATCCCTGTTCCGGAGGAAGTCTCCTTCATCCCCAGGCCATAGAGATCCTGCACGATCACACCTACCGGGACGCCTTCAGCGCGAGCCCTCGCCACCACCAGAGACGCGGAGACCAGAGGTGGTGTCACCGCGACCACCAGATCGGGATCGCCCCAGTACGCACCCGCAGCTTGTCGACCGAAGCTCCACTCCATCCGTGCTCGCTGCTTCAGCGACGAACCGGTGGGGACGAAGTGTCTGAAGCGTCGGACCCGCACACCATGCGGTACCTCCAGAGCACCGTCACAGTGCGAGTAGTCTTCGGCCACTCGCCATTCCGGGTAGTGAGGGAGCCCGGTGAACACCGTCACCGTATGCCCGGCGGAATACAGACCCTCGGCGAGGTTCGTCACGTACGGCGCGATCCCGGTGACCTCGGGCGCGTAGTTGATCCCAACGATCAGAATCTTCACCAGTGCACTTCCTCAGCTGCCGGGGTCATCACCACGACCCCATCCGGCACGTCCTTGACCACCAACGACGCAGCCCCGATCACTGACCGGTCACCGATCGTGACTCCTCGCAGGACTGTGGCACGAGTGGCGATCCAGGCAGAATCACCAACTGAGATCGGCGCGTTGTCGAACTCGAACGACGGCGACTTCCGGTCATGGCTTCCGGTGCACAGCAACACATCTTGTGACACACAGGTGTTACCACCAATGGTCACGGGCTCCAGGTTCAAGATCCAGACCCGTTCTCCGATCCAACTGTCGTCACCCACAGTCAGCTTCCACGGCCAGTGAATCCGCACCCCGTGGCGGATCAGTACGCCACGGCCCACCCTCGCCCCAAATGCCCGCAGGACCAAGATACGAATCCGGTTGGGCACCCACCACTGTGAGATGACCGGCTGGGTGGACAACCACAGGATCTGAACGACTACGCTGCGCCCCTTGTCATATCCCGCCCCAGTGAACTCGTGAAGCACGAATTCACGGGTCGACGCCGAGTTGTCCGTGTACGCCACAGTGTCTGTGTCGCCGACCATCCTTGCTACTCCGTTCCACAGTTGGAGGACGCGGGTGCGCCCTCGAATCGCTTGCCGATCCAATCGATGACGTCCTGCCCCGGCACCAGATCGGCATGTCCGACGTCGGGGTATTCGTAGTGGGTGACCGCCCCGCCCAGCGCACAGGCCCGGTCCACTGCGGCCGATACCCATGTAGGCAGTACGGTCTGGTCCGCAAGACCATTGGCCACCAACAACGGTGCGGCGAGCGGCCGTTGCGGCAGCGCCTGACGTCGGAGGTGGTCACGGAGTTCGGTGGCTGCCGCCCCCGACACCGGTCTCAGGTTGTCGCCAGTCAGAACGCCGGATGCCTTGGCACGCGCGCCGACGTCACAACCGATGAGGTCACCGAGACGCTCCACGACGTCAGCCGCGAGATAGTCGGCAACGCGAATCGACGGGTCCACCCGGCGGGCTCCCTCGACGAGCATCGGCAGTACTGCCATCTGCTCCGTCGACAACGCACCATCGGCGGCGAGGTCGGCGATCCTGCTGATGTCGGCTGCAGGGGCCAACGCGACCGCTCCCACCATCGCAAGACCCTGACCGTAGAAGCCGTCGAGTTCGTCTGCGGACCAAGCGGCCTGTCCACCTTGGCTGATACCGAGTGCGAGCCACCGGTCCGACGTCGCTGGATCGAGGTGACGCAACGCACGTACCGCGTCGGTCACGTTGAAAGCTGATGTGCTGGGCTCAAGATAGGGGTGAATCCCACTCGCGCCCAACCCTTGATAGTCGGTGAGCGCCACTGCGTATCCCATACCCAGCAATGCGGTGACAAAACCGTCATACCCCATCAGGTCTCCGCGCATCGACGGACCACATCCGTTGAGCAACCCAGTCGTACCATGTGCCACGGAGATCACCGGCCAACCGTCTCCGGGAGCGCGGCCGCGGGGAATAAAGAATGCGCCACTGACTTGCGTCGCGGCTCGATCGATCCCGTCCACGGATCGATACACCGCACGGTACGAGCGCGCAGCCCTTGCGCGCAACTCGGCGCTCTGCGGTTCGAACCGATTGGACGACAGAATGTTTCCGCGCTGCGAGACAACCGAGGTGTCGATCTGCTCGACCACGGTCACGATGGGCTCGAGGCCGACATGCTGCGCCTCATCCGGTGGCACACTCTGGGCGCACCCTGTTGCGGCAAGAACGCCGGCGCTGAGAAACCCCGCGATCGCTGTACGTATCGACCGTCGGCACGGCACTCTGCGGTGACGGCCCATCATCCGCGTAGTGCCCCGAGATTCGCCCGATACCAGTCGACGGTGGTACCGATTCCGTCCGCCAGGCTGATCGTGGGCCGCCAGCCACTGGCCAGCAGGACCGAGACATCTAGCAGCTTCCGCGGAGTACCGTCGGGTTTCGTTGTGTCCCACTCGGTAGTGCCGGTGTAGCCGACGGCGTCGGCGACCATCGAAGCGATCTCACCGATGGTGTGGTCCACTCCGGTACCGACGTTCACCTGTTGCGGGCCGTCATAGTGCTCGAGCAGATGGAGACTCGCCCGGGCCAGGTCGTCGACATGCAGGAACTCCCGACGCGGTCGGCCGGACCCCCAGTTGACCACACTCGGCAGCGCCTCGATTCGTGCCTGCTCGTAGCGTCGGATCAATGCCGGCAACACATGCGATCCGCTGGGCGAGAAGTTGTCACCCGGTCCGTACAGGTTGGTCGGCATCGCCGAAATCCAGTGCGCGCCGTATTGACGACGCACGGCCTGGACCTGAAGGATGCCGGCGATCTTCGCAATGGCGTATGCATCGTTGGTCGGTTCCAGGTGCCCTGCGAGCAGCGCATCCTCTCGGATCGGTTGCTCGGCGTACTTCGGATAGATGCACGACGAGCCGAGGAACAGGAGCCGCGGTACTCGCGTCTCGAGTGCGGCGTCGAGCACGTTGACCTGAATACGGAGGTTCTCCGAGAGAAAGTCGACCGGGTAGGCGCTGTTGGCGCCGATCCCGCCCACCTTTGCCGCGGCGAGGATCACGACCTCAGGACGCTCCTGACGGAAGAACGAGAGAGTCGCATCGCGGTCGCGAAGGTCGAGCTCCGCGCTCGTTCGACCGACGAGCCGACTGAATCCCTCGGCATTGAAGTGCCGCCACAGGGCCGATCCGACCAGTCCCCGATGGCCGGCGACGTACACCTTGGCCGAACGGTCCAGCGCCGCAGGTGTCATCGGAGCAAGTTCCACCGAGGTCACGTCCACGAGGCCACCACCGGCGTGTCGATCCAAGGCTTGCCTGCACACTCCAGTGAAGCGATATCGGCGTCCACCATGATCTTGGCGAGTTCGGTCGCGTCCACCGTCGCCTTCCAGTCGAGAGTGTCGTACGCCAGGCCGGGGTCACCGATCAGGGAGTCCACCTCCGTCGGACGCAGGTACCGCTCGTCGAAGCGCACGTGCGCTTGCCAATCCAGACCGGCATGCTCGAACGCTGTGGCCAGGAACTCCTTGACCGTGCAAGCCACTCCGGTGGCCAGAACGTAGTCGCGTGGTTCGTCGGCCTGCAGCATGCGCCACATCCCTTCGACGTACTCGGGCGCGTAGCCCCAGTCCCGCACGGCATCCAGATTGCCCATGTAGAGGTTCTGATCCAGACCGGCTTTGATCCGCGCAACCGCGCGGGTGATCTTGCGGGTCACGAAAGTCTCTCCGCGACGAGGTGATTCGTGATTGAAGAGGATTCCGTTCACCGCGTACAGGCCGTACGCCTCACGATAGTTGCGGGTGACCCAGTACGAGTACACCTTGGCCGCGCCGTACGGCGACCGTGGGTAGAACACGGTGTCCTCGTTCTGCGGAGGCGGCGATGCACCGAACATCTCCGAGCTGGACGCCTGATAGAAGCGGCACTGCACACCGGCTTCGCGGACAGCCTCGAGGAGCCGGATGCTCCCGATACCCGTGGTGTCACCGGTGTGTTCGGGTTCGTCGAAGCTCACCCTCACATGCGACTGCGCGGCCAGGTTGTACACCTCGTCGGGTTGGATCTGGGACAGCAGCGTCACCAGACGGGCTCCATCGCTGAGGTCGCCGTAGTGCAGGAAGAACCGGACGCCGGGCTCATGAGGGTCGCGGTAGAGGTGCGAGATCCGCGCGGTGTTGAAGGTCGAGGCACGACGGATCAGTCCGTGTACCTCGTATCCCTTGGCGAGCAAGAGCTCCGCCAGGTATGAACCGTCTTGACCGGTGACCCCGGTGATGAGGGCGCGTTTCACGGATTCTCCTATATGTGTGATGCCAATGGACGAGGGCGGGACGACTATGTGGACGGAAAGGAAATCGATGGTCCGGCAGTGCGTTCAGTACGCTCCGTCCTTGGAGACGACCGCCCGCGCGGTTCGCCAGAGGATCGCGAGATCACCTACGAGTGACCAGTTCTCGACGTACGAGAGGTCGAGTTGGACCGTCTCCTCCCAGGAGAGGTCGCTGCGCCCCGACACCTGCCAGAGCCCGGTCATCCCCGGGCGCACCAGCATTCGGCGGACGACGACGTGGTCGTAGGTTTCGACCTCCTCCCGCAGCGGCGGGCGCGGCCCCACGAGGCTCATACTTCCGTCCAGCACGTTGAACAGCTGTGGGAGCTCGTCAAGGCTGTAGCGACGAAGAACCCTGCCCACCTGCGTGACCCTCGGGTCCTCACGCATCTTGAACAACACGCCGTTGCCTTCGTCCACCGAGACCAGTTGGGCACGCTGCTGATCGGCATCGACGACCATCGAGCGGAACTTCCACATCCGGAATGCCTCGTTGCCCAGACCTATCCGCTCACCGCGGTAGAACACGGGACCCTTGGAGTCGAACTTGATCGCGATCGCACACATCACGAGGACCGGCGACAACACCACCAACAGCGCCAGTGCCACCGACTTGTCGAACACGAGCTTGAGTAGTCGGGTGGCACCCTCATAGCGAGGTTTGTCGACATGGAGGAGCGGCAGACCAGCCTGTGGACTCATCATGAGTCGAGGCCCGGCGACGTCGAGCAGGGCCGGCGCGACCATCATTCCGATGTCCATGCCCTCGAGTTGCCAGGACAGTTCACGCATCGCCGCCGGCCCGAGCGCTTCCGCGGACGTCACGGCAACGACCGTCGCACCGGCCACCGCCACCGCATCTCGAATGTGCTCGACGTCACCGAATATCGGAACCTCGACCGAGTCGACGATGATCGCCCTGTCCGGACTCGACGTGTCCAGGGAACTCGGCAAACACACCCCCGAGACGTTGAAGCCCAGTTCGGGGTGCCTGCGTAGACGCCGAATCAGCGACTCCGAAGAGAGTTCATCACCGACGACCAGGACCTCGTGGAGGTTGGCACCTCGAGATCGCGATCTCGCCAGTCGCCCCCGCCAGATTCTCCGCTCGAGAAGGAGTCCCAGGGTTCCCAGCGGTATTGCCACAGCGAGAAAGCCGCGTGCAATCGCAAGGTTGAAGAGGAGCACCACGACGGCCAAGCCGCCGAAGAACATGAAGCATCCTCGAAACACCCGCGTGTACTCCGTGACTCCTGAGCCGAGAATCCGCCGGTCGTGGGCCTGCACGACTCTCAGACACAGCCACCATGCAGCGATCACCGTCACGATGAACACCGCCATCGGGACCTCGAACTGCCCGACAGGATAGAAGCGGGTGGCGCCGAATCTGACGGTCTGCGCCAACAGCACACTGGCAACGATGACCGCGAGATCCGAAATCTGCAGGTACCGGGCATAGGCCGACAGCCGACCCTGCGATTGTGGTCGGACCAGCTGAACACGTCCCGACCGACCATTCACGTCGGTCTCGAAGCGGCCGGCCGAAACTGCCACGATCTCTCCCCTGGATAGCAAAGCCCTACATGTAGTCACTCACATCGGCAGAAGCCGATGACCCATAGTCACGAACAACAAACAGACGCGGCTTTCACGCCGGCCGAACGCTGCACTTCCGGCACCTCTGCGCGATTGCCGTTCCGGTGGACACGAAGGATTGATCAGCATCTGTGGAGCAGCGATAGGGAACACGCTTCTCCACAGACCGCCGCTCCGTCGAATTCGATTGTCCGCCTGCGTCGTTTTCGAGAGAAACAACGGCCACCCGGATCTCACGGTGACACCCCCCGAGAACGCGGTCAGAGCATGACGTGCCGAACCTCCAACGATGTCCTCAAACCACAGCTGTTGTTCACTGGAGCGAAGATTATGCGGCACTCGCGGTCCGCACAACTCGGGACAGCAAATACCCTCGTGTGGAGGACACTCGGATTCTTTCAGGATCGAAACCACACCGTGAGATCACTCTCAGCCATTGCCATTGAATGCCCACCCACACATATCGACCACATGGTTCGACAGCGCCTCAGCGAACGTCAGCCCCCCACGGACGGACTATCCATGCAGCTCACTGGGCGTTTCCGGGCACCAGATCCAGTACGTACGCTGCGACGAGCCCCCTTTTTAGGCGACACTTCCCATTCCACAAGCGAATGCTGATAATCCACAAGACAAGGAGATCCTCCCCATACATGTACGGGAAAGCGAATATTTGTAGTCCGCTCGGTTGACAATTTCCCGTACATGCACCGCACATGCCCGTACATACACGGCCACGAATGGATAGAAAGAAATCGGCAGCCGGTCGATTCCGATATTTTCGACGAACCCGGAAACTCTTCTTCGCCAGAATCAATGGCGCCATACAGACCACAACGGTCATTCCTGAGATGCTCACGTTACGTCCGAACGAATGAATTTCGCGTCCCAGGTCACGCCTCGCACGATTCCAGCGAGTACCCCATACGTCATAGACACAAGCTGAATGCAGTGGTCACCCGCACATTTGCCGGGTGATCCCGTCATTCACCGTTGGCCGGCCTCTCAACCCGACGGCCGGATAGATGCGGCCAGCGGTTGGCATTGATGACCCGGATGGTTGAGGATGACGCACATGCAGTACTCGTCATCGGATTCCCGGGTCGACTCGATCGTCAAGGCGGCCATCCGCATCCTGGACGAAGGCGGAGTCGATGCCCTCAACATGCGGCAACTCGCAGCCGAGGTCGGTCTCCGTCCGATGACTCTCTATCACCACGTACCCAACAAGACCGTCTTGCTGACGTTGGCGATCACCGAGGTCGGCCGGCGGATCACCTGGGGCACCTACACCGGGACGCCCCGGGAGCGTCTCATCGCGCAGGCCGTCGATGTCTACGTCAAGCTGTCAGCCGTCGACTGGATGCCGGCCGTGCTGCGTGCAGGCGCCCCCACGGGCGCGCCACCGCTCGATCAAACCGAAGTCTTCGTCACGACGGCCGCCGAGCTGGGCCTTGACGACGCAGCGGCGTTCGGTCTCTGGTGCACCATCTGGCATGTTGTGGGCGCCGAGGTGCGGTGGAGCCCAACGGCGCTGCGCGAGTTGGGCGAACAGATCAGGCGACCGACGATCGATCCTGAGCTGGTCAGGCTCTACCCATCGGTCACTCGTCTGATCGCGAATCTCGATGAGCTGACCACCGACTACCACATCGAGCCATACCTGGAAGCACTGATCGATGGGGTACTCGCACGCCGGTGAGGCTTCCCTGGCAGCAGTGGTGGGCAATCCTCGAGCAACCGTTCGCGTGAGCCGCAGTGAGCACTCTCGGCTGCTCCCACATCGTGCACGAGTTGCTTCCCCACACCCCACCACGCATCGGATGCGCGCGAGAATCCGAACTACCCGAGTGCTTTTCGATCTGCTCTGCCCGATAACTTTCCTCCGGTGCTCCGAGGTCCGCCTTGGCTATCGGGACCGCGCGCCATCGTCCCAGGTATCGGCTGCGGTGGTCGCGGGACTGCGTCGTGAGGGCGAGATCGCCTGTGCGAACACAGCGCCGGTGTCACTGTGTCACTGTGTACTTCGCCTACTCACGCTACAGCGCATGAGCACTGGCCAGGCTGTCGTGCTCGCCTGCTAGTCGAGCGTCCACGTGCATCCCACCGTCTGTTGCAACCGCGTGTTGGATAGCGTGAGTGTTCCGCGGAACACTCACGCCGCCACACTCACCCGGTCCTCCCGCTCCGCGGCACGTCGGCGCGCTGCCCGCAACGCCCAGTTGGCATAGATGACATCGGTCGCATGCACGAGGTCGAGTCGGCGGCCACCACCACGCGGAGACACCGCGTCCGCGCATATCCGGGGGTTCGGCCTCCACCCCGGTGGCGCCGCCGTGGGTGGCGGCGTCGCCGACATCTCGGTGCCATCCGGTGCACGAAAGACGAACTGCTGCACACCGACCGCCTCGATACCGAACTCGCCACGATGCAACGCACGATGATGCTCCGAGCACAACAGGATCAGGTTGTCGAGGTCGGTACGGCCACCGAGAGCCCACGCGATGACATGGTGAATGTGCAAGTGCCCGGTACGCTCACAACCCGGGGTCTGACACGTGTGATCACGCTGAACGATCGCCTTGATCTGCGTGAGCGTCGGCCGCCTCCGCTTCCGCCCGAATTTCAGAACAGCACCGTTCTTGTCGTGGATCACCTCCCGCACCGCAGCCGAACACGCGAGTTCTGCAGCCTCCGCCTCCGACAGCGCGGGACCATGCTCCAAGTGTGGGTCGGTGACACCCTCACCTGAGTCACAGCCCTCGCCTTTGCCACTACCGTCGGCTCTGCCCAGCGTCGGTGTGAGGTGATCGTCGCCCATGTGCACGATCACCTCGGCGGTCGGCGCAAGCTGCGGAACCTCGATGACGCTCTGCGCGACGCCGGCCATCACCAACACCGCCGGCGCGATCTCCGACGGAACGTAGCGCCACAACCGTTTATCGCGCTGGATGCGCTCATAACGGCTGGTCGGTTCGGTGACGCTCTCGGCGACCAGCTCGTACGCCGCAGCAATCTCGGGGTCCTCCAGATCCAGCGGTAGGTCCGCGTCACCACCGACCCGGGTGCGCTCGTACTCGGCGCGCGTCACGCCGGCCAGGAACTGTGCCGCATCACCAGCCGTGAGATGCATCGAGACCGAAAGACTGCCATCGTCGTGCCATCTCCACGAACCGGTCGACCGGGTGAACTCGGAGCGCTCCCCGGAACGCCGACGGTCGATCGTACGTGTCGCCCGGACCAGATCCTCGACCTGCTTGGCGGTCGACGCCATCGCGATGTGGACCAGCTCGGGTTCCCGAATCGGTGTCGCGACCCGGGTGATGGCACGAACCTTGGAGTACGAGAGCCTCCCCTGCCCAAAGGCTTCGGTCACCAACGGCAACTCCGTCAACGCGCGCGCCACCCGCAGATACTCGTGCGCCGTCCGCCTGGAGATGCCAGTCCGCCACGACAACCAGTGCACACACGACGTCACACCCACCGCATCAGCCCACGCACGACGTTTGTCGAACTCGGCCAGATACGCCAGGAACTGCGCCGTCATCGCGGTGATCTGCGACGCATACCCGACCAGCCGATCACCGAGTTCGGTCCGCGACAGATCCTCCGGTGGCGTTCCGTCGAACAGCACCTCGACGTCGGCAGATGATGTGACCATGACCCCGCACCCCCAATTGTCGAACTGATGTGCGGAAGCCTACGAGCGGGCACCGACACAAGTGTTCCGCGGAACACTCACGCACATCAGCGTCTCATCACAGGCTGACGAGTGACCGAGTAGTCGCTACCACCGAATCCACGAGCCGAGAATTGCCGACCCGAGATCGGCAGTGACAGTCCCGACCGCCTGAGCTGCAGCCAGCGCAGCCTCGCCGGGATGGTCCTGCGCGTACGCGAGGGTGTCGTCGGCAGAACTCCAGTCGGTGTACGTCGCCTGCTCGGTGACGTAGCTCCATGTCGTGACTGCGGCGCCACCCAGGAACACCGGGACTCCGATGGTGGAGCGGCTTGAGCCGAGCATCCGGTATGTGTCGGAATCGGGCGAGGTTCTCGGCTACACCGACGGGACTCACGAGGATCTTGTCGAGATGGCCTCCCGCTATCTTCCCGCCGACAAGGTCGCCGGCTACATCGAGTTCGCCGAGGCCGATCACGGGGAGCAGACCCGGGTGACCGTGACACCCCAGCACTGGATCTCCTCCGACCTCGGCGCCGTCTGACTCCTGCCTTATTGCGCACAGCTACACTGAAATCGGTCTGTGCCCGGCGACAGAGAGAGTCTGAGTAATGCAGCTAGTCCTTGGCTGGGCGGCGATTGCCGCTGTGCTGGTGGCGATCACGGCATGGCGTATCCGTAGTGATCCACGCAGGCCGGGCAACGGGTTCTGGATGGTCGCCACCCTGATTGCCCTATGGCTGCTGGCGGCCTCGATGCTCGGCACGCTTATCTCGGCCCCGACCGCCACGGTTGCCCTGCTGATCAGCATAGGGATCGCCCTGCTGGCTCTCGTCCTGATCGCCGTCGCTCTGGTGCTCAACGGGATTGTCGTCGGAATACGGGAGGGATTCCGGGTCTCGACAGCAGTGCCCGCCGTCAGCGGGTTCGCGATCCTGCTCACTCTGGGCGGGACCGCACTGTGGGTCCGGGAGCTAGATGCGGAGCTTCTGACAACGGTCATTCTTCCGGTGCTGATTCTGCCGGGCGCGATTCTGATCCTGGAGCTGGTCGCCTATATCGTGTACGCGATCGCATATAGCCTTCCCCGCCGGGTGCCCGAGGCACAGGCTGTTGTGGTGCTGGGTGCCGGGCTCTCCGGTGACCAGGTGACCCCGCTGCTGGCCAGCCGCATCGACAGGGGTATCGCGGTGCTGAACGAGCTGACCGATCGGGGCGGCGATCCGGTGCTAGTTCTTTCCGGGGGCCAGGGTTCCGACGAGGCGCTCTCCGAGGCGGAGGCCATGTCCCGCTACGCCACCGGCAAGGGAGTCGAGCCAGTAAGAATGATTCTGGAAGACACCTCTACCACTACCCTGGAAAATCTGCGGAACACCGTCGCGGTCCTCGCCGCCCGTTCCTTTCACTGGACCCGGATGCTGGTCGTAACCAGCAACTTTCACGTGCTGCGGGCCGCGTTCTTCACCAGGCAGCTGGGCATCAATGCCAGTTGCACCGGCGCACCTACAGCTATCTACTATGTGCCTGCCGGGTTCCTGCGGGAGTTCGCGGCCGTCGTCGTGCACTACCGCAAGGCAAATCTCATTCTGTGGCTTTCCCTTTCGGCCCTATGGCTAGCCGGACCGATCATCACGGCCTTCGGATCCTGAGCATGGACGCACGTACCGTCCTCACCGGCACCGGCTTGCATAAAACCTTCGGCACCTCCCCTGCCTTGCGAGGGGTATCTATTTCCATCAGCAGGGGCGAGTCGGTGGCCATCATGGGGACCTCCGGCTCCGGCAAGACCACTCTGCTGCAAATACTTGCGGGCATACTCACCTCCGATAGCGGAAGCGTACTGCTTACCCCAAACCCGGGCACCCCGCCGGTAGAGGTGACCACGCTGTCCGCGGCGCAGCGAACGAGTCTGCGGCGGAATACCTTTGGCTTCGTCTTTCAGCAGGGCCTGCTGCTGCCAGAGCTGACGGCAACCGAGAACGTGGCGATTGCCGCGATGCTGACGGGAACCAGCCGGGCCGCCGCGACCCAAGCCGCCCTCAGCTGGCTACATGCGATGGGACTGGCCGCACAGGCGGCGCAGCCCGTTGGCACCCTCTCCGGCGGGCAGGCTCAGCGGGTCGCGGTGGCCCGCTCCCAGATCAATCAGCCGGTGCTCACGTTCGCCGATGAGCCCACTGGGGCACTGGACTCGTATACCTCGGATCTGGTGATGGACACCCTGCTGCGGGTGACCGCCGGGGCGGGCCGCAGCCTGGTGGTGGTCACCCACGATCCCGCGATCGCACATCGCTGCGGACGGGTGGTGCGTCTTGAGGATGGGATCTTCGCTGACGACTCCTCCTCATGACCGAGATCCGCGCGCTCACGCCTATTCTCCTGAATCGGGCCCGGTTGCTGTCGCCCTCGGGCCTGCTGATCGCCGCGGCCTTCGGCTCCTGCACCGCCATCGCACTGACGGTGGCCGGCGGAGCCTGGGCATTTTTACACTGGGAGCCCTTTGCGCAGGAGCCGGATCTGCTGGGCATCTACCAGTTTCTCGCGGTGTTCGCGGGCCTGCTGCTGGGTGTTCCGGTGGCGGCCCTCGGGGCGGCGGCAGCCAAGCTCTCGGCCCGCAGCGTGGACGCCCGGCTTTCCACCCTGTCACTGCTGGGCGCCCGGCGCTCCACCATTATGGCGCTTGGGGTGCTGCAGCCGATGATCCCTGCGATAACGGGCGTGCTGGGCGGGACCGCCGCGTCCTATCTGCTCATTATCCCGTTCTCCCGCATCCACTTTCAGGGAGAGCCACTGGGATACGCCGCGATGCTGCTGCCACCCTGGGCGGTACTCGCGGTCGCCATCCTGCTGGTTCTCAGCTGCGCAAGCGGGGCGGTGCGCGGGCTGCGGCGGATCACCGTCACCCCTATGGGAGTCCGCACCCGCTCACTGCCCCCTGCCTCACCAAGGCGCCGTATTGCCGCGGTCCTCGCCCTGGTCGCCGCGACGGCGGGGATTTTCGCCGCGCTCAGGATCTTTGGCGCCTCAGCGGGCAATCTGGTGCTGATCGGGGGCCTGTGTCTTTTTCTTCTTGGCGGGCTCGCGGTTGTCAATACCGCTGGGGTGCTGCTGGTCCGGCTGGTCGCCACCCGCTCGGTGCGCGGCGCTCGATCCCCGGATTCGCTGATCGCGGCCCGGCTGGTGCTGGCCGAGCCCATGCAGTTCTGGCGGCGGGTATCCCCGCTGGCGCTGACCTCATTCATCGCCTCGGTGATCGGCACCGGAATCTCGCTGAGCAGCAACGAGGATCGCGCCGGAATGTCCGGCCCGGCGGGCCATGTGGCCGGGGATATCACCACCGGTATCCAGATCGTTCTGGGGGTGTCATTCCTGTTGATCACGGTCTCCGCCGTAGTCAGCCAGGCCGCCGATGTCTATGATCGCGCCACCACTTATCGGGACCTCTACGCCGCCGGGATGTCTGTGTGCAGCCTGCACCGGATGACGGTGGCGACCACAATGAAACCCGCGATGTGGGTGTCGGTGATTACCGGGCTGTCCGGGATTGTGCTGGTGCTGCCCCTGACCGGGATCGCCCTGCTGACCCAGTCGGCAACCCTGCTCACCATGCTGGGTTCGATCCTGGCCGGCCTGGCCATCATGCGCCTTGGTCTGGCTGTGACCCGGCCGCTGATCTCAGGAATCACCGGCGGCCGGGTGTAGCTCAGAACACCAGAACCGGTTTGACCACCGCTCCCGAGGTCGCTGCCTCCACCGCTTGGTTGATTGCGGATAGCGGGTAGGTGGCTATCAGGTCGTCGATGGGGAATCGGCCAGACTCGTAGTGGGACACCAGCTCGAGGAATAGTCAAATCCTGTGGATCGTGGGTCGTCAGGCGACCTCGGTCACCGGGGTGTCCGGTGAGGGTTCGGGTGTGATGTCGACGGGTCGTTCGAGGAGCTTGCCCTTGTGGAACAACGCGCCTGCACGCACCAGTGCCACGAGGTGCGGGGCATTGACTGACCGCCACCGGGACTGCACGGCCTCGATCAGCTTGTAGGCCATCGCCATCCCCGCCGCCCGCGAACCAGGCCCCTCGGTCACCTTCGTCCGCAACCGGACTGTGGCGAAGGTGGATTCGATGGGGTTGGTGGTACGCAGATGCACCCAGTGCTCGGCCGGATACTTGAAGTACTCGAGCAGCACGTCGGCGTCGTCGACGATCTTCGCGACCGCCTTCGGGTACTTCGCCCCGTAGTCCCGTTCGAACGCGGAGATCGCCAACTGGGCTTTGTCGATGTCCTCCGCGCCGTAGATCTCCTTCATCGCAGCCAAAGCGCCGGGGTGCGCGGACTTCGGTAGCGCGGCAAGAACATTGGCCTGTTTGTGGAACCAGCAGCGCTGCTCACGGGTATCGGGGAACACCTCCCGCAACGCCTTCCAGAACCCGAGTGCCCCATCGCCCATCGCCAGGACCGGGGCCCGCATCCCACGGCGGCGGCAGCCGCGCAGCAGGTCCGCCCACGACTCGGCCGACTCGCGGTAGCCGTCGGTGAGGGCAACGAGCTCTTTGCGCCCGTCCGCGCGGACCCCGAGCATGACAAGCAGGCAGAGTTTCTCCTGTTCGAGCCGGACTTTCAGGTGAATGCCGTCGACCCACAGGTACACGTAGTCGACCTGAGAGAGGTCCCGCTGCCCGAACGCGGTGGCCTCGTCCTGCCACTGGGTCGTCAGGCGGGTGATCGAGGACGGTGACAGGCCGGCGCCGGTGCCGAGGAACTGCTCCAATGCCGGACCGAAATCGCTGCTCGACAGCCCGTGCAGATACAGCAGCGGCAGCACCTCCGACACCTGTGAGGACTTGCGTGCCCAGGCGGGCAGGATCGCCGACGAGAAGCGCTTGCGCTCACCGCTGTCGGGGTCGGTGCGCTTGTCGTTGATCCGCGGCGCCTTCACCGCGATAGCACCCGCGGAGGTGAGCACCTCGCGTTCGGCGTGGTAGCCGTTGCGGACCACCAGTCGGTGGCCGTTGTCGTCGACCTCGCCGACATGCCGAGCGACGTACTCGGCGACCTCCGCCTGCAAGGCCGCGGCCAACATCTGCCGGGCACCGTCACGGACGATCTCGTCGAGCAACGACCTGCCCGCAACGATCGCGGTGCCGGCCTCGTTGGAGTCGTCGCTGTTGTTGTCCACTACCGTGAGCACGGGCGTGCCTTCCCGCCAGCGCGCCAACGCTGGTCTTGATCAGATTCCTGGGATTTCGAAGATCATCATCCGGGAAGGTGCGCCCTCCCGGGATCCACAGGTTCTGATCATTGCTCACGTCGCTGCCCACATCACGTCACGCATCGACAACTGACCAGCACTGCAGATCGCGGCGCCGGGAGTCCGGCGCCGCGATCAACCTTCCTCACCGATGATCGTGAGGCCCCACACCGACTCGTCCGCCGACGCCGTTACACGATGGACAGGTCTTGCGAACTTCGGTTCGCACCTGCTTTCCGCGATAGTCCTTCTCGTACTTGACCTCGGTGACCGTGCCATCTCCTCTGCACTTCGCGCAACGGTGACAGTTGCCACACGACGGGCTGTATCCGGGCATGCTATATCTCCTTTCGGGCGCCGACGCCGATGGCCGGTGCCGGGGCATGAACTCGATTCCGCTTCAGGGAGACCGCTCGATTCACCGACCATCCTCGGTCTGCGACTCGCCGTGTCCGGTACTCGCCGCGACAACGGCGTCGGGCCAGACGGCTACCAAGGTGCGATCGTCGTCAAACGTCTCACGGCTGAAGTCGGCGGCATTGGCAAACTCAAGGAGTGATGGAACCCCGACGCCCAGAACGTCCTTGAAGAGGTTGCCGACACCTCCTTCACCGCTTCCCAGCGGATCTCCGATACCGTCGGTGCCGACCAGCAGAACCTCGTCCGGCTCGAGCACCACCGACCTGACCTGCGGCGTCTGCGGCACGCGCGGCAGACCCGACACCGCCGAACTCGTGATCCCGCATTCGTCTGCCGACTTCCCCTCGATCAGCGATTCGAAGCCTCTGCGGGACAGGATCCATGCGCCCGAATCGCCGACATCGGTGATATGGACATCGGCAGTGCCGTCGTCACGAGGATCGACAATAGCCACCACGAGTGTCGTGGAGAAGTCTCGCGCGGCCGCGGTTGCATCCGGTTCTTCTAGACCCAGAGTGGTTTTCGCTTGTTCGACGATCGTCCAGGCCGCACCTCGGATCAGTTCGTCCCAATCGATCGGGGAACCTACCTCGGCGGCATATGCCTGCACCCATTGTGGGACGTACCGGACGGCGCTGCTTGCACCGACATGTGCGTGCACGCAGTTGCCCACACCGTCGGCGACGGCAACCACGACCCGGCCACTCGGCAGCATGTGGACCGCGAAGTCATCTTGACGTGGTTGCCCATAGTAGCGGTGTGCGTGCCCACGCAATGACGCACCGCGCACCGTGACCTTGCCGGTGCTCCATCCGTCGACGACGGTGTCGGGGCGGAACGGAAATGACCGGAACTTCTCGGACGTCGGGCGGGGCTCCAACCGTGGACCCGGGGTACCCACCGACACCGGCTGCCAGCGCAGGGTTCCCACCACCGATGCGACCTGCTCGGAGTCATGGACCGGTGGGGCACTCGGGTGCACAACCGCGGGCGCTGGGCGTGCGGACGCCCTGATATCGGAATGGACTGTCCCGACACGACCGGGGGAACCGGCGAACTCGGGTCCACGTGCGGCGTTGGTGTAGGTACCCGCCGCGGCGCGGTCGCCGATATCAACGGGCCTGAGCCACAGCCGCTCCCACCATCTGCGGATGGCCTCCCAGCCCGCCACGTCACATCACTTCCGCGGCGATCTGGAATGACGCCGGCGGCTCGATCACGATCCCGCCGCCCGTGCCGACGCTGTGGCCGGACGAGATCACCGATTGGGTCAGCGCCTCGATGAACTGGCTCAGCATGACTCCGGTATCCGACCCCACCGCAGTCACGAATGCGTACGCCGGATCCGACGCCAGCTGCATGATGGTCTCGGTAACCGCGTTCCGGATTCCGAATGCCAGCAAGTTGGGATGCGTCCGCTCCCGCATCAATGCCGCGAGTACCGGCTCCCAACCATCCCCGTGATCGGGAGCACCGTCGGTCAGGAAGAACACTGCCGGCCGAACCACCTCGAACCCTTCGCTCTTCATCTGTGGGATGTCAACCGTGATCCGGTGGCTGAGTTCTTCGAGTGCAGCCCGGTACGAGGTGGACCCGCTGATGTTCAGCGTGGGCATCTCCGGCAACAGTCTGAGATCCGTCGCCTCCAACTTGGTTACGGCGCTGGACCCGAATCCGATGATCGAAAATCGCACTTTGGAGGCAGCAAACGGCTCCTCCTGCAGTGCTGATAGAAGACTCGTCATTCCTATGTTGAGCTGGTCCATCTCCTGGACCATCGACCCGGACTCGTCCACCACGAGGTAGACGGGGAGTATCCGACCCTGGGGCTCTGGCATCGCTGCTTTCCTTTCCCTGATACGGGTGTTGCGGTTTTGTGGGGTAGACATTCGCGGGCCTCCTATTGGTGCAGCTTGATGCCGTCAAGAGTGAACGAGACGGGATATCCTGCGCTGGTGGCGAACTGCATCGAGGTGACCACTGGATTCACGGGCTCGTCGGTTCCCGCTGAGGTGGTTGTCTGGACACCCAACAGTCCCGAGTCCGCATTCACCGATCGCGACCAGCCTGGATAGCTGATGGTCACCGGCGATTGGAACTGGAGGTCGCTGCGCAGTTGCCGGTACCCGACAAATTCCCATCCGCGGTACACCTCGATCTTGTTGCATCCGGAGGCGCTCACTGTCGACGTCAGGTACACCTGCCACAACTCGGCTTGTTGTAGTCCGTTCTCGCCGTGGAAGGTCCACACCTCACAGGTCTTGTATCGCTCTTGGAAGGGAAAGGCCGTGGTACGGAGCTCTTCGGCTGCATCGGCCTCCGCCGACGCCCACGCCGTCGACGCTTTCCCTGCCACAACAAACGTCGAGATCAACAGCACGACACCAATGATGACCGTTGTCACTCGGCCGCCCCATGGACGGAGCAGAAGAAACGCTGCCAACAGGGCCAGGATCACCACCACCCCGGCGAGGTAGTCGGCCACGAAGGCATCAAAGACACCTCGAACTGCGCCGTCGTACACGGCCTCCGACGGCGCGAGTAGTGCGGTACGCCGCATCAGCAAATGACCGAGAAGATAGGGGGCCAGCACGGTGACCACTGCCGCCACCCCCCAACCGATGACTGTCCAATCATGTGCCACTCGAGCTTTCACCGTGGCTGAGGCAGGGGCGGCCTGCCGGTTCTGTGAAGTGGTAGGTGGACTGTTTCGCGTGGAAGGCGTCGCCGCCGTGTGTACGCCCTGCGGTAGAGCAGTCGGCGTTGCGACGGTGGTGCGAGGTCGTGTGCGCGGCGCGCCGACGGGACTCGGTTTGGGTACCCCAACAAGATTCACGATCTTGTGAGTCCGCAAGACTGTGTCGAGAATCTGATGCCACTGCGCCGCCGACGGACGACCGGCTTTGGAGCCGCTGATCGACGCTCGAACTGCGGTCTTGATGGCACTCGGCGTCTTGGCCGGCAACTGATCGGGATTTCTCGTGCCCTGATCGCCGACCAGGACTCGGAGCACCATCAGCCCGAATTTGTACATGTCCGACTGGGCCGTGGCCAACTCCTCTCCTGATGGGACTTCCCATTCCGGGGTTTCGAGTTGCGTAGCCACAGAGCGACTCGCGACTCGCATCGCGTCGGTGTCGATGAAGTACACCGATACCGATGTCGAGAGCGAGAACAAGAGGTTCTTGGGCGAGATATCCCCTACCGCCACCGACCGGGCATGGAGCTTGGCAAGCGCTGCGGCGACTTCCTTCAGTACTTCGATGCGCTGACGATCGGTGATCTTGAGCCCCCGGTTGGCATCCACCTGCCGGGGATTCATGATGTGCTGGATCTCCGCCGCGACACGTTTCGGGCCGCTGACGAGGTTGATCGTCATGAAGAACTTTGCGGGAATGGCCGGCATCACGAATCCAGTGACCGAACCTGCGTGGGTTACCAGTGCACAGGGCCATGCCGCAAACTCGACGAGCCTGGATGCTTCCGAGTGGCCCAGCCTCTCAAGGAAATCCGGCATGGCGGCCAAGGCGCTCCGGTTGAGCCCTCCGACAACGCCCGGCTTGTACTCCTTGTACACCATGTTGGAGGTGAAGGAGGTCTTCACTTTCGATGCACGATAGACGACCCCTTGACCGCCGGCAGCAATCTTGGTCGACCCATCGATCGGGCCGATCGTCGAGCGTTCAAACGTGCGCGCCAATCCGTACCCCTCTGGTGGAAAGGCGGTCAGATTCATTGGTACATAACACTTTCGGGTACACGTGCGTACTCAACGATCCGCCTCGATAAAGTCTGCGAGAAGCGTAGCGGATACCTCGTGGCGGAATCTGTCGTCCATCCGTACGATTGCGTGGCCCGGGGAATGACCTCGGCGACTTTCGCGGCCGACATCGGCTACCTCTGGGATTCGAGAATGCGACGGAGCGCCACCGAACGATCCCATGCGCCTTGGATCAGTGCGGCACGACACCGGGACGGTCAGTGCCACATGGCACTGACCGTCCCGGTACGACAGGGTTCGGCCTATCCGCGCAGACCTGCGTTGGTCGGATAGTTCGGGTCGGACTTGCACGCTTTGTCCGTCAGGACATCGCCGAGGCCCGGGATGTTCTTGGCAGCACGTTCCATCTGCCCCACCGGATCAACCAGGTCCACCCAGTGGCCGAACTGATCTTTGAACGGCTTGGGCAGCCGAGTGAGGCGACCACCCGCGAGTCCCCACGTGGCGCTGATGAATGCCTCACACACCATCTGCTCGGCTTCTGCCTGTCGCCCACTCGCCGACGCTATACCGCCGCAGATCGTCTTCATTCCTGCGACCAGCGGACCTCCCACGGAACCGACAAAGTACAACGGCAGGTCGGTGATGTTGTCCGGATCGGGCGTCAGGCTCTCATCGACGCCGTAGGCAAGCCACTTGCAGTAGTCGGTCGGACTCGCGAGCCGGTTGGGCGCAGTCGGTGCGCCGCCCGGGAGGAACTTCGTGACGTCGATGGTCACCCGGTAGCGGCGGACATCGGTACGACCGGGCTCGAAGCACTGGAACACCGTGTCATACACACCCGGAAGGAACGGCCCCAGCCGCACCGAACCATCGCCCTTGCCATTGGTGTGTAAAACCCTGCTCTGCAACTCATTACTACGTCCGTCGGCGAAGACGTACACCGTACATGGGCTGCTCGGAGTCACCGTGCGACCCACCATGTGCGCGACGATGAAACCACCTTGTTCGGTGCTCACCCGGCTACCGCCGTGGCTATCGCCAGACCAGGGCTTCAGTCCGATCGGTTCGACCTTGTCCGCCGCGGCAACACCGGCCACGCCGGAGATGAACGCCGTCACCGTCAGTAACAACACCAGCACACTTCTCGCCCATTTGACCACGACAACCCCTTCGACATCCACGGATTCATCTCGCCAACGACACCGAAGGCGAATTCGTCGTCAATGTAGGCACAGCGAAGGCCTACACCTGCCGATCACGCGCTGAGGATTCCCACAAACGGACCAGCGAATTCGTATGAACGATCCACACCGGTAACCGGTGAGTACGCGTGGCCGATCTCGCGTTCGCGAGCAGGAGTTCGGTGGCCCAGATCTCAAGGAACTGCAGAGCGGCGATGTCACATCATTGCGGATCATCAACTACAGCTGGGAACCCCGACGTGGCGGTCGAGGTGTTCGACAAAGCAGCGGTCAAGGTGCCGGCCGACCTGTTCATCTTGTGAGCGCTGGTCAGCAGAAGATCGGCCGTCATCGTGAGGATCGGGAACCCCAACAACCACTCTGTGGGGCAGCAGTGCTCCCAGTGGCGATCATGAACAGTCCCGTCCGATAACCGAAACCGGCAGTCTCGACTCGCTCTTTCCCTGACACCGAGTGGTTGCGGTACGGCTCGTCTTCCGAGCCGTGCCGCAACCACTCTCCTGGGTGTCCGGATGGGTGAAACCAGAAGTCGCCGCCACAGTCCGATGTCACCGCGCGTGTCACCCGCAGATACTCGTGCGCCGTCGGCTTGGAGAGTGATATCCGTGTGTCGAGGCCAGTGATACCGCCTCGCCGGATGTCGCCTCAGCCCTCGGCAACCACTTCTGGTAGTCCGGATCGGAACTCGGCGTCCATGTCGCCGATGGCTTCCCAGGACATGTTCGGATGGGTGTGGACCCAGAAGTTGCCGGTCTCGACCGCGGCGAAGGTCAGCCTGGCCACATCGGCGGGCTCCATGCCGTTGGAACCGACAAAGCTGTCCATCTGGGTCCGCAGCGACTCCCCGCCGGAACCCGACGTCACCGCATCGCGGAAGATGTTGGTGCGCACCGGCCCGGGATACACCGAAGTGACACCGACCGCAGCGTCGACCGACTGCAGTTCCTCGCGCAGGCATTGGGTGAGGACGCGGACCGAGGTCTTGCTGCACATGTAGCCGGCCATCCTGGTGGTGCTGGTGAACCCGCCCAGCGACGAGAGCATCACCACGTGTCCGGGCAGGCCCGAGTCGATGAGTGCGGGCAGGAACAGGACTCGAGGTGCACACCGATCGGGGTCCGGAGTACCCGGTGTTCTCCGGCTAGACCGATCGGGTCGGTAGCCGCTGGAGCGCGACGGTGTAACACAGATCACGGCATGTCCGACAAACCGGATGAGCCCTTGCCACCGCACCTCGGAGGAGTCCGTCCATGCCCACCACCCGTCAAGTCGTCATCGGAGCGGCCGTTGCTGCCGCCGCGACCGCGATCGCCCTTCCCGCCGCGGGTGCTGCGCACGCCGCACCGGTCACCGTGTACCAGATCCCGGCCACCGCCCTCGCGGTCAGCGGCCTGGTGGTCCCCGGACCGTACTTCGCCACGGTCACCGCCCAGACCACCGGCAAGGCAGGCGAACTCAAGGTCGCCGCACCCGCCTCCCCGTCGATCTGCTCGAGTTCCGCAGCCGGCGCCCTGGTGCGGATCAACTACCTCGGCGTGACCACGGGACGCGCGGGCGGCGTCACCGTGAAACCCTGCCCGTACTACCTCGATCCGACGCCCACCTCGGCGGTGATCCACCCCGGAAACGGGCAGGCACTCCTGTCGATCCAGGTCACCGGATCAGCCGCCTACCCGAATGCCGGACAACCGTCATTCCCCGGGGTGGCGACGGTCAGCGTGCCGTGACGGCCTGACCTCCGTTCGGCGCGGGGTGGGCCTACCGACGCCGCTACATCGGATGTGGTTGCGGGAGTGGTTGTCTCACCGGGTTTCGACGGCAGGGCGGCCTCGCTGCGCGACGACGACCGGCTCAACCACCAAAGACCTCACCCAACCACCGATCACATGGCCAACACTGCCGGGCGCATCAGCTCGAACATGCGAGAGATGGACTCGCCCAACGAGAGTTCGGTCTGCGAGAGCCACAGTTCGTGTGCCCCACGGGAGGCCGCGACCCCGGCGTAGGCGATCGCCACCACAGGTGCCGACGACTCCTCGATCCCCATGCGGCCGGCGGCGAACTCGGCGATCGACGTCTGCCACTGGGCATAGATCACACCCGCCTGGGCCTGCACCGCGGGCTCACGCAGGATGAGTTCGGCGCGGTGCCGAGCCCACGTCTCCTCCGCGCGGCCGTGGTCGAGGGAGGTGGCGATCGCCTCGGTGATCGCCTGCCAGATGTCGGCACCGTCGGGGGCCGCGCGCATCGTCTCGCGAAAGACGACGATCTCGGCGTCCGACTCCACCCACACCACGTCGGCCTTGGCAGCGAAATACCGGAAGAAGGTCCGCGAGCTGACCCCGGCCGCCCGCGCGATGTCGGCCACCGTGGTCTGGTCGAAGCCGCCGCGAAAGAACAGCTCCTGCGCGCACGCCGCAAGCGCATGTGCACTGGTCAGCGCGGGCCGTCCACCCTTGTCTCCCCGATCGACAAGGGCCCCCTCATCGACACCGTCCCCACCCTCGCCCGAACCCATCGGGCCATCATCGCCCACTCGCGCCTGCACACGCACCTCCGTCGGCAGTTCGAACAAAGCCTGGCGGTTTTGTCATAGTGTGACTATATGGTGTGGATCACCTTCATATGGCGAACGCGTTATAGGTCACCCCTCGACGCAGCCTGGACACGATAGGAGCGGATCCATGAGAACCAAAGCAGCGTTGCTTCGGGAGGCACCCGGCACGTGGTCGGTCGAAGAGGTAGAACTCGACGACCCGAAGACCGGTGAGGTACTCGTCGAGATGGTGGCCACCGGCCTGTGCCACAGCGACGACCACGTGTCCCACGGCGACATCAGCGCCGCACACCTGCCGACCATCGGCGGGCACGAGGGCGCGGGCATCGTCCGCAAACTGGGCCCCGGCGTCACCGACTTCGAGGTCGGCGACCACGTCCTGACCTCGTTCATCCCGTCCTGCGGCAAGTGTCGATGGTGCGCCTCGGGGATGCAGAACCTGTGCGACAACGGCGCATTGATCATGGTCGGACACCAACTCGACGGCACGTTCCGCATGCACAGCGACGACGGCCTCGACGTGGCCACCATGGGTCTGCTCGGCACCTTCGCCGAATGGCAGGTCTACGACCAACTCTCACTGGTCAAGATCGCCAAGGACATCCCGTGGAGATCGCCTGCCTGGTCGCGTGTGGTGTGCAGACCGGGTTCGGATCGGCCACCACCGCCGGCAACGTGCAGCGCGGTGACGTGGTCCTCGTGGCCGGCGTCGGCGGTGTCGGGATGAACGCCGTGCAAGGTGCCCGCGAGAGCGGCGCCGCGCACGTCATCGCCATCGATCCGGTTGCCGACAAGCAGAAGTGGGCGCTCGACTTCGGCGCCGACGAGTCGTTCGGTTCCTTTGCCGACTCCGCCGAGCGTGTCGCCCACCTGACCAATGGGCAGGGTGCCGACGTGGTGATCCTGACCGCCGGTCTGGTCACCAACCAGCTCGTCGGCGAAGGTCTGGCCGCAACGCGCAAGGCAGGCACCGTGGTGGTCACCGGGATGAGCCCCGAGGACGAGGCCGGACCCATTCCGGGATTCAACGCCAACAACCTGGCCATGATGCAAAAGCGCATCCAGGGTGCGCTCTACGGCATGAAGTCGCCCCGTGAAGCCATGCCGATGCTGCTCGACATGTACCGGGCGGGCAAGCTCAAGCTCGATGAACTGGTCACCAAGACATACAGTTTGGACCAGATCAACACCGCATACGACGATATGCGCGCCGGACGCAACATTCGCGGGGTCATCCACTTCCGCTGATCCGGTCACATGGTCCGGTCATGATGACGGCGCCGACCCCGCGGGGTCGGCGCCGTCGACGTGAAAGCTTGTGGGCGCGGCCTACTGAGCGGGGCTCACAACACCACCCGAGAGCACCCGGTAGGCGTAGGTGGACGCGATCAGCGTGACCGGCCCGGAGACGAGCAGACCCACCAGGCACAGCAGGGCGCCGACGATGTTCAGCAGGATCACCACGACGGCGAGCAACAGCAGCGAGCCGACGTTCTTGCTCGTCAGATCGAAGCTGGCCTTGAGCCCGTCACCCGGTGCCAGGTTGCGGTCGATCACGAAAGCCATGGTGTACCAGAGCAAGAACGTGGCGATCAGACCCGGGATGATCAGCAGGATGAAGCCGACCGTGGTGATCAGCCACACCAGGATCGCGGCGATGAACACGGCGGTGAGGTTGTTCCACTTGACGAAGTCACCGAGGGCCGGCTTGCGACCGTCCAGTTCGTCGAGGGCTCCGCGGGTGAACCCCGCCTGGATCAGCACACCCAGGATGCCCGACACCACGCCGGAGATGGCGTTCTGGGCGTAGCTCGGCGACGACGAGAACCCGTTGATGGCGCCGCTGATCAGACCGATGATCACATACGAGATGACGGCGAACAGAATCCAGTTGAGCGCGTTGGCCTTGTACTTGTTCCAGCCGTAGCTCAGGGCCGCACCGAGGTCGAGTGTCGTCGGTGTCGGGGCACCGGTCGCCGACGCCGGATACGGCGGCGGCTGCTGTGCAGCACCATACGGCGGCGGGTACGCGCCGGCGGGCGGGGGCGGAGGAGACGAGTACCCGCCGGGCGGAGGTGTCGCCTGTCCATACTGCGCCGGATCCCCGTACTGCGGCTGACCCCCATACTGCGGCTGACCCCCGTACTGCGCTGGATCCGTGTACTTGGGCTGGTCCTCGGGATTCTGCGGTTCGCCCGAACCGGTCGGCGGATACGTCATGGCACTCCTCGCGAGTCTCGTCGTGTTTGTCGGAATGATCTGTGCGCAGGGTCGCACGTAGAGATGCAAACCACAATGGATGCCCGCAGAACAATTGCACAACCCCAGAACATCCACCAACACATGTCAACTGACAGTGAGGAATTGACGGTCAGACGCTGCCGGCGAGGAGTTTCACGGACACCCCCGGGTGGATGTGGACGTCGTGACCGCAAGAGGTGAGGATGGACGACATGGCATCTCCTCCACCGGATTTTCGCCGGGACGCCATCGTCGACGCCGCCATTCGAATTCTCGATTCCGGCGGCGTCGAGGCGCTCAACATGCGACGGCTCGCCGCCGACGTCGGACTGCGCCCGATGACGCTGTACTACCACGTCCCCAACAAGACTGTTCTGTTGTCGATGGTGATCGGAGAGATGGGCCATCGGATCACCTGGGACACCCACACCGGGTCACCGCGCAACCGATTGCTGGCGCAGTCGATGGACATGTACACCAAACTCGATGCCATCCCGTGGGTGTCGGATGTGCTGCGCACCGGGACCGTGCTGGGCATGCCGGAGTTCGAGCAGGCCGAGATCTATTTGTCCACGGCAATGGAGCTCGGACTCGACCACGAGACCGCCTACGGCCTGTGGCGTACGTCGTGGTTCATGATCACCACCGAACTGCAGTGGAACATCGTCGCCCGCGAACGCCGCGGCGACGAGGCGGCGATCTACACCCCCGATCCGGCGGAACTCACCGACTATCCGGCGGTCCGTCAACTGTTCGACAACTGGGACGACTACAGCCACCGGTATCGGATCGAGAAGTATCTCGCGGCACTCATCGACGGGCTCGCGGTGTCCGCGGGCGGGTCGTCCACCGACGGGTAGACGCAGATCAGTTCGCGTATGCCGGGAACGTGGTTTCGATGACCTGCCAGATCAGCGTGGCCAGCGGCGTGGCGATGGCCGCGGGCACACCCTGGGCCTGCAGCACCGTCGCGATCAGCGGGACGGTGACCACCGACCAGTCGAAGTTCGCGAAGTAGGTGTCGAGGATAGCCTTCAGATCGTTGTAGGAGATGTCCGCGGACCCGTTCGACGACCCGAGGTCGAGCGATCCGGTCGACGCCGAACCCGTGCTCGAGCCCGACGAGCCGGTCGAACCGGCGCCGGTACCCGCCGACGGATTGGCCGCGTCGGTGACGATCGGCTCCGCAACGTCACCGTAGGCGCTCGCGGCCAGCACGGACTGTTTGACGTTGCCCTTGTCGGTGCCGACCGGGGTGGCCGCGTGCTTGGCGAGCACCCACTGGGCCGCCTGGGCGTTGCGCTTGTCACCGACGGCCGACGCACCCTTGCTGACGTCGGTCCAGTTCACTTTCGCGGCGGCCACCTGCACCGCGCCCGGTGTGCTCGACGGTGCGGCGAGCACCGGTGCTGCGGCGATCGTGGTCCCGATCGCGGCGGCCAGGCCGACCCCGGCGATCCGAACGGCATAGCTGGTCTTCATCTCAATCTCCCCGAAGATTGCGGTATCCCAATGGGATTCGTCTGGTCAGACCCCAGCACGTTAGCAGTGGGAAGCACCTGTCGGCAGAACTGGACGCTGTCGGGGCCACCACGGCTCCGGTCCGGAGCGTCGGCGACGGGATGACACGGGCGTGACCGTACTCGGCAGCGCATCGCCGAACCGGGCATGATTGTTCACGATGCGTTCACCCGATATCTTCCATGCCCTGGTCCTGCTCAACCTGCTGTTCGCCTGCGGCCTGTGGACCCTGCTCCGCCCCAGCACGCGCGCAGCGGTCACGCTGCTCGTCGTCGCCGTGGCCTGGGTGATCTGGAACGGGCCGATCGAGGGTGCGACGCTCGTCACATTCACCAGCACCAACGGCCTGACCGAGTCGGACCTGTTGTCGGCGGCGGCCGCGGGCATCTCGCTGTGGACGCTCGCGCGGGTGCGACGGCAGCAGCCCGCATCGACCCTCCGTTAGGTTTGCCTAACCAACACCCTGTAGGGTTTGTCCGAAATCGAGGTGCCCGAACGACCCGAGGTGACGCTGCCATGACCCTGCCGAGTGAGACGACCGCGCCGGTCGCCCTCCGATCCCGCTCCGCCCGCCGCCGTCGGCGATCGGTGGCCGCAGCAGTGGTGGCCGCAGCCATCGGACTCGGCAGTGGCATCGGTCCGGCGTTCGCGGTGGACCCCACCGTCGAGCGCACCTCGGCGAGTTGCTACTTCACCAGCGACACCGACCGCGCCCAGAACGTGCAGACCTGTTACGTCTGGTCGGAGTCCATGCAGACCACCGTGACGGTCAAGGTCCGGCCGTCCGATCAGCAGGCCGGCCAACCCGAGCAGGCCGTCTACTTCCTGGGGCAGCTCAGCGATCCGATCGCCAACGGCCGCGGCGACCTGTACGACACGGGCTACACCCTGGTGTCGATCCCCGACTCGGCCACCACGTGGTCGGCGAACTGGGAGTCCACCCCGGTCGACAACAGCGGCAACCCGCTGAGCAACTACGAGGGCACCGGAGACTTCGACCCGCAGTGGGAAACCTTTGTGGGTGAAGAACTCCCGACGTTTCTGAACCAGAACTTCGACGTCGGCACCACCGGGAACGCGATCTCCGGACTGTCCATCTCGGGTGGGCAGGCGATCAACCTGGCGCTGAAGTACCCCGAGGTGTTCTCGGTGGCGGTGTCACGCTCGGGCTACTACCACACCGACAACATCTTCGGATACTTTGCGGTGCCGTTCATCCTGGCCACCCGCCAGGGCGTCGGCAACGGATTCGACGGCCTGTGGGGCAATCCGCTGCTGCCCGGCAACTCGTGGGCCGCCAACGACGTCGCCACCCAGATCATCCAGGCCAAGGCCACCGGCCAGACCATCATCGTCTCCACCGGCAACGGATTGCCGGCCTCGCAGGCCGAGTGGGACGAGATGATGGCGCAGGGCGGCATCCTGCACGTCGCGATCGGCGTCGGCCTCGAGATGATCTCGTTCGCGTCGACGGTCCTGCTCAACATCCAGGCCGAGATCTTCGATCTCCCGGTGCAATTCATCTACACCGACGGCGCACACACCTGGAATCGATGGATTCGCACCGACGCGGAAGAGGTCGACAAACTCGAAGATGCACTCAAGGGCTACGTGACCACCACGTCCACCACGTCCGTGGCCCGAGTGAACGCGGTGACCGAGTCCACCACCGCGACAACCCAGACCCCGGTCGCTGAGCCGACCACGGTGGACTCCATCGAGGCGGAGACCACCGACGTGGAGACCCCAGAGGCGCAGACCACGGAGGCGCAGACCACGGGGGCGCAGACCACGGGGGCGGAAGCCACCGAAGCCGAGACCCCCACCGCGGGTGCCGCGCCGGCAGCCGGCGACGATTCCCCGGCAGCCGAGCCGGGCTCGGCACACACCGACGCGACCGAGACACCGGTCGTCGACGACACCTCCACGCAGGAGGCCGACGACACCGATCCCACGGGGATGTCGGATACCGAATGATGTTGCGGTGCATGCATTCTCGTGAGAACGGGCGTCTTTTCCGGTTGGTCCGTTTCTGCTAGATTCGCAGTTGTGTTCGCCACTCTCACGACCGCACTCCGGCCGCTACTCGCCGCCGGAATCGCTGCTGCCGCACTCACCTACGTCAACACCCCCGACGCCGAGGCCCTCGACTTCGGCTCATCGTCGGGTGCCGGCTGCACCACGACTGCAGCCTCCACCCAGGGATGGGGAACCGCCGAGCACTACGACGGCTTCTCGTCGTTGTCGAACTGGACCGCCTACAACGGTGCCGGCCACGACGGCAACGGCCGCCGGAGCCCGTCCGCGGTCTCCGTTTCTGATGGGGCACTGACGATCACGTCCACCATCGACGGAACGTCCGGCGGGGTGACCCCCAACTGGGGCGGCCGCAAGTACGGCCGTTGGGAGATCTGCTCGCGGGCCACCGTCGCCTCCCCCACCTGGCATGCGGTCGCCCTGCTGTGGCCCGACGCCGAGGACTGGCCGGTCGGCGGCGAGGTGGACTTCATGGAGATTGCCGACGCCACCCGCAGCACCGTGCAGTACAACCTGCACTACGGTGCGGCCAACAACGTCGAATCCCACACCACCTGGGGAGACGCGACCAACTGGCATGCCTGGGCCGTCGAATGGACCCCGCAGTACATCGCGGTGTACCGCGACGGTGTGCAGTGGGCCAGGAGCACCGACGTCAACCGCCTGCCGCCACGGTCGATGCACCTGGCACTGCAACTCGACAACTTCGGCGGACTCACCTTCCCCACCGGGCAGATGCTCGTGGATTGGGTTGCAGAGTACAGAATCTAGCGGCACCGCCCCGATCTCGCGGGGACGCTCACAGACGAGGAACGAACCCTGCAGAGGCGCAACTACCCTCTGCAGGGTTCGTTCTCGTTCCTGGATCGGTGACGCGGACGTCAGTTCACGGGGCGAGTTCCGCCTTGGCCGAGCACGCGCTCCGATCGACGACGCGACATCGGCCACGTCGAGCAGGGCGTCGCACCGCTGCCGCAGATCCGCGACTGCACTGAGGTGCACCGACGCGAGGCCCGACCTGGTGACGCGGACAACCTCCTGACCGTACAAGCCTGCACCAACAGCCATTCGACAGAGTCGACACCGCGTGGGTGATCGCATTCTCCGATCACCCACTCCCACCCATCGATTGCCTCGCACCGACGACTTCGATCTCGTCAGGTTCTTAGTCTGGGCCGCCGATCGCGTGGTCCCTAGCGTGTGGCGTACCGCCCATGCCTGCCCACCGAGGCCCGCAACAGACGAGGACATTCGTGACCGACATCCTGGAAACCCCTGCCACCACTGCCATCTCGCGCCTTGAGGTGCCCGAGATCGACGAGCTGCCCGACCGCTTGCAGGAGCAGATCCGCTCGCTGGAGCGCCAGCTCGGCTACATCCCCAACTGGGCGCGCGCCTTTGCGCTCGGTGGGGCCCATGCCGCCCGCTTCAACGACTACCTGCTGGCGCTGCTCGATCCGAACTCGGGGTTGCTCCCCTATGTCGACCGCGAGATCCTCGCGACCGTCACCTCCGCGGAGAACGGGTGCTCGTACTGCCGCCTCAATCATGCAGGCAGCCTGGGCGACGCACTCGGCGACCGCAAGCTCGGCACCCGGGTGGCGATCGACTTTCGTGAGGTCCGGGAACTCGGCGAGCGCCACCGCACCCTGGCCCGGTTCGCCGCCAAACTCGCCCTGCATCCCGGCGAGGTGGACGACTCCGACATCGGGTCGCTGCGCGATCTCGGACTCGACGACAAGCAGATCTACGAGGCCGTCCACGTGGTCTCGGCCTTCGCCGCAGCCAACCGGTTCAGCATCTTCTTGCAGGTCACCCCGGACGACCAGTTCTTCAACTGACCACGACGTCCGGCCCGACCCTTCCGAGGAGCACCATGACCACCGCCGCCGAACCCCAGATCGCCCGCCTGGCCGTTCCCGCCGAGGACGACCTCTCCGAGGCCACCAGACAGTTCTTCGCCACCACCGAGAAACAGGCCGGATTCGTACCGAACTGGCTGCGCGCCTTCGCAATCGACGAGGGACACTTCAACCGTCTCAACGCCTACCTGTTCCCGCTGCTGCAGGGCTCGTCCGACGTGATCACCTCCATCACCCGCCGGGAACGCGAGATCCTCGCCACCGTCGTGTCGGTGCGCAACGGGTGCTCGTACTGCCACGCGCTGCACGTGCACGAGCTCGGCGAGTTCCTGCACGACCCGTGGCTGGCCCACCGCATCTCCCTCGACCACCGTGAGGTGCCCGAGCTGTCCGGACGCGAGCACGCCCTGATCGAGTTGGCGCTCACGCTGACCGACGAGCCCGGCGAGATCCCCGACGCCACCATCACCCGGCTGCGCGCACTCGGTCTGTCCGACGTCGACATCTACGAGGCCGTGCAGATCGTCGCGATCATCAACGGCACCAACCGGATCTCCCTCGCCCTGGGCCTGCTCCCCGACCCGGAGATCTTCGACCCGGCCACCACCCGATGACCCTGACCACCGACACGCTCGGTGACGTGACCACCGAGAGCATCGTCGACGGTGCTCTCGGTGGCCTCGCCACCCTGTCACGCACGGATGCCTGGCAGCGGCAGGACTGGCTGATCGCCCTCGCCGATGCGGTCACCGCCGATGCCGACCCGATCGCCGCAGCGATCCACGCCGACACCGGCAAGCCCGACAAGTGGACGCGTATCGAGGTCGAGCGTGCTGTTCAGATCATCCGGCTCGCCGCGGCCGAGGCACTGCACCTGCATCCGCAGACCCAACAGCTCGACGGTCAACCGTCCGGCTCCGGTCGGCTCGCGATCACCCTCCGCGAGCCACGCGGTCCGGTTCTGGCGTTGTCGCCGTTCAACTTTCCGCTCCACCTCACCGTGCACAAGGTGGCCCCGGCGATCGCGGCCGGTGCGTCGATCGTCGTGATCGGCAGTCCGCGCACGCCGCGTACCGCAACTGCCCTCGCTCATGCGGTCACGCGTGCCGGCATCCCGGACGGGATCGTCACCGTGGTCCGACCCGACGCCGACCACCGTCGAACCTGGGAACTCATCACCCATCCCGCGGTCCCGGTCGTCAGTTTCACCGGCTCGGATGCGGTGGGACGCCGCATCGTCGACGCCGTCCCCCGCAAACAGGTCGTCGTCGAACTCGGTGGCAACGCGGCCGCGGTGATCGCGCCGGATGCCACCTCCCCCGACGATCTCCGCCACGCCGCCGAGCGGATCGCCCTGTTCGGCTTCTACAACGCCGGCCAGGCATGCACCTCGGTGCAGCGGGTGTACGTCCCCGAGTCGACGGCGACAACCTTTGTGCCGCTGCTTCTCGCAGCGACCCGGGAGCAGGATCACCATGCCGACGTCGGGCCGGTGATCGACGATGCATCCGCCGATCGCATCCGCGCCTGGGTGGCCGAGGCCGTCGCCGGCGGCGCGCGCCTGGCCACCGGCGGACCCGGCGAGGGCCGCCTGCTGCCGCCGACAGTGCTGCTCGACCCGCCTCCCACCGCCCGGGTGGTCACCGAGGAGGTCTTCGGTCCGGTCGTCTCCGTACTCACCTACACCGAGCTCGACGATGCGTTCGCACAGGTCAACGACTCCCGGTACGGCCTCAGCTCCGGTGTGTTCACCCACGATCTGCGGACCGCGTCACGGGCGGTGTCGGCCCTGCGGACCGGGCAGGTCGTCATCGGTGACGTCCCGACCTACCGGTCCGACGTCACCCCGTTCGGTGGGATCAAGGACTCCGGTCGCGGTCGTGAGGGCGTCCGCGCCACCATCGACGACTACACCGTGTCGCGCACGGCGGTGTTCGCCGAGCCACCGGTGTCGAGATGGACATCATGAAACCGCCTGCTGTGCCATCGGATTCGATCGGCCAGTCGAGCCGGCCCGGTCGACGGCCGCAGCCGCGCCGGCCGGACCAGCACCAGATCGATGCGCTCCCCGGAATCGGTGAGCGCACGCCATTCCACCTGCTCCCCGGCGGTGATGCTGAAGCGGGGGACGAAGCACATGCCCACTCCCGCCGACACCATCCGGACGGCCTCGGGCGTCGACTCGACGTGGGAGACCACCCGCGCAGTGGTCTTCGCCGCCAGCCGGCGCCCCACCTGGTGCATGAGGTAGCCCGGCCGGAAGTCGATCATCCGCTCGCCGCGCAGGTCTGCGAGTGCCACCGACCCGGTGCCGGCGAGACGATGACCCACCGGCATGGCGATGCCGACCGGCGCCGACAGCAACGTCTCGCTGACGATCCCCGACAGCGGTGGGCGCACATCGGGTTCACACGCGATCACACCCAGGTCGGCGCCATCGTCGAGGACCTGCGTGATCACGTCGTCGGAACCACCGATCCGCACCTGCACCTCGAGCCCGGCGTCGTCGAGGACGTCGTGCAACGCGTCGGGCAGCACGGTGTTGACCGCCGACGTCACCGCAGCGACGCGCACCAGCGCGGGCACGCCATCGGTGTACTCGCGCAGCACCCGTCGCAGATCGTCCTCGGCGCGACACACCTCGCGAACGGATTCGAGCGCCACGCGCCCGGCCTCGGTGAGCGTGGTCCCGGTGCGCGAGCGGCCCAGCAGGGTCACACCCAACTCGGCCTCGAGCCGCTGCACCGATGTACTCAGCGACGACTGACTCACGCCGAGCCGCTCGGCGGCCGCGCGCAGCGACGACATCTCGGCGATCACCAGTAGGGCCCGTAACTGCTCGGTTCTCACCACGCACATCGTGGGCGACCCGCCCACGATGCACCAGGAAAGGATTCCCGATGACCGAAACCATCGAAGCACCCGACGCCGACACCGGTTGGCTGATCCCCGAGGACACCCTGGAACGGTTCCGGGAGCGTGCCGTCACCCACGACCGTGAGAACACGTTCTTCGCCGACGACCTCGACGACCTGCGCGAACTCGGCTACCTGCGGGCCGCGATCCCCCGCGAGCACGGCGGCCTGGGGCTGACCCTGCACCAGATCAACGCCGAGCAGCGGCGCCTCGCGGGATTCGCACCGGCCACTGCGCTGGGTGTCAACATGCATCTGTACTGGACGGGTCCGCTCGGCGACGCCCTGCGCGCCGGTGACACCACCCTGCAGTGGCTCACCCGCGACGTGGTGGACGGCAAGGTCATCGCGGCCGGTCACGGGGAACCGGGCAACGACCTGGCGATCGACGACTCCACCACCATCGCCACCCGTGTCGACGGCGGATATCGGCTGTCCGGGCACAAGATCTTCACGTCGTTGTCGCCGGCGTGGGAGTGGCTCGGTGTGCACGCCCGCGACAACACCGACCCGGAGAACCCGACGATCGTGCACGGCTTCATCTCCCGCGACCAGGACGGGGTGTCGACGGTGGAAACCTGGGACACCCTCGGGGTGCGGGCCACCGCCAGCCACGACACCGTCCTGGACAACGCCTTCCTGCCCCACGACCGGGTGGTGGAGGTGGTGGACCTCGGTCAGCCGCCCACCGGCTACATCGCGGGGATCTTCCCATGGGTGCTGCCGGCACTGGGCAACATCTACCTCGGCGTCGCCCGCCGGGCCCTCGACGTGGCCATCGCCACCGCACGCTCACGCACCGCGCTGAGCCTGGCCGGAGAGCCGGTGGCACACAAGCCGTTCACCCAGTACCACGTGGCCGAGGCGGAGCTGGCCCTGGAAGGGGTGACCGGGCAACTCGATGCCCTGACCGCCGCGCTCACCGCCGGAACCGACCTCGGCGACCGGGCGCTGCTACGACTGTTCGCCGCCAAGGAGAACGGCACCCGGGTCGCACGGACCGTCACCGATCTGTCCCTCGACATCGCCGGCGCAGGCTCCCTGCATCGTCGTGGTGAGCTCGAGCGGCTCTACCGGGACGTACGGGCCGGCACGTTCCATCCCCCGAGTGCCGATGCCATCCGCGCCTACATCGGTGCGTTCGCCCTCGGGGTGGTCTGACGTGGGATTTACCGCCGACACCCTCGCCGGGCGTGTCTTCGTCGTGTCCGGCGCCGCCGGTGGGATGGGGGCCGTGCACGCCGCGGCCATCGCCGACGCCGGCGGCCGGGTGGTGCTCGGCGATGTGGACGTCGACGGGGTGAAGTCCGTGGCCGAGTCGATCGGCCCGGCCGCCACCGCACTACAGCTCGACGTGACCTCGGCCGACCAGTGGCACCAGGTGGCCGACGTGGCCCGCGCCCACGGGCCCGTCGGCGGCCTGGTCAACAACGCCGGCATCTTCGGGTCGGGTTCGGTCGTCGACACCGACCTCGACGAGTATCGGCGCGTGCAGGAGGTCAACGTGGCGGGCAGCCTCCTGGGCATTCGTGCACTCGCCCCGGCACTCCGGGATGCCGGGGGCGGCAGCATCGTCAACATCTCGTCGGTCGCCGGGCTCATCGGCATCCAGGATCGGGTCGCCTACGTGACGGCCAAGTGGGCGGTGCGTGGGCTGACCCGTTCGGCCGCACTGGATCTGGGTCGTTGGCACATCCGGGTCAACTCGATCCACCCGGGTCGGATCGCGACGTCGTTCATCGACGGACTGGATTCCGATGTGCTGCCCAACCAGATCATCCGGGAAGCCGGGCAGCCCGAGGACATCACCGCCCTGGTGGTGTTCCTGCTGTCGGAGGCGTCGCGGTTCTCCACCGGATCGGAGTTCGTCGCCGACGGCGGGCGGTATGTCGGGGAGTACCGGCCGTGAGCGCCACCGTTCCCCTGTCCGGTGATCCCCTGTCCGGTGATCCCCTCTCCGGTGATCCGGTGATCCTGCGGCTCACCGGTTCCGGTGATCTGGCGGCAGCGATCGACGTGGCTCGTGACGTCGACCATCATCAGACCGGCACCGTCGTCGTCGACACCGTCGACGCCGATGACCTCGACCCGTTCGTCGTGGCCGCCGCCATCGCGGCCGCCACCGACTTCATCCGGATCGCCGTGGCCGTCCCGGTGGCGCAGTGGCACCCGTACCCCGTCGCCCGCCGGCTCGCCGAGATCGACAAGCTCTCGGCGGGCCGGCTGCTGTGGGGCGCGGTGGATTCCGATCCAGGACGGGTCGCGGAGGCGGTGGACGTCGTGTCGGCGTTGCTGACCTCGTGGGGGCCCGCAGCGCTGGTCAACGATCGCGCTTCCGGCCGCCACGCCGACCTCGCCCAGATCACGCCGGTCATCGTGTCAGGACGACATTTCGGCATCGACTCCCCGCTCGACGTGCCTGCCGGCCCGCAGGGAGTGGTGCCCGTCGTCGAGATCCGGACCCGATCCCGGGAGGACGCACGATGACCCCGATTCCCCTGTTGCTGGCCGATATCCATCATTCCGGAGACCACGAGGGTGCCTGGCGGTTGCCCACCTCACCCATCGGGCGAATCGATGACCCGACCTACTATCTGGAATTCGCCCGCACGGTCCAGACCGGCGGATTCGACGGGATCTTCTTCGCCGACTTCATCGGCTTCGACCCGCTGGTGGCGTCGGTGATCAGATGGCCGTTCGAACCCACGACGCTGGCCGCCGCGATCCTCCAGGAAGTCCCCGATCTCAACGTCGTCGTGACGTCGTCGACGGTGTTCGCGACCCCCGATCAGCTCTACCGCACCTTCCGGTCGCTGCACGCGCTCTCGCAGGGACGGATCGGCTGGAACATCGTGACCACCGGGTCGCCTGCGACGGCAAAGGCGTTCGGCGACATCACCGTTCCCGGACATGCCGAGCGATATGAGGCGGCCGACGGGATCGTCGCCGGACTGCGCGGACGCTGGGGTGACGACCGACCGCTCCTGGTGCAGGCGGGCGCATCGGAGCCCGGCCGGGCGTTCGCCGCCCGGCACGCCGATGTCGTCTTCGGTGCCACACCCACCAAGGAGGCCGCCCGGGCCTTCCGCACCGACCTGCGGCGACGAGCGGCCGACGCCGGACGTGATCCCGACGAGATCCGCTTTCTCCCCGGTATTCTCACCACTCTCGGCGCCACCGCCGAGCAGGCGTCGGCGCTCCGCGACACCCTGGACGGATTGGTCACCGAGGACGCCGCCCGCCACATGCTCCGTATGTACGGGATCACGGTGCCGCAGGGCGCCTTCGACGATCCGGTGGGTGAACTCCGACTCGATCCCGGGCACAACGGAATCCTCAGTCGTGCCGGAGTTCTCGGGGAAATCGTCGAACAGATCGGGACGTCGGCGACGTGGCGGCAGCTGGTCGCGGCCATCGCCGGCAGCCGCGGCCACCTGTCGGTCACCGGCACCGGCCCCGATGTCGCGGCCGTGATGAACGACTGGCTCGACGACGAGGCGTGCGACGGCTTCATCGTGAAGTTCGCCCACAGCCCCGGCGGTGTCGCCGACTACGTCGCCTCGGTCACCCCGCACCTGAGGGCCCGTGGCATCGGCCGACGGGCCGGCTGGCCCACGGTGACCCACGTCTGACCGATCCACCTTCGCGGTTTCACCACACCCATCCGAGAGGAATCAGCACATGTCCCGTCCCACAACATCATCTGCACCGGTCACGACCACCGCGGCGCGCCCCGAGTTCGGCCCGGACGCCACCAGCAACACCGTCGACGTCCTGGGCTCCACCCTGCACTACGTCGAGCACGGGTCCGGCGACCCCATCGTGTTCCTGCACGGCAACCCCACCAGCTCATATCTGTGGCGCGGCGTGTTCTCGCGGCTCCACGGCAGCGGACGACTGCTGGCCCTCGACCTCATCGGTTTCGGCGACTCCGGCAAGCCCGACATCGACTACTCGCTGGACGATCATCAGCGATTCGTCGACGCCTGGTTCGATGCCCTGGACCTCCGAAATGTGACGCTGGTCGTACAGGACTACGGTGCTGCTTTCGGGATCACCTGGGCGCGCCGGCATCCGGATCGGGTCGCCGGTCTGGTCATCGCCGAGCCGGTACTGCGACCCATTCGATCCGCAGATCTGCCTGCCGACTTCGTCGCCCTCCGGGCCCAGGTCGTCGAACCCGGTGTCGGCGAGGACATCGTCCTGGAGCAGAACCGGTTCGTCACGGGCCTGCTGCCGAACGCTGTGCTCGAGGGCCTGTCGGCCGCCGACCGGTCGGTCTACGAGGCGCCGTTCCCCACCCCGGAGAGCCGACGACCGATCCTGGTGTTCCCGCGTGCGCTGCCGGTGGACGCGCAACCGCAGTCGACGGTCGACTTCCTCGCCGCGAACGAGCCCTGGCTGCAGACCAGCCCGATCCCGAAGACGCTCTTTACTTTTGAGCCCAGGTTTCTCCTGACCCCGGAGATCGTCGACTGGGTTGGGGCCAACGTCGCGAATGTCGAGATCCAGGCGATCGGCGCCGGCGGGCACTACGTCCAGGAGGATTCCCCCGCCGAGATCGCCGCCGCTGTCGCGACATTCGTGCAGCGGCGGGTCCGCGCCTGACCACCACACCCCATGGCCGAGGGCGGACCCCGCGAACGCACGTGCGCGTCCGTGGAATCCGCCCTCGGATGTGTTGGGAGGCAGCAGCTATGCGGTCACCGACTCCATCTCGGCGGCCTGGGTCCGACGGGCCTTGGCGGCCAGTCGCGCCGGCGCGGTCTCGGGCAGGACCAGCAGGCACAGCAGCGAGATGGTCAGCATGACGGCGAGGTAGTAGCCGATGTTGGTGGCGTCACCGGTGCCGGCGATGATCCGGTTGGCGATCAGCGGCGAGATACCGCCACCGAGCACGGCGCCCACGTGGAAGGCGATGCCCATACCGGTCTGACGCTGCTCACGCGGGAACAGTTCGGTGAAGTAGGTGTACATCGGACCGAACAGGAAACCGGTGCAGAAGAAGCCGATGACCAGGGCGGTGACCACGGCGGCGACGGTGCCGGTCTGGGCCAGCCGGAAGATGATCAGCGCGGCCACGATCGACGACGCGGCGCCGGCGATCATCACCGGACGACGTCCGATGCGGTCCGACAGCAACGCACCGATGACATTGGCAACACCATGCATCACCAGGGCGGCGATGCTGCCATACACGATTGCGGTTCGCGGAAGACCCAGTCCGTCAGGTGCTTTGGCGGTGGCGTAGGACAACATGAAGATCGACAGGGCGAAGGTGGTCGAGTTGAGACCGATGTTGACACCGGCGGCCAGCGCCAGCCGACGCCAGTTGGAACGGATGACGGTGAGCGCCGGAACCCGCTTGCGGATCTCTTCCTCGCCGTGCTCGGCCACCATCGCCTTGAACACCGGGCTCTCGGCGACACCCTTACGAATCCAGATGCCCAGCACCAGGACCAGACCGCCGACGAGGAACGGCAGACGCCACGCCCAGTCGTCGACCATGGTCGCCGGCATCAACAGCACCAGGGCGAACGCGACGTTGGCGAGGATGGTGCCGACCGGGCTGCCCAGTGCGGTGAAGACGCCGTACTGTGCACGCTTCTCGTCGGGCGCATGCTCGATCGCGAGCACCGCCGAACCGCCGGTCTCACCACCACGACAGAGTCCATGGATCATGCGACACAGGACCAGCAGCAACGGAGCCGCCACACCGATCTGCGCGTAGGTCGGCAGCAGGCCGATCAGGACGGTGGCAGCACCCATACCGATGAAGGTCAGGGTCAGCGCCTTCTTGCGGCCGAAGGTGTCACCGACCCAACCGAACAGGATGGCGCCGATCGGTGCCATCAGGAACCCGATGCCGAAGGTCGCCAATCCCATGAAGGTGCTGAACCAGGCGTCGTTGGTCTTGAAGAACGTGTCGCTGAACACCAGCGCCGTGGCGGTGCCGTAGATCGCGAAATCATAGAATTCGAGGGACGTTCCGACGCCGCTGGCGAACGCCAGGCGCTTGAAGCTGGATTTTGGTGCCGCACTGGTGGAAACCCCTGTGGACACCGGGCTGTGTTCTGACACTGACTTTTTCCTCTGATCTTCAAGAGTGATGCCGCGGCGTCGTTGCCGTCGACTTCATGTCCCGTCCATCGTTACGCAACCCATCGCAGTTCACTGTGCGAGTCGGCGGAAACATAACTTTCCTGTACCCCACGTACAAGGATTCCTAGCAGCGATCCGGGCGACGATCAGAGCGTGGGCGACGATCAGCACACAGGGAGGTGCCCGCACCACACGGTACGGGCACCTCCCGGGTCGCGCAGGGCGAGAACCTTCACAGGAAGCCGGGAATCACCGGTTCCTGACCCAGCAGTACGGATCCCGCACCGTCGTACATGGCCTGCCCGAGGGTGGCGTGCAACTGCGGGACGATCGCATCCTGGCGGAGAAGCTGCATGGGATGGGCGTTGTTGATGATCGCCGCCCCCGACACCGAGCACAGCCGCCCGACCACATCGGCGGCGGTGTCGGCGATGTTGGCCGCCGACACCCGCATTCGGGCGATCTGCTCATCGCTCGCAGGATCGCCGGCGACGACGGTCTGCCACACCTCGTCGGCGACGTCGAGGTAGAACGACCGCGCGGAGTTCAGTGCCACATATGCTTTCGCGAACTCGGTGCGGTAGTACGCACGCGCGGCGAGCGGCGGCGCCCCGGTGACACCGGTCCGCGACCCGGCGGCACGCACCTGGTCGAGTGCGGCCTGGGCCACGCCGAGACCCACCGCGGCGTGCGCCTGCGCCTGATAGGCGATCAGCGGGTACCGGTAGAGCGGGTCGTCGATGAACGTCTCTCCGCCGCGCACATAGGTCCATTCCTGCGGAACCTCCACGTCCTCGACGATCACGTCGAACGAGCCCGACGCCGCCATCCCGGTGACGTCCCAGTCGTCGACAAAGGTGACCTGATCGGGTCGCAGGACGGCCGCCCGCGGCTTGCCACCGGAGTTCTCGTCACGCAGGCCGACGCCCACGTAGTCGGCGCCCATGCATCCGCTGGCATACTTCCACCGGCCGTTGATCACGTACCGGCCGTCGCGCAGCGGCGCTGGCTGCATCGGGAAAAGCCCACCCGCCCAGACGATGTCGGGTCCGTCACGGTAGATCTCGGCCTGGGTGTCGAGCGGCAGTGCACCCAGGTAGGTCAACGACGACGCGAACGCGATGATCCAACCGGTCGACCCGTCGACCCGGGCGACCCGCTCGATCAGCTGCAGGAACTGCGCCGGCGGGATCGGTTCGCCACCGAAGCGGATCGGCGCGGCAGCCCGGAACACCCCGAGCGGGATGAACTTCTCCACGAAGTCACGCGGGACGTAGTGCTGCGCGTGGAACTCCGAGCGGCGCTCCGCGAGTTCGGCGAGCACCGAATCCCAGGTGACGATGGATGGTTCGAGTGTCGCGGTCATGGGCTGGATCTCCTGCTCGTCGTGGCTGTACCACTGCGAGGCTACGAATCGGACGGTCCGGCGTCGATCAGCAATGTCGGCCTTCCACGTAGGTGATTTCCTAACCACGCCTAGTCGTTTTGCGGGCTGCGGTGCGGCCGGGACGGCCCTACGCTGGCTTCATGACCGACGTGGCGCCCTGTGCTGCGCTGACCGCAGACGACCACCTCACACTGCTCGAAGCCAACGACACCTGCATCCTGCTACACGATGCGGAGTCGTTGGAGATCGTGTGGGCGAACCCGGCGGCATGCCGGATGCTGGAGGTGGAGCTCGCCGAGCTGCTGCAACTGCGGGCCAACCACATCAGCAAACCCGCCCGCGAGTACGACAGGGTGGTGGCCCGTGCCCTGCTCAACGAGGCCCTCGACAACGGTGCGGCCCGGGTGGAATGGCATCTCCGGTCCAAGTCCGGCAGAGTTTTCCGGTGCGATGCCTTCGCCACCCGGGTCGAACTGTCCCGTGGAACGGCGGTGATGGTCCAGTACCGCGACATCGAGCGCGAGCTGTCCACCGAGCGTGCCGAGCGGCTCACCGAGACCCATGTCGGGATGCTCACCCAGCACACGTCGACCATCGCGCTGACCGTCGATCAGGACGGGTCGATCCAGGCGGCCACCGACACCGCGCTGGGCTATCTGTTCCCCGACCGCACCGCGGTCTCCCCCATCGGACGAACCCTCATGTCGTGCACCCAGATCCGAGTCAACGGTCAACCGTCGACCTGGTCGGAGGTGGCCGCGGCGACCAGTCCCCTGCATCCGCTTCAGCTGCTCATCGACCGTGACGGCACCCCGATCTGGTTGGAGGGCAGCGTCGAGCGGCTGCCCGAGCTCGCCGTGCAACGGTATCTGATCATCCTGCACGACATCACCGACCGGATCCGTGAGGAGGAGGTGCGCGAGCTCGCGCTGCACCAGGAGAACTATCTGGCGCGCTACAACGCCATGGGCGACATGGCGATGGCCATCGCCCACGAGCTCGGCCAACCACTCGCCGCCGCCGACAACTTCATCACCGGTGTCCGCGGATTCTCCCGCTCTCTGGCCGGCACCGAGCACCTCGACGTCGACACGTGTGGCGACATCGACAGCGGCCTCGAGTTGGCGAGCAGACAGATCGCGCGCGCCGCCACCATCGTGAACACGGTGCGATCCTATGTCGGGCACCTCGAACACGTCGAGCAGGTCGTCGACCTCAACGACGTGGTGCGAGAGTGCCTGCCGTTCATGCAGTTGCGGTCGGGACCCACGGGTGTGCCGATCGAGGTGCACCTCTCGGCAGACCCCGTGTGGGTGCGGTGTGAGCGCGTCCTGGTGGGTCAGGTGATGCTCAACCTGTGCTTCAACGCCGTCGACGAGATGGTCGAGTGCGGCAACACCGAGACGCCCGTGATGATCACGACGTCGAACATCACCGGAGAGGGTATCTTCACCGTCGACGACCAGGGTCGGGGCCTGAAGCGCGATCCGTTCCACGAATCGTTCACCGAGAAGGCACACGGCAGCGGAATCGGTTTGGCGTTGAGCTATCGGATCATCACCCGCCAGCACGGGACCATCTGGAACCGGCCCCGCGCCGGTGGCGGCACCGTGTTCGGGTTCGGGTTGCCGGCACCATCGCAACCTGCGTGCGATTTCCCGAAACCCTCTGCACGACAACCATGATGCGTGACCTGACGAGGAGCGTAGCGACAAGTCGAGTCGCCGGTACTCACCACCCAACGCACGCTGCGGAGATTTCGACACGGGTCCTCGCTCCGCTCGGTCCCGGCTCAATCACCAACGCATCACTGATGGTTGAGCCGACGAGGAGCGAACCGCCAAGCCACCTACGATGGTTGAGCCGACGAGGAGCGCAGCGACAAGTCGAGTCGAAACCTCAGACGGCCGACGTCGCCAACGCGACCACCTCCGAAGCGGTCACCACCCGACGGAAGCTGCGAAGATTTCGACACGGGTCCTCGCTCCGCTCGGTCCCGGCTCAATCACCAACAATCCGTCGATGGTTGAGCCGACGAGGAGCGAACCGCCAAGCCACCTACGATGGTTGAGCCGACGAGGAGCGTAGCGACAAGTCGAGTCGACACCTCAGACGGCCGACGTCGCCAACGCGACCACCTCCGAAGCGGTCACCACCCGACGGAAGCTGCGAAGATTTCGACACGGGTCCTCGCTCCGCTC